>NZ_JBVJBI010000030.1:0-105451 GCF_055589745.1 Kitasatospora sp. NPDC041917 | reverse complement strand
AGCTAAGCCTTACAGCGCCGATGGTACTGCAGGGGGGACCCTGTGGGAGAGTAGGACGCCGCCGAACAATTCTTCAGAAGAACCCCCATCCGGGACCCGGATGGGGGTTCTTCGCGTTTCCGGAAGTCTCCGGAAGTCTCCGGAACTCAGTTTCCGGGGAATCAGTTGCTCCGGCGGGACAGCCAGCTTCTTCGGCGCGGTGCCGCCACTGTGCCGACGGGCGGCAGGTGGAGGGTGGCCACGGCGCTGCGGATCAGGATGCGGACCCCCTCGGCGGCCGTCTCGGCCGACATCGAGGCGCTCTGCTCCCGGCCGGAGGCCTGGCTCGGCAGGTACGGAAGGCGCGCGAACCCGCCGCGCAGCTCCGGGCGTTCGGTGGCGATCAGGTGCGCCAGCCCGTAGAAGACGTGGTTGCAGAGGTGGGTGCCGGCGGTGTGCGAGACGGTGGCCGGGATCCCGGCCTGCTGGACCGCCTCCACGCAGGCCTTCACCGGCAGGGAGGAGAAGTACGCGGCCGGGCCGTCCGGTACGACCGGCTGGTCGAGCGGCTGGTTGCCCTTCCGGTCGGCTGTCCGGACGGCGTCGTCGAGGTTGATCGCCACCCGCTCGACCGTGAGGTCCGGCCGGTTGCCGCCCTGGCCGGTGGCGATGACCAGGTCCGGCTCGAACCGGGCCACCGCCCGGCGCAGTTCGGCGATCGAGTCGCCGAACGCCCAGGGCAGCCCGGCGAACTCCAGGGCCACCCCGGCCGGCGGACCGGCGGCGACCAGTCGGCCCGCCTCCAGGGACGAGTTCAGGGGATCGCGGCCGAACGGTTCGAAGGCGGTCAGCAGGACGCGGATGATGGCGGACCTCCGAGCGTGCGGGAACGTACGGACCCGATTTGTGCCGTTCGAGCGTAGGGCCGTCCCGAATGTCCCGGCAAGCCCCGCCGCTTTCCGGCGGACACGATGACCTGATTCCTCGTCGTGACCTGACTTCTCGTGACCTGAATTCTCGTCATGTGTGGCGCAGTGCGCCGTCCGCGCGGAGGGAGGCGAGGGTGGGGTAGCCGTCGACGGCCATCAGGAGGTCGGCCTCGGCGAGCAGGGAGCGCAGTACGTGGACGATGCCGTCGGTGCCCTCCAGGGCCAGGCCGTAGGCGTACGGGCGGCCGACGCCGACGGCGGTGGCGCCGAGGGCGAGGGCCTTGACGACGTCGGTGCCCGAGCGGACGCCTGAGTCGAAGAGGACGGGCAGGCCCTCGGCGGCTTCGACGACGCCGGGGAGGGCGTCGAGGGCGGCGAGTCCGCCGTTGGCCTGGCGGCCGCCGTGGTTGGAGCAGTAGATGCCGTCGACGCCGCCGTCCCTGGCGCGGCGGACGTCCTCGGGGTGGCAGATGCCCTTGAGGAGGATCGGCAGGTCGGTGAGCGAGCGCAGCCAGGGCAGGTCGTCCCAGGTCAGCGGGTTACCGAAGACGCCGGCCCACTCCAGGACGGTCGCCTGCGGGTCCTCCTCCGGGGCCTTGGCGAGGCGGGCGCGGAACACCGGGTCGGAGGTGTAGTTGGCCAGGCAGTGGCCGCGCAGCTGGGGGAAGTTGGCGGTCGCCAGGTCACGCGGGCGCCAGCCGGTGACCCAGGTGTCCAGGGTGACGACGATGCCCCGGTAGCCGGCGGCCTGCGCCCGGTGCACCAGGCTCTCGGCGAGCGCCCGGTCGGTGGGGGTGTAGAGCTGGAAGAAGCCGGGAGTGTCGCCGAACTCGGCGGCCACCCGCTCCAGCGGGTCGACCGTCAGCGTGGAGGCGACCATCGGCACACCGGTCCGGGCGGCGGCCCGGGCGGTGGCCAGGTCCCCGTGACCGTCCTGGGCGCACAGGCCGATCACCCCGATCGGAGCCATGAACAGCGGGGTCGGCAGCCGCATCCCGAACAGGTCCACCGAGAGGTCCCGTGTGCGCGCGCCGACCATCATCCGCGGCACCAGGCCCCACCGGCCGAAGGCGGCGACGTTCGCCCGCTGGGTGGACTCGTCGCCCGCCCCGCCCGCCACGTAGGAGAGCACGGAGGGCGCCAGCGCCGTGCTCGCCCGCGCCTCCAGGTCGGCGAAGGCCATCGGCATCGTCGGCAGCACGCCGCCGAGCCCGCGCAGATAGATCTCGTTCTGGTAGTCGCCGAACCGCCCCTGGAACGCCGGATCCATCCGCTGGCTGTCCATCCGTCGGCCGTCCTCTCGCCCTCGGCCGCCCGGGACCGTCCCGGCCGGCGGTGCCGTCCGCGGCTCCGTCGTACGGACGGACGGGCTGACGGCACCCCGGCATTCTCACCGCGGACGGAGCGGACGGCCAGGGCCCGGCCGGGGGTGTGTGTCACCGCGTCGGCCGTCTCACGGCGTCGGTTCGGGACGGACCCGGTGGCCGTACCGCCACACGGCGGCCGCGGCGAGCAGGGCGACCGTCCCGCCGAGCAGCATGACCGTGCCGGGCGAGGAGTGGTCCACCGCCAGGCCGCCGGCCAGCGCGCCGATCGAGAAGGCGGCCTGGAACGCCGAGGTGAAGACCACGCCGGCACCCTCCGGGGCGTGCGGGGCCGCGGCGAGGAACCAGCTGAGCGCGCAGACCGGGACGGCCCCGTAGGCCGTGCCCCAGAGCGCCAGCAGGACGGCGGCGCCCGGACCACCGGTGCCCAGCAGCGGCAGCAGCAGCGCCGCGGCGGCGAGCAGGACGGCCGCCGTGCCGAACACCGGACGCAGTGCCCCGGCCGCCCGGCCCCCGGCCAGGACGTTGCCGAGCAGTCCGGCGGCGCCGTAGAGGAGTAGCAGGGCGGTGATCAGGCCGGGGCCGGCGTGGGTGGTGCCGGCGAGGAACGGGGTGACGTAGGTGTAGCTGCCGAAGTGGGCCGGCACGATCAGGAAGGTCACCAGGACGCCGGTCCGGGTGCCCCGGCCGGCCAGCAGACCGCGCAGCACTCCCAGCCCGGTGACGGTGAGCGGGGGCAGCGGTGGCAGCGACCGCAGGAGGGCGGCCAGGGCGAGCAGGGTCAGCGCGGCCATCGCGAGGAAGGCCGTCCGCCAGCCGGCCAGGGAGGCGAGGAACACCCCCGCCGGGACGCCGAGCACCGAGCCGAGCGGGACGGCGGAGAAGATCACCGTGTTGGCCCGGGCCCGCCGGTCCTCCGGGACGAGGCGCGGGGCGAGCCCGGAACCGATCGACCAGAACGCCCCGATGACCAGGCCGAGGACGATCCGGGCGGCCAGTACCGCCCAGTAGGCGGGGGCGAAGGCGTTGAGCAGGTCCGCCAGGGTCAGCACCAGCAGCAGCGCGCAGAGCATGGTCCGCCGGTCCGCGCGCCGGGTCATGACGGTCACCAGGGGCGCGGCCACCGCGGCGACGATGCCCGGCAGGGTCATCATCAGCCCGGCCGTGCCGTCGGAGATCCGGAAGGTGGCGCCGATCGGGGTCAGCAGGCCGATCGGGAGGATCTCGGTGGTGACGATGGAGAACACGCCGGTCGTCACGGCGAGGACGGCGAGGGTGCCGCCGTCCCGGGGGCGCGGGCCCGGGGCGGTCGCGCCCGGGGTGGTCGGGGCTGGAGGGAGAGTGGTGCCGGTCGGCATGCCGGAGGTCCCGTCGCTGGGTGGTGGGTTCGTGACCCGAAGTCCAGCAGTACGAACGGGGGTTGGGCTGGCGTGAATCCGACGTCAACGCTTCCGTGCCGGGTCCGCGGCCCGGCCTTCCTCGGCGGCGGGGGGTTCTTCGGCGGCCCGTCCTTCCTCGGCGAGATGGTGGCCTTCGGCAGGACTGTGGCCTTCGGCGAGGCGGCGCTCTTCGGCGAGGCGGCGCTGCTTGGCGCGGTGGGCGAGCACGCCGAGGATGCGCTGCCAGGTCGGCGAGGCCTCGGCGAGCCGGGAGAAGATCACCGCCTGCTTGCCGGGCCGGCTGCTGTCCCGTCCGTGGGCGGCCTCCCAGGCGTCCAGGTCGTCGATCAGCCGGTCTACACGGGGGTCGTCCGGTTCCCAGTCGAGCGACTGGTCGCAGAGCAGGAACAGCCGCATCGTCTCGGCGTCGTCGAAGCTGGCGTTCTTCTCCCGGATGCCCCGGCGCATGGCCTCCGGGTCCAGGGCCTGGTGCAGGATCCAGGTGTCCCGTTCGAGCAGCACCGACCGCTCGCTGACCCCGAGCGCGCGCATCCGGTCCAGGATGGCGACCACCTCGGGCGGCAGTGCGAGCCGCTCGCCGCTCGCCAGGTCGGCGATCCGGCGGCGGTGCTCGGCGAGTTGGTCGATCCGGTGCCGCAGTTCGGCGTCGAGGTCGGTGATGGCGGCGGCGAACTCCTCCGGCTGCGCGTGCAGCAGCGCGTCGATCCGGGCCAGCGGCACCCCGGCGTCGGCGAGCGTCCTGATCCGGATGAGGTCCACCGCGGCCTGGGCGCTGTACCGGCGGTAGCCGGAGCGGTCGCGCTCGGGCTCGGGCAGCAGCCCGACCTGGTGGTAGTGGCGGACGGTGCGCACGGTCACGCCCGCGGTCGCGGCGAGTTGACCGATCGTCAGCACCGTCCGGCTCCGGTTCCGTTGAGGATTTGTGGCTGTGGCTGTGGCTGTGGCCGTGGCCGTGGCCGTGGCCGAAGTCTAGGCGCGGCCCGCCCGGTCCACGACATCGCGGATCGCCTGGACCACGACATCGGTCCGCTCGAAGACGAACTGGCTGTGGCCGGTGTCGGCGAGGAGGCGCTGCTCGCCGTTGGAGACCCTGGCCACCATGTCCGCGTACAGCCGCGTCTTGCCGTCGTGCATCGCCTGGAGGAGCTCCTCCGACATCAGCGCCTGCTGGCCGGGGTCGACGCCCAGCGGGGTGAGCGCGATCAGCGGGACGTCGGGGAGGTCCGCCCCGGCCCGCAGTTCGACGGCCAGCTCGGGCATCGAGGCGCGTTCGGCGATGCCGGCGTGGATCCAGCGCTCGCTCACGTGGTACTCGGTCACCGCGTCGCGGACGTCCGCCGGGTAGTCCACGAGCAGGTCCTCGCACAGCTGCCGGATGGCGGGGAGCGCCTGCCGCAGCTGCTCCTCGGTGGGCGACAGTTGTTGGGTGGCGGCCAGGCTCGCCTCGGCGGGCATGTAGTCGTCCCAGTCCCGGTGGAAGGCGTCCAGCCAGACCAGTCCGGCCACGTCCTGCGGGTACTGCTGGGCGAACCCGTGGGCGTACGCGCCGCCGAGCGAGTGCGCGACCAGGACGTACGGGCCGGGAACGCCCTGGGCGCACAGCAGTTCGCGCAGTTCGGCCGCGACCTCGGCGGCGGTGCGGGGCAGCGCGGCCTCGTCGCTGAAGCCGGTGCCGCCGCGGTCGTACACCACGGCGGTCGTGAACTGCGCGACCCCCTGCTGGACACCGAAGTAGTCCAGGCCGATGGCGCTGGCGCCGGGCAGGAGGACGACGGCGGGGCCGCCCGTTCCCTGGCGGTGCAGGTAGAGGCGGCGGCCGTCGACCTCCTGGAAACCGCCGACCGGGGGGTGGAGCGGGGCGGTGGAAGTGCTCTCGTTCGTCATGCGGCAAGCCTCCAACCCTGACGTAGCGTCAAGGTCAAGCGTTCGTCGCGGGGAGTCTGTCGGGTGCTCGGGTGCTCGGGTGCTCGGGTGCTCGGGTGCTCGGGTGGGCAGGTGCTCGGGTGGGCAGGTGCTCGGGTGCTCAGTTGGGCCGCTGGTCGTGGTGAAGCGGTTGCGGTACTCGGTGGGCGTGGTGCCCAGCCGGCGGGCGAAGGCGCGGCGCAGGGTCTCGTCGCTGCCCAGGCCGCTGAGCCGGGCGGCGGCGGTGATGCTGTGGCCGTCGAGGAGCAGCTGTCGGGCGCGGTCGAGGCGGACCCGCTCGACCCAGCGGGCCGGCGTGGTGTGCAGCTCGGCCTGGAAGAGCCGGGTCAGGTGGCGGGTGCTGACGGCGGTGGTGGCGGCCATCGCGGCGCCGGATATCGCCCTGGTCACCCGGGGCGTGGAGCTGGACGTGCTGGGGGTCGGCTACCACGCGATCTCCGCCGGGCAGCGGGCCGCTGTGGTCGCGGCGCATCCGCGGCCCGACTTCAAGAACCGCATCCTGGCCGCGTTCACCGAGGGTGTCGAAGGTCGCCCGGAAACGACCTTCGGCAACGTCAAGGCGGATGTGCTCGCCCACTTCGTGCCGGGCTTCGAGCGCGGCGACTTCGTGGAGGTGGTCAGGGGCTCCGAGTGGGCGGAGTGAGCCGGATCGGGGGTTCGGAGGGCAGCCCGAAGGCCCGGTCGGCGTCGGCTGGCCGGGTTTGACGGCGGGTCCGGCTTCCACCACCCTTCCACTAATCAAATAGTGAAAGGGTACTTTGCCGATGCCCGCTTCCGTCTCCCCGCCGCGAGCCCTGCTGTCCGCAGCCTCCGCGTCCCCCGTTCCCTCCGCTGCTTCCACCCCTTCCTCCCCTTCGGCCGCGACCACCTCGGCCCCGACCACCTCGGCCGCGACCACCTCGGCCGCGCCCTCCGCGCCCTCCGCCCGGTTCACGACCCTGCTGGCCCTGCTCACCCGCCGCCCCGCCGCGCTCGCCTGGGGCCTGGCGGCCGGGTTCGCCGCGCTCTACATCTGCGTCGCCGTCAACCGGCACCGGCGCGGCCTCACCAAGGCCTACGACCTGGGCATCTTCGAGCAGGCCGTCCGGGCGTACGCCCACGGGCAGGCGCCGATCGTGCCGCTCAAGGGGCCCGGCTACCACCTGCTCGGGGACCACTTCCACCCGCTGATCGCCGTCCTCGCCCCCGCCTACCGGGCCTTCCCGAGCCCGCTCACCCTCGTCGCCGCCCAGGCGCTGCTGATGGCGCTGGCCGTCGTCCCGCTGACCCGCTGGGCCCACGAGGTGGCCGGGGCGAGGGCGGCGCTGGTCGTCGGCTGCGCCACCGGGGCGTCCTGGGGGATCGTCCGGGCGGTGGCCGACGACTTCCACGAGATCGCCTTCGCCGTCCCGCTGCTCGCCTTCGCCGCCACCGCACTCGGCCGGCGCCGCCCGCTCGCCGCCGCGCTCTGGTCGCTGCCGCTGCTGCTGGTCAAGGAGGACCTGGGGCTGACGGTGGCCGCCGTCGGCGTCCTGATCGCCTGGCAGGCCCGGCGGGAGCGGCGCCGCAGCCCGCTGCCCGGGCTCGCCCTCGCCGTCGTCGGCCTCGCCGCGACCGTGCTCACCGTGCTCGTCGTGCTGCCGGCCTTCAACCCGAACGGGGGCTTCGACTACTGGCAGCAACTGGACGGCGGCGGGCAGGGCGGGCAGGCCTCGCTCCGGGCGCTGCCGCTGCGGCTCGGTTGGCCGCCGGTCAAGTGGCTGCTGCTGTTCCTGCTCGCCGCCACCGCCGGCTTCGCCGGTGTGCGTTCGCCGCTCCTCCTGCTCTGCGTGCCCACCCTCGCCTGGCGGCTGCTCTCGGCCAACCCGCACTACTGGGGCGTCAGTTACCACTACAGTGCGGTGCTGATGCCGATCGCGCTGGCGGCCCTGGTCGACGTCCTGCGGCGTTGCGACACCCGCCGCGTCCGCCGCGCGCTCGCCGTCAGCGCCCTGGTGACCGCCGTGACGCTGCCGCTCTACCCGCTGCACGAGGTGGTGATGCCCGAGGCCTGGCGCACCTCGCCCCGGCTCACCGAGACCCGGGCGATGCTCCACCGGATACCCGACGGCGCCGCCGTGGCCGCCTCCAACCGGCTGGCGGCGCAGCTCACCGACCGGGCCGAGGTCACCCTGGTCTGCCGGGCGCCGGTGGGCCCCGGACCGCAGTGGGTGGCCGTCGACCTGCGCGACCCGAGCGTGCAGGCCCCGTGCGCCACCGCCGACACCGCCCGGATGCTGACCCTCTACCGGGAACGCGGCTACCGTCCGCTGGTCGAGCAGGACGGCCTGCTCCTGCTGCAACGTCCCTGAAGGACCTCCGCCAGGACACCCTCCGGGGGTCCGGCTTGACCCGCGTGCCGCCGTGGGCCACTATTCCGCTATTGAACTAGTGAAAGGCCGAAACGCCGGTGATCGAGTACCGCATTGAGCGGCGCAGCGGCGTCTCCACGTACCAGCAGATCGTGCAGCAGACCAAGCAGGCCCTGCGACTCGGACTGCTCCAGCCCGGAGACAAACTGCCGACCGCCCGTGAGGTGGTCGAACTGACCGCGATCAACCCGAACACCGTGCTGAAGGCCTATCGCGAACTCGAACGCGAAGGGCTGGTCGAACCCCGCCCGGGTCTCGGCACCTTCGTCCGGCGCTCGCTCGCCCGGCCGGAGGCGGCCGCGGACGGGCCGCTGCGCGCGGACCTGGTCGGGTGGGTGGACCGGGCCCGGGGGGCCGGCCTGGAGCGCGAGGACATCGCCGCGCTGATGGCCTCCGTCCTGGAGCAGCGCCTCGACACCGGGGTCTCCGGCTCCGACGCCGGGGCCTCCGGCTCCGACAACAAGGCCTCCGGCTCCGACACCGGGGTCTGAGGACCCCTCGGCAACACCGAACAGAGAACAGTGGGGGGACCGGGTGGACGACCCGACGACCACGGCGCCCGCGTCGGCGCCGGCCCTGGAGGCCGAAGGCCTCGGCAGGAGGTACCGAGGCGGCTGGGCCCTGCGGGGCTGCGACCTCACCGTCCCGGCCGGGCGGATCTGCGGAGTGGTGGGCCCCAACGGCGCGGGCAAGAGCACCCTGCTCTCCCTCGCCGCCGGCCAACTCGCGCCCACCGAGGGCGGACTGCGGGTGCTGGGCGCCACCGCCGGTGATCCCGGGCTGCGCGCCCGGATCGCCTACGTGCCGCAGGACAAGCCGCTCTACCCGGGCCTCACCGTCGCCGAGACGCTGCGGATGGGCCGCGAGCTCAACCCGGTATGGGACGAGGACGGGGCCCAACAGATCGTCGACCAGGGCGAGTTGAACCCCAACGCGCGGATCGGCTCGCTCTCCGGCGGCCAGCGCACCCGGGTCTGCCTCGCCCTCGCCCTCGGCAAGCTCCCCGATCTGCTGCTGCTCGACGAGCCGATGGCCGACCTCGACCCGCTCGCCCGGCACCAGCTGATGGGCGCCCTGATGTCGTCCGCCGCCGAGCGCGGCACCAGCATCGTGCTGTCCTCGCACATCCTCCCCGAGCTGGACGGCGTCATCGACCACCTGCTCCTCGTCCAGCGCGGACGCGTCCGGCTGGCCGGCGACCTGGAGGAGATCCTCGACGGGCACCGGCTGCTCACCGGCCCGGCCGCCCAGGAGTCCTCCCTGGACGCCGAGTCGGTGGTCGAGCAGCGCGTCAGCGGCCGTCGGGCCATCGCCCTGGTCCGCACCGACGAGCCGGTGGACGGCGAGTGGGAGAGCGAGCGTCCGAGCCTGGAGGACCTGCTGCTCGGCTACCTCCGCGGACCCGCCGAACCGGCCGACCGCAAGGAACCGAACGAGGTGGCCGCATGAGCACGACCGTCCTGCCCGACCGCACCACCGCTCCCACGGCCTCCACCAAGCCCGCCCTGCGCGGAATCCTCTGGCTGGTGCTGCGCCAGAACCGGCTCCTCCTCTGGACCCTGGGCATCCTGCTGGTCCTGGCGGTGGCCGACCTCCTGTGGATCCACGTCGCCAGCAGCCGGATCGTGAGCGAGCTGCACCGGACCGACTGCTACTACCCCGAGACCTGGGACCGGCGCGAGTGCTGGAACCGCCTGGAGCCGATCGACCGCCCGAACTTCTGGTACCTCCAGGTCCTCCAGCCCGCCGTCACCGCGGTCCCGCTGCTGACCGGCATGTTCGTCGGCGCCCCGCTGCTGGCCCAGGAGTACGAGCGCGGCACCATCCGCCTGATCCGGGCCCAGTCCGTCAGCCCGGTCCGCTGGCTGGCCGTCCGCCTCGCCGTTCCCGGCCTCGCCGTCCTGGCCGCCGCCGGCGTGCTCGCCTCCCTGATGACCTGGGTGTGGTGGACGGACATCGTGCACGGCCCGGCCGCCTTCGACCCGCCGTTCCAGTTCTTCACCTACCCGGTCCTCGGCCTCGCCCCGATCGCCTGGTCCCTGTTCGCCCTGACCCTCGGCGTCCTGGTCGGCCAACTCGTCCGCCGCACCCTGCCCGCGATGTTCCTCACCGGCGCCCTCGTCGCCGCCGCCCACGGCCTCGTCCTCTGGGCCCGCCCCCACTTCTACCCGGCCGTGGAACAGATCGCCGCCGTGGGCACCCCCCAACCCACCAACGCCTGGCTCCTCGGCCGTGGCATCGTCCTGCCCGACGGCACCCACGCCAGCACCGACTCCTGCCTCTTCTCCGCCCGCGCCCCCGGCTGCGACGAGGCCATCGCCTCCTGGGCCCGCTTCCACCCGGCCGACCACCTCGTCCCCATCCAACTCGTCGAGGCCGGCATCCTCCTGGCGCTCACCCTGCTCCTGCTGCTCACCGTCTTCCGCCGCATCCGCGCCTAGGAGCCGTCCGGCGGATCATGTGACTGTCGCTTGATCTGCTCGTTGTTCCGGGTGGGGCGGGGAGAACGTGGTGATCTGTCGGATGCCGAGTGGGAACGGCTGCGGCCGTTCTTGCCGGTGAGCAACGGCAGGTACGGGCGGTGGCGTGATCATCGGCAGGTGATCGACGGGATTGTGCACCGGGTGCGGACCGGGGTGCAGTGGCGTGACCTGCCGGAGCGGTTCGGTCCGTGGAAGACGGTCTATGAGCGCCATCGGTTGCGGTCGTCGGACGGCACCTGGGAGCGGTTACTGCAGCAGGTCCGGGCTGCGGCCGACGCGGCGGGCGAGATCGACTGGGACGTCTCGGTGGACTCCACCATCGTGCGCGCGCATCAGCACGCCGCAGGCGCCCGGACCGGGAACTGCTGCCACCGCGACGGGGGTCGAGGGGTGACCGTCCGCCGCGAGCCGAGGCGTCGTGGCCCGCAGAACGGCCGGTGTCCGTGGGTGGGCGAGTTTCGGCCTCGCGCTGGCTGGGAAGCACCTTGTCCGCTGATTACGTCAAGTGAAAGCGTGGACACGTTTCGTGTCGATCGTGCTCGTCGGTTTCCGGCAGGCACCCGCCTACGAGGTGGCAGGTTTGACGGAGATTCAGCACCTGGTGAAGGTCTACAGCGACCGCGCCTACGTGCACACCACGACCGTGCGGCACCAGGGCAGCACGGTCGCGTTCGCGATGGACGACCAGCGGCGCATCGTCTACACGGTCCTGGACCTGTCGCAGCACGACGAGGCGCGCGGGGAGGCGGACGCGGCGTACTGGTCGGAGAACCCGCTGCCGCTGCGCTTCCCGGCCGAGCTGGCCCGGGTGGGTTACGCGGTGGCCGGCGCGGTGCGGATGCCCGCGGTGAAGCGCGGCGGGCGGGTCGAGGCGGATCCGGCGGAACGGCTCGGCGAGGACGAGTTGGACCCGTTCCTGTCCAGTACGGCCCGGCTCGGCGCGGCCGCCCCCTTCCAGGTGGTCTCCGACGGCACCCATGTGTACGTGCTGCGGCAGTCGGTCCGGGCCGACGACGCGGACGCGGTCTTCCGGCTCGCCGACGGCACCGGCTCCTCGGGCGACGCGGCGCGCACCGACTACCTCAGCCGGGGCGGCGCGGGCAAGGTCGCGGTGGTCGACGCCACCCTGCTCTGCGACCGGTTCGTGCTGGTCGGCGGTGAGTTGAAGCCGGTGCTGGAGGTCCGCTACCGGCGCAGCCGGCACAAGGGCCGCCCGGACTCCGCGAAGGACAGCCTCGGCACCCGGGACATGGAGGGCCGGGCGTTCATCGAGCCGACCCAGGAGCTGGATTTCGTCCGCAACCTCTCCCGCGGCCGGTTCACCGCCCTGCTGGTGCCCACCGCCGTGCACGGCCGGGAGCGCTGGCAGATCTTCGCGCACAACGACGCCACCGCCCGGATCGACGGCTTCAGCGTCGAGCGCAGCCGCGACGGCCTGTTCAACACCCAGGGCTCGCAGGCCTGGACCAGTCCCGACGAGCGCTACCGCGAGGCCGTCTACGAAGCCGCCCCCGGCACCTGCCCGTTCACCGGCCGACCGCTGGTCCCGGCGGTGAGCGAGAGCGGCCACGCCGAGACGGCGCTGCGCTTCGACGGTGTCGACGACGTGGCCGAGCTGCCCGCCAACGCCCTCCAACTCGCCGATCAGGACTTCACGGTGGAGTTCTGGGCCCGGCGCACCGCGACCGGCGGCCGGGAGGACTTCCTGATCGGGCACGGCGCGGCGGCCGGCGCCCGGCTGCGCAGCCTGCACATCGGCTTCCGCTCGGACGACACCTTCGCCTTCGCCTTCTACGCCGACGACCTGAACATCGGCCAGCGCACCACCGACACCGACTGGCACCACTGGGCCTGTGTCTTCGTCCGCGCCACCCGTGAGCAGATCGTCTACCGCGACGGTGTCGAACTCGGCCGCCGCACCACCGACATGCCGTACGGCGGACTCGGCCCGCTGACCCTGGGGCGCGCCCTCGGTTCGTTCGGCCGCGCCGAACTGGACGAGGTCCGGATCTGGAGCCGCCCCCGCAGCGGCGAGGAGATCGCCGCCGACGGCGGTCGCCGTCTGGTCGGCAACGAGCCCGGGCTGGCCGTCTACTACCGCTTCGACGAGGGCTCCGGCGACACGCTGTACGACCAGACGGACAACGCCCGCAACGCCGTCCTGCGCGGCGGGCCGGCCTGGATCACCTCCGAGGCGCCGATCGGCGACAACCCGGGGGTGCGCCGCGACAGTTTCGCGTTCACCGGGCGCAAGGTCGTCTCCGGCCTCTCGGCCGTCCTGCACCACCAGCAGGAGGCCGCACCGGCCGGGTACGACGGCGCGGCCAAGCCCGTCAAGCGCCAGGCCCGGGTGCTGCTCGCCTGCGCCACCGGCGGGCCCGACCCGGTGAGCGGCAAGGCCACCGACGACGCCTACGTCGCGACCCTCGACCTGGGCGTCGGAGGGGACGGCCGGCTGGCCGAGGTCCCGGACCGGCTGGCCCTGCCGGTGCTCGCCGCCCCCGAGTCCAGCGGCACCGTGGACGCGGTCGGCGCACTGGACGCCGAGGTGGCCCGGCTGGCCCGGGACGTGACCGACTCCGAGGCGGAGATCGCCCGCCTCCAGCAGGAGACCGCCGGAATCCCGGAGCTGGCGCGCCGGCGCGCCGAACTGCGGGCCGGCCAGGAGGACGACGTCACCGCCTGGCGCTACCGGCTGCGGTTCAAGCTGCCCAAGGACGGCCGGGACCAGTACCTCGCGGTGGAGGGCGACCGCAAGGACGCGGCGGCCCCGCTGGTGCGCACCGCCAACCGGGCGGCCGCCACCGCGCTGTGGACCTTCGAGCCCACCGGCACCAGCCTCAACGGCATCGCCTGCTATTTCCTGCGCAACGTCGGCTCCGGCCTGGACATGAACCTCTCCGGCGGGAAGACCGACAATGACACCCCGCTGATCCAGTACCGCCGCGAGGCCGACAACGACGCCACCCACTTCGCGCTGGACAGCTGGAACGGCTACGGCTTGGTGGTCCGCCGCAGCGGCAAGGTGGTCTGCGCCCGGGACAGCCAGGGCGACCGCATCGTGCAGTTCGACTACGGGACGGTCAACGCCTCCGGTGAGGGCATCGTCGTCCTGGAGAAGGACGGCGCCTCCGGCAAGCCGGGCGCGAGCGCCGCCCAGCGGAACCAGCAGATCCTGGACATCGACAACCAGCTGCTGACGCTCTCCACCAAGCAGGACGCGCTCGCCCGCTACCGCCGCGACCTGCCGGCCCGGCAGGCCCTGCTGGCCGCCAAGCGCGAGGAGCTGGGCCGGCTCACCGGCGGGGTGCGCGGCTCGGACGACATCGCGCTGCCCGTGCCCCAGCTCTCGGTGGACCGCACCGGGCTGGGCAGCTCCGGCGCGCTGCTCGCCTTCGCCCGGGGCGCCGACCGGCCGTTCCTGCTGGACAGCGCCACCGGCAGCCTGGTGCTCTACTTCCGGGGCGCCAACGGCCAGTTCTTCGCCGGCTACTACGACACCCAGGTGCTGCGCTCCTCCCGGCGGCTGACATCCGGCGGCAAGGCGGCCGTCTTCACCGCCCGTGACGCCGCCACCGACCTGGCGGCGGTGGAGATCACCGTCGAGGCCGGGGACAACCCGGCCCAGGTCAAGCTGACCATCCGCCGGGACGGGCAGAGCGAGCAGTGGTCCCACCTGCCAGGCCGGGCCGAGGACTTCGCCGCCGTGGTCAACGGTGCGGCCGAGCAGCCGGTGCCGATCGGCACCGTGCTGCGGATCGACGGCGGCGTGGTGGAGTTCACCGAGGGCACCCTCGCCCGGCTCGCCGGCCCCGGTTTCGTCACCGTCGGCGGCCACGGCTTCCGCTTCGAGGGCGACCACCCCGCCGGCAGCAAGTCGCTGAAGCTGGGCGCGGGAGCGGACCCGACGGTGCTGAAGCCGGGCATGAGCGTGCAGCGGGTGCGCTACGACCAGCGCTGGGCCACCGCCTCCGAGCCCGGTGTGGCGCTCTCGGCCGGTTCCCGGCTGGTCACCGTCGACCCCGGCGGCCTCGCCGAGATCCCGTCCGGCACCGCGGACGGCCTGCTGCGCGGCCACGGCGGCCGCTGGCGCGCCGACATGCCCGGCCGCGCCTACGCCTTCGACGGGCAGGGGCGCTTCCTGGCGCTGCCCGCCGAGCAGTTGCCGCGGGCCGCCACCCCCGGCGACCTCACCGTGGAGGCCTGGGTCAACCCCGAGCGGGTCGAGGGCCCGGTGCGGCTGGTGCACGCCAACGCCGGCGACAGCCCGTACGGCCTGGGGCTGCTCGGCGGCCCCGCCGCCTCGGCGCTGGCCTACGACGGGGTGAGCGCGGCCGCCGTGGTGCCCGGTGCGTTCGGCTTCGGGGACGGCGACTTCACCGTCGAGTTCTGGGCCCGCCGCACCGCCGTCGACGAGCGCGACCACTTCGTCCTCGGGCACAGTGGCGACCAGGGCCGTGCCGGTGAGAGCCTGCACATCGGCTTCCGCTCGAACGGCAAGTTCACCTTCGCCTTCTACGGCGACGACCTGGACACCACCCAGCGTTTCGGCGACACCCAGTGGCACCACTGGGCCTGCGTCTTCGAGCGCGGCACCAGCCAGCAGGTGATCTACCGGGACGGGCAGGAGATCGCCCGCCGCACCGCGAGCGCCCCCTACCGGGGCCAGGGCAGGTTCTCCCTGGCGCAGGTGCCCTTCCTGCCCGCCGGGTTCGCCTCCGCCCAGATCGACGAGGTCCGGCTCTGGTCCAGCGCGCGCGGCGGCGACGACGTGCGCGCCACGATGAAGCGCCGGCTCACCGGCGGCGAGGCCGGACTGCTCGGCTACTGGGTCTACTCCGCCCCGGCCGCCGGTGCGCAGCCCGTGCTGACCGACCGCTCCGCCAACAAGCGGCACGCCGAACTGCGCGGCAAGCCGGGCCCGGTGTCCGCGCTGTCGCCGATCGAGGGCGGCCGCTACCGGGCGGTCGCCACCGTCGGCGACCGCCGGGTGGTCAGCCGGGAGACCTTCCCGCTGAGCGAGTGGAGCCACTTCGCCGCCGCCTACCAGCAGTCCTGGGCCGTCCGGTTGGACGGCGAGGCCTACCTGGAGGTCGCCGACGACGACGCCCTCGACATCGCCGACGACCTGACGCTGGAGGTCTTCGCCCGCCTCGACCGGCTCGGCGAGACCCAGGGCCTGCTCTCCAAGGGCCGCACCGCCGACGGCGCGGGCGGCAGCGTGCCGTACCGGCTGGCGGTGCTGCCGGACGGCCGGCTGGAGTTCGCCTTCGAGGAGCCCGACGGCCGGGCCGTGCGCTTCACCTCCACCGAGGGCGTCAAGGCCGGGACGTTCCACCGGATCGCGGTGGTCCGCAAGAGCGGTCGCTCGATGCAGGAGCAGAAGGGCACCCGTCAGATCACCGCGGCCGGGGCCGACGGCAAGCCGGTCACCCAGAGCGTGGAGCTGGTCGAGTCGGTCTCGGTCCGCGAATGGCAGGACATCCGCTTCCACCTGGACGGCCGGGAGATCGGCACGGCCCGCTACGAGGGCCCCGGCCCGCGCGGCAACGACGCGCCGCTGGAACTGGGCCGGGCCCGCGACGGCTCCGTCGTGCAGCGGCTGACCGGCGTGCTCGCCGAGGTGCGGATCTGGGGCTCCGCCCGGGACGCCGCCCGGCTCGGCACCGCCGTCACCGCCCGCGACCGGGGTCTGACCGCGCACTGGCGGTTCGAGGAGAACGCGGGCGGCACGGCGGCCGACGCCACCGGCTCGCACCCCGCCCGGCTGCGCGGCGCCCGCTGGGTCCGCAACCCCGACCCGCGCGGCAGCGTCTTCCGGCTCTACCGCAACGGCGTCGCCGTGGCCTGCGACCCGGCGGGCACCCCCGGCGCCCCCGACAGCGCGGCCTTCGCCGACGCCGGCGACGCCCAGCTGACCCTGGGCGCGGTGATCAAGGGCGGCAAGGCCGCGGAGTCGCTGAACGGCGTGCTGGAGGAGGTGCGGATCTGGCGCACCGCCCGCACCCACGAGCAGCTGCTCGACAACCTGTTCACCCGGCTCAAGGGCGAGAAGGAGGACCTGGTCGCCTACTGGCCGTTCGACCGGGACTCCACCGAGCCGGACGTCGCCCAGGTCCGCGACGACGGCCTGCGCGGCAACCACCTGCGCCTGGGCGCCGAGGCCACCCGCCCGCGCACCGTCCTGTCCAGCGCGCCGGTCTCCACCGACACCGCGCAGGTCCGCTCGGCGCTGGCCGGGATGCGCACCCCCTTCCACGAGACGGTCTCCGCCGCCCCGGCCGTGGCCGAGTACGCCGACATGCAGTACGGCGCCCGCGGCGAGGCGTTCGGCGTCCTCAAGCGCGCCTACAGCTACCTGCGCGACGGGCGCTGGCACCTCGTCACCGGCTACAAGGTCGGCGAGCTGGTCAGCGAATGGGTCAGCCAGATCCAGTTCGACCCGCAGCTCATCGGCTATGTGGAAGGCGCCCCGCCGGTCCCCTCGGAGAACCTGACCGCCGGGCTCACCGACCCCGGCAGCGACACCTTCGAGGGCGCCTCCTCCGTCCAGCTCACCGAGGCCGAGCAGGTGGTGCGCTCGCTGTCCTCCGCCAAGGAGCGCAGCGTCGACGCCGCCTTCGGCTTCGCCCTGTCCAACGAGGTGGACGTCGACGTCTGGATGATCACCGCCCCGCTCGGCTTCGGCATCGCCAAGTCCATCGCCAAGGGCGGCGTCTCCGCCAGCGTGCGCGGCAACCTGGAGTTCTCCAACAGCTGGGCGGAGGAGACCTCCGTCTCCCAGGGCGAGAACACCGCCCGCACCACCAAGGTCTCCCTCACCGGCCACTGGGAGGACCCGGGCCGCCTGCTCAACCCCGCCACCGGCCGCCGCTACGTCCCGGCCAACACCGGCTTCGCCGTCGTGCAGTCCCAGACCGCCGACGTCTTCGCCCTGCGGCTGGCCCACAGCGGGGCCCTGGTCGCCTACCGCATCCAGCCCAACCCCGACATCCCCAAGGACTGGAACGTCATCCCGTTCCCGATCAACCCCCGCTACACCAAGCAGGGCACCCTGGACGGCACCGTCGGATTCGACGAGCGCGGCAAGGTCGCCGACCCCGACTACCAGGGCACCCGCGAGCGTGGCGAGTACAGCTACTTCAAGCCCCGCGAGGCCTACGCGATCAAGCGCCGCATCCAGCGCGACCAGCAGCGCCTGCACAGCTACTACGACACCGTCTCCACCGAGACCCACGCCCCCGACCCCACCGCCCAACGGGCCGGGCGGGTGCTCGGCGGCGCGATCGGCACCGACGCCGCCCCGGCCAAGGAGCGGGGGACCACCGACAGCGCCACCGGTCAGGGCTTCTCCCGCCGGGACCTGGTCAACACCTACGTGTGGACCGCCGCCGGCGGGTTCTTCGCCGAGACCACCGAGACCACTGACGTGGTCAGCGAGACGACCTCCGGCTCCTACTCGCTGTCCGGCTCGGTCGGCACCTCGATCGGCACGTCCTTCCAGATCGCCGGCATCGGCATCGGCGCCCAGCTGGACGCCTCCGTCGGCGGCGGGATGACCGCCACCCGCGCCCGCGGCAAGGAGGCCACCCGCTCCTTCGGACTGAACGTGGAGGTCAACCCCGCCCGCAACCTCCAGCGCTACGACCAGGCGCGCAAGCCCGTCTTCGACCAGGACGGCCAACCCGTCAACGTGCCCGGCAAGGTCGACGCCTACCGCTTCCTCAGCTTCTACCTCGGCGAGGACAGCGAGCACTTCGACACCTTCTTCCACAAGGTCGTCGACCCCACCTGGCTCGCCAACGGCAACGACCCCAACGCGGCGGCCCTGCGCCAGGCCCGCCAGTCCGACCGCAAGCCCCCGTGCTGGCGGGTGCTGCACCGCGTCACCTTCGTCAGCCGGGTGCTGCCCGCCGTCCCGCCGGCCGGCGCGCCGCCCCTGGAGAAGGCCATGCGCCGGCTCGACGTGGAGAGCAACTACGAGCTCATCCGCCGCCTCGACCCGTACGTGAAGGGCGCCGCCACCGGCCTGCCCGAACTCGCCGAGGCCACCCGCACCGCCCTCGCCGCCCAACTGCCGGAGCTGCTCCCGCACGCGGCCGACGTGACCGGCTTCCTCGCGCAGTACTACGGCGTGGACGCCTGACCCACCCCGTCCGATGGGGCGGCGGGCGGGGCGACCCGTCCCGCACGCCGCCCCACCGGCGGGACTTGGTCGATGTCCCCGCTGATCGCCGAGGAGCTCGCCGCAGAGGTCCTCGGCGGCCCGCCCAGTCCGTGGCTGGCACCCTGACGGCCGGAGCGCGACCCGATCTCCGACTGGTCGACCGAGGAGGCCGTCGAGGAGGCGGCGGCCCATATCGAGGCCCTCGCCGCGGAGTCGCGGATGCGCCCGCCGCTGACCGGCGACTGGCCGACGGCCCTCGCGGAGCTGTGCCTCCAGCGGATGGAGCGGCCGGAGCCGACAGCCGCTGACGTGGTCGATCGGGCCCTGGAGTACCGCCCCTTCGCGTTGTGAGAAGGCATCAAGCTCGCAGCCAGCTGACAACTGCTGCCGTGGTGACGGTGCCAAGGAAGACGTAGCCGCGCTTGTCGTACCGCGTGGCCACCGCGCGGAAGTTGTCGGGTAGCCGGGCCACGTTGCCGTGGCCCGGCCCCCTCAGAACCGGGCATGCCTGTTTCCAGGCACCGCGGCTCAAGCAAGCCCAATGGCTTCACAGGCTCTGCTGTTGATCCCGTCTGCCATCGCTCGCGTGGTGCTGGCGATGGCACTCGGAGTGGACGAGGCGAAGGTTCTTGCTCTCATCAGATCCGCCGTTTCGCCGGTAGGTGAAGTGGTGCTTGTGCAGCCTCTTCTTCATGGCGTCGAACCACTCAATCCACTCGCGCGGACTGTCCGGTTCGTATTCCGCCCCAGCGATGAGGGCCTGACCGCAGAGCGGGCAGGAACCCTTCTGACGTGCCGCCAGGACCAGACTGATCTTGTCCATAAGGCGGTCGCCCCGGCGTACCTGCGCCGCAACCAGCGGGACGTGCTGACCGAACTGCCCGAGGTGGTGCACGTGGACGAGTGGGAGGAGTTCTCGCCCGCCGACCTCGCCGCCTACCGCTCGGCCGTCGCGGCGGGCAGCTTCCCGGCGATGCGCCGGGCCGGGTACGCGGACCCGGCGCAGTCGGCGAAGCTGCGCCGGCTGCTGGAGATCGTCCGCGAGGCGGCGGACAGCGGGCTGAAGGTGGTGGTCTTCTCGTTCTTCCGGGACGTCCTGGCGGCTGTGCAGGCGGCCCTGGAGCAGCGGGCGTTCGGGCCGGTCGACGGCTCGCTGGACTCGGTGCGGCGGCAGGACGTGGTGGACGGGTTCGCCGCCGCGCCCGGGCACGCGGTGCTGCTCTGCCAGATCCAGGCCGGGGGCGTGGGGCTCAACATCCAGGCCGCCTCGGTGGTGATCCTCTGCGAGCCGCAGGTCAAACCGACCCTGGAGGAGCAGGCGGTGGCCCGGGCGCACCGGATGGGGCAGGTCCGCCGGGTACGGGTGCACCGGCTGCTGGCCGTGGACAGCGTCGACCCCGGAGGCGGTGGACGTGTCGGAGCAGTCGCTGGCGGCGCTGATCGTCGAGGAGGAGCAGTTGCGGCTGGCGGTCTCCGACCGATGAGCGACGAGCGACGAGCGACGAGCGACGAGCGACGAACGACGAACGACGAACGACGAGCGATGAGCGACGAACGGGGCGCGGGACGGCGGGCGGTCAGTCGTCCGCGAGTGCGCGCAGGTAGGTGAGGACGGCGCGCACCCGGCGGTGTCCGGTGTCGGGGGTGGGCATGCCGAGCTTGCCGAAGATGCTGCCGATGTGCTTGTTCACCGAACTCTCGGCGAGGAAGAGGAGCCGGGCGATGGTCGGGTTGTTGTGGCCCTCGGCCATCAGGGCGAGCACCTCCCGTTCGCGCGCGGTGAGGGCGGCCAGCGGGTCGGGGCCGGTGCGGTGGGCCATCAGCTGGGAGATGACCTCCGGGTCCATCGCGGTGCCGCCCTCGGCGACCCGCCGCAGCGCCTGGAGGAACTCCTCGGCGCGGCCGACCCGGTCCTTGAGCAGGTAGCCGACGCCGGTGGCGCTCTGGGCGAGCAGCTCGGCGGCGTAGGCGCGTTCGACGTACTGGGAGAGGATCAGGACGGGCAGTGCGGGCAGTCGGCGGCGGGCCTCGACGGCGGCGCGCAGTCCCTCGTCGCGGAAGTCCGGCGGCAGCCGGACGTCGACCACGGCGACGTCGGGGCGGTGGTCGAGCAGGGCGGGCAGCAGGTCGTCGCCGTGCTCGACGGTCGCGCACACCTCGTGTCCCTCGCTGTGCAGCAGCAGGACGAGGCCTTCGCGGAGCAGGGCGTTGTCCTCGGCGATCAGGATCCGCACGGGATCTCCACTTCCAGGATGGTCGGGCCCCCGGGCGGGCTGGACAGGCGGGTGGTGCCGTCGAAGGCGGCGACCCTGCGGCGCAGGCCGGGCAGGCCGCTTCCGGCGCCCTCGACGGCGCCGCCCCGGCCGTCGTCCTCGACCCGGACGGCGATGGCGACCGCGGTGATCCGCAGCCGGACCAGGGCGCTGCGGGCTCCGCTGTGCCGGGCGACGTTGGCGAGCGCCTCGGAGACCACGAAGTAGGCCGCGGCCTCGGCGGCGGCCGGTGCGCGCGGTGGCGGGTCGGCCGGGGAGGGGATGCCCCGGCCGTCCCCGGTGTCCGGCTCGCCCCGGCCGTCCCCGGTGTCCGGCTCGACCCGGGTGGGCACGGCGCAGCGGGCGGCGAGTGACCGTACGGCCTCGGCGAGACCGCGGTCGGCGAGCAGCGGCGGGTGGATGCCGCGCACCAGGGCGCGCAGCGACTCCAGGGCCTGCTCGGCGACGAGTTGGGTGGAGTCCACCAACGCGGCCGCCTGCTCGGGACGTTGGTCCAGCGCGCGGCGGATCATGCCGAGCCGGAGCGAGACGGCCACCAGGTTGGCCTGGGCGCCGTCGTGCAGGTCCCGTTCGATCCGGCGCAGTTCGGCGGCATGGGCGTCCAGCGCCTCGGACCGGGTGGTGGTCAGTTCCTGGACGCGCCGGGCCAGCGACGGGCGGGGCCGGGCGACCAGCAGCCGGCGGGAGGCCCGGGCGTGCAGGTCGGCGGCGGGCGCCAGCACGGCCAGGGCGACCACCGCGTAGCCGACCCCGCCGACCGCCGCCGCGACGGCCACCGGCCAGGAGTCGACGGTCAGCAGGATGATGCTCCCGCGCTCGTCCGGCAGGAGCCGCCACCACACCGGCGCCGTCAGCCAGTTGACGGCGTGGCTGCACAGGGTGAGGGCGGCGGCCGACAGGGCCGTCCCGGCGGTGGCGTGGGCGAGCAGCCACACCAGGTCCTTGCGGACGGCCGGGTCGCGCAGGGACACCCGGTCGCGGTACGGGGTGCGCGGCCGGTCGCCGCCCAGCCACCGGCCGGCCCGCCGGCGGTGGAACTCGGCGAACCGGCGCAGCAGTCGCAGGGCCGGCGGCAGGAGCGGCAGGCCCGGGCCGACCGGGCAGAGGGCGAGGACGACGAGCAGCAGGCAGAGCCCGACCAGCGCGACCGCCCCGGTGCCGAGGCAGAGCAGGAGGTGGCCGGCGGCGGCGGGGGAGCGGCGCACCGCGGACCGGGCGGCGGAGCGCAGATCCGCGCGGGTCGTCCGGCGGGTGGCCGAACGGATGGCGGAGCGGACGGGCGACCGGACGGCCGACCGGACCGTGGACGCGGCAATCCTGGGCGCCCGCACGATGGTTCAGTCCTCCGAGCGTCCGAGCCGACTGTTCGATCACCCTAACACCGGCCCCGGAACCGGCCCGGAGGCCGTCACGGGGCGCGGCTCTTCCGCCGCCGTGCCGGACACCTCCACAATGGGGCGGGTCGATCGCGGAAGTGGGGGAACCGGGGTGGAGTGGCTGCTGGGGATCGGTGGGGCCCTGCTGCTCGGGGTGGTGACCAATCTGGTGTACGACTTCGCCAAGTTCGGCGGCTCACGGCTCGGTTCGCGGGTGCCGGTGCCGCGGGTCCGGCGGGCGAGCCTGACGGCGGCGGCCCGGGCGCACGACGTGCGGGCGGACGGGCTGGCGCCGCTGATCACCTGGTCGGCGACCCGGCCGCTGGCGCCGAGCACGCTGGTGACGGCGCACCGCGGGCGGGTCGAGCGCCCGCACGTGCTGGACGCGGCCGGGTGGGCCGAGGAGGTGGCGCGCCGGAGGGCGGCCGGTGCGGCGGGCCGCACCGCGTACATCTCGCGGCTGACGGTCGATCACGGCGAGCACGGTGGTGCGCGGGTCTGCGAGGTGGACATCGCGGAGAGCGACTACGCGGAGTGCATGGCCACCACCGGGATGGGCCGGGAGGACCCGGAGGCGGCCCGGCTGCTGCGCGAGGCGCTGGACCAGGGCCTGACGAGCTTCGTGGCCGTCGCGCCGCCCACGATGGTCAGCGCCTGCGTCGCGGTGCGGGACCGGCTGGGCCGGCTGCTGCTGCTCCGACGCTCGCTGGCGGTCCACACCTTCCCGGCGCAGTGGACGGTCGGGATCAACGAGACGATGAAGTACCGCGACGAGCCGGGCGCCGCCGAGGACTTCTACGGGCTGGTCCGGCGGGCGCTGGAGGAGGAGCTGGGGCTGCTGCCGGACGACGTCGGGCCGACCGTGATCACCTGGCTGGGCTGGAGCGAGCCGGCCTCCTGCTACACGCTGGTGGCCACCGTCCGGTCCCGGCTGGACGCGGCCGAGATCGACCGCCGTCGCGAGGCCTGCCACAGCACCTTCGAGCACGACATGGCCGTCTGGGTGCCGTTCACCCGCCGGACGGTCTCCGAGCTGATCGAGGGCGGCACCTGCCCGGACGGTTCGCGGCGCTGGTCGTACCTCGCGCCGCTGGTGGCCTGGGAGGCCTGGCGGGCGGCGCAGCAGGAGCGGGCGTAGGCCGGAACTCGCCTCCCCGGGACGGGCGTTCCGCGCGGAGTGGGCGCAGTTCCGCGCGGAGTGGGCGCAGTTCCGCGCGGAGTGGGCGCAGTTCCGCGCGGAGTGGGCGCCGTTTCGCGCGGGGAAGCGCGGCCCACGAGGAACCCGTGTGCCGGGCCCGGCCCGGTCAGCCGACGGCGGTGCGCCAGTCCGCCGGCCCGCTCGCCGGGAGGTGCCCGGGCAGGCCCGGGGTCCAGCGCTTCGAGCCGTCCGGCAGCACGGCCAGGGCCTCGATGCCGGGTCGGCGGGCGGCCCAGGCGAGGGCGCGGTCCGGGCCCATGGCGAAGGCGGCGGTGGCCCAGGCGTCGGTGCGGGCGATGCCGGTGCCCGGGGCGCCGACCAGGGTGAGCGAGGCCAGGGCGCAGGCCGGGCGGCCGGTGTGCGGGTCGAGGATGTGCGCGCCGCGCTCGGCGGTGCCGGAGGTGGCCACGGCCAGGTCGTGGCCGGCCAGGACGGCGGCCAGCAGACCCGGTCGCCGGGGGTCGGCGATGCCGATCCGCCACGGTCCGCCGGCGCTCTGCACGTCTCCGCCGCCGCTGACGCAGTACTGCCGGGAGCCGGAGGAGCGCAGCAGGTCGGCCGCCTGCTCGACCGCCCAGCCCTTGACCCAGCCGCTGGGGTCGAGCCGGCCGCCCGGTCGCTCGGTGAAGTAGCCGTCGGTCTCGGCGGCCACCTCCCGGCAGGCGGCCAGCACGGTGTGGACCTCCGGATCGCAGTCGTCCAGGGCGAGTTCGCCCCGGTCGAGGCGGCTGATGTCGCTGTCCGGCCGGTACGTCGAGAACACCGCGTCGATCCGGTGCAGCCGCTCCGCGATCCGTTCCAGCACGGCCGGGGTCCCGGGGGCGGGGTCGCGGACGGTGACCGAGAAGACGGTGCCCATCACGGGCTCGGCGTGGCGCAGCACGGGCGCCTCAGCCCTTGGCCCGGTCGAGGGCGCTCTGCAGGGAGCGGACGTAGCCGTCGCTGGTGTACGTCGCGCCGCTGACCACGTCGATCCGGGCGCTCTGCGCGGCTATCGCCTCCTGGTTGAGGACCGGCAGCGCGGAGGTGTTGATCTCGCGGTCGCGCCGTTCGGCGCTCGGGTACGTGACCACGTCGACGGCGGTGATCCTGCTGCCGGCCAGGGTGATCTGGACCTGCACCGGGCCGTAGCGGGTGTTGACGGTGTCCCCGCTGACCTTCCGGGGGGCGCCCGCGGCGGGTGCGGACGCGGACGCGGAGGCGGGTGCGGAGACGGAGGGCGCCGGGGCGTTCGACGGTGCCGAGCCCTCGGACCCGGTGCCGGAGTCGGCGGCGGTGCCCTGGCCGGTGCCGGTGCCCGGCCCCGAGCCGATCACCGGGGCGGGCCCGGCGGCCTCGTGCGGTTTGAGGGACAGCAGCAGGACCACCCCGGCCGCGGTGGCGGCGCTGGTGACGACGGCTCGGCGCATGGAATGGACGCTCCTCGGGTGCTCGGGGGCGAGCCGAACGGGCTCAGAACGAAAAGCTTCGGAAGGAAAGGCTTCAGAAGGAAAAGCTCTCGTGGTGGATGCGCCCCGGCCGCACCCCCGCCGCCCGCAGCGCGCGGACGGCCTCCTCGGTCAGGGCGTCCGGGCCGCACAGGTAGACCTCGTGCTCGGCGAGGTCCGGGACCAGCCGGGCCAGCGCGGCCCCGAGGTCGCCGACCTGCTCGCGCGGGCCGAGCAACTCGTGCACCGCCGCGCCGCGCCGCCGGGCGACCTCGGCCAGCTCCGCCCGGAACAGCACGTCCTGCGGCCGCCGGGCCCGCTGGATCAGCGTCAGCTCGCCCGGCAGGGTTTCGAAGAGGGCGCGCAGCGGGGTGATCCCCACCCCGGCGCCGAGCAGCAGCACCCGGCGCTGCCGCAGCCCCCGCCCGGTGAACGCCCCGTACGGGCCCTCGGCGCGCACCCGGGTTCCCGGGCGCAGGGCGGCCACCGCGGCGCTGTGCCCGCCGAGGTCCTTGACGGTGAAGCGCAGGAAGTGCGGGTGCGGCGGCGCGGACAGCGAGTACGGGTTGGCGGCCCAGCGCAGCCCGGGCGCCTGGAACTGGAGCCGGAAGAACTGGCCGGGCTCGGCGCGGAGTTCGTCCAGCCGCCGCCCGCGCAGGAACAGTGACACCACCCCGGGGCCCTCCGGCCGTACCTCGGTGACGGTCAGGCCGTGCCGCCGGTCGAGCAGCCACGGGCGCAGCAGCCGGTACCAGCCGAGCAGCGCCGCGGTGCCGAAGTAGAGCGCGTACCAGGCCGCCCGGCCGGGGCCGCCGCCCAGGTCGGCGCCGGTCGCCAGCTGGTGGGCGAAGGCCAGCGCCACCGCGAGGTAGGTCGCCAGGTGCAGGTAGTACCAGGCCTCGTACGGGAGACGGCGGCGTGCGATCCGGGCGGAGACGGCGCCGGTGCCGAGCAGCAGAAGGGTGCCCAGGGTGGCCTTGAGCATCTCGGGGTAGTGGAAGACGATCTCGACGCCCTCACCGATCGGCCCGCGTCCGTCGGTCAGCGCGTAGCCCTGGACGACCGTCAGCACGTGCACCGTGACCAGGGCCACCGTCCAGCGCCCGCCGAAGGCGTGCCAGCGTGCCAGCCGGTCGGCACCGATCCCGCGCTCCACCGGCGGCAGCCGGGCCATCAGCAGGAGCAGCACCGGCGCGGCACCGCCGGCCAGCAGCCCGGTGATCCGGCCTGCGCCGGTCAGCCAGCCGTCCGTGCCGACCACGGCCGGGGTGCCCGTCCACCACAGCGCGAGCACGCCGAGCACGCCCGCGGCGATCAGGCCGAGCGCCGCGCGCGGGTCGAGGGCGAACGGCGGACGCGGCGCCGCCCGGTGGCCCGGGCGGTCGGGTGCCCGCCGGGGCCCGGGCCGCGGCTTCGGGGCGGCGGCAGTGGTCATCGGATCCTCCTCGGAGCCCGGCGGCGAGTGCCGCCGAGGCCGCCAACGATCGCACCGCAAGCTCTGAGCGGGCTCTGAACCGGGCCGGTCCCGGGGCCCGCCGGTGAGGGGATCAGGGCAGGTCAGGGTGGGCGTGTCTGCTCACGAACCGTTCTCCGGGGTCTCACCGGTTTCTCATCGGGACCGGCCAGGATGACCACTGCGCAGCACCCGACGCGAGGAGCCCCCATGGACGAGACCGCCGACCGCCCGGACTGGCGGGTCCTGGTCGTCGACGACGAGCCGGACCTGGTCGAGGTGGTATGCGGAGCCGTCCGCTACGAGGGCTGGCAGGCACGCGGCGCGACCACCGGCCTGGCCGCCGTCGAGACCGCCGCGGCCTGGCGGCCGCACGCCGTGGTGCTCGACGTGATGCTGCCCGACCTCGACGGCCTGGAGGTGCTGCGCCGTATCCACGCCGAGCAGCCCGAGGTGCGGGTGCTCTTCCTGACCGCCCGGGACGCCGTCGAGGAACGGATCGCCGGCATCGCGGCCGGCGGCGACGACTACGTGACCAAACCGTTCAGCCTGGCCGAGGTGGTGGTCCGGCTGCGCGGCCTGCTGCGCCGGGCAGCTCCGGCCGCCGCGGCCGGGCAGCCGCCGCCGCACGCGCTGGTGCTCGGCGACCTCGTGCTGGACGACCGGGCCCGCGAGGTCACCCGGGGCGGGGAGACGGTCGAGCTCAGCCCGACCGAGTACGCGCTGCTCGCCCACCTGATGCGTCACCCCCGGCAGGTGCTCAGCAAGGCGCAGATCCTGGACGCCGTCTGGTCGTACGACTTCGGCGGGCAGGCGCACATCGTGGAGCTGTACATCAGCTACCTGCGCAAGAAGGTGGACGCGGGCCGCAGTCCGATGATCCACACGGTGCGCGGCGCGGGGTACCTGATCAAGGCCGCGACATGACGCGGGGCAGCCGGTTCCGCGGCGCGAGGTCGCACGTCGCCCGGCTGGTGCCCCGAACCCTGCGCGCCCGGCTGACCGCCGGCCTGCTGGTGCTGCTCGTCGCCACCTGTGCCGCCGTCGGTTTCGCCACCACCACCGCACTGCGCCACTTCCTGGTCGACCGCCTGGACCAGCAGCTCGCCGAGACCGGCGGCCGCTACGCCGCGAGCCTGGAGCACACCGGCCACGGCGCAGGCCCCGACACCCGGGCCCAGACCCCCGGCACCCTCGGCGTACGGCTGCTGGGCGGGCGGGTCACCGCCGCGGGCGTGGTCGACGGGGACGCCGACGACGTGGACGACCCCGGGAACGAGGACGACCGGGTCGCCTTCACCCCCGAGCAGCAGCACGCGCTGGCCGCCCTGCCCGTCGACGGCCCGGCCCGAACCCTCGACCTCGGCCGGGCCCTCGGTCACTACCGGGTCCGCGCGGTCGCCGGGCGGGACGGCGACGTGCTGGTCAGCGGCCTACCGCTGCACCCGGCCGAGGACACCGTCGAGCGGCTGGAGACACTGGAGCTCACCGTCTTCGCGATCGCCGCCACCGCGGCGGGCGCGGCCGGGGCCGCCTGGGTGGGTTTCTCGCTGCGCCCGCTGCGGCGGGTGGTGGGCACGGCCGAGCGGGTCAGCGCGCTGCCGCTCGCCAGCGGCGAGGTGATGCTCGCCGAACGCGTGCCGGACGACGACCCGCGCACCGAGGTCGGCCGGGTCGGCGCGGCGCTCAACCGGATGCTCGGGCATGTCGGCGACGCGCTGGCGCGCCGGCACGCGGTGGAGGAGCGGTTGCGGGGCTTCGCCGCCGACGCCAGCCACGAGCTGCGCACTCCGGTCGCGGCGGTCCGCGGCCACGCCGAGCTGGCGCTGCGCCACCCCGGGCCGGTCCCGGCGCCGGTCCGGCACTCGCTGGAGCGGATCGACGCCGAGGCGCTGCGGATGGGGGCGATCGTCGAGGACCTGCTGCTGCTCGCCCGGCTGGACGCCGGCCGCCCGCTGGCCGAGGAGGAGGTGGACCTGACCCGGATCGCCCTCGACGCGGTGGCCGACGCCCGCGCCGCCGGGCCGGACCACCGCTGGCGGCTCGCCCTGCCCGAGGAGCCGGTGCTGGTGCGCGGCGACGAGCACCGGTTGAGCCAGGTGGTGGCGAATCTGCTGGCCAACGCCCGGACCCACACCCCGCCCGGCAGCGAGGTCCGGCTCTGCCTCGAACGGCCGGACAGCCAGGTGGAGTTGAGCGTCACGGACGACGGCCCGGGGATCGCGCCGGAGCTGGTCGACCGGGTCTTCGAGCGCTTCGTCCGGGGTGACCGGGCCCGCTCCCGCGCCACCGGCTCGACCGGGCTCGGCCTGGCGATCGTCCGGGCCGTGGTCGGGGCGCACGGCGGCACGGTGGCGGTGGCGAGCCGGCCCGGCCGCACCGTGTTCACCGTCCGGCTGCCCTGACGGCCGTCGCCGTCGCTGCGGTCGGTGCTGTTGCTGTCGTTGTCGCTGTCGTACGGAAGCGCTGCCGGTAGTCGGTCGGCGTGGTGCCGAGGCGGCGGCGGAAGGCGCGCACCAGGGTGTCGACGGTGCCGAAGCCGCAGGTGGTGGCGATGCGGTCGAGCGTCGCGTCGGTGGACTCCAGCCGGTGGCGGGCGAGTTCGACCCGGGCGGACTCGACGTAGGCGCTCGGGGTGGTGCCCAGCTCGGTCTTGAAGATCCGGGTCAACTGCCGTTCGCCGACGTGGGCGTGGGCCGCGAGGTCCGGGACGGTGAGCGGCCCGGCGAGATTGCGCAGGATGTGGTGGCGCAGCTCCTCGATCCGCCGGGTGGTCGAGACGGGCTCCAGCGGGACGCTGAACTGGCTCTGGCCGCTGGGGCGTTTGAGGTACATGACGAGCTGGCGGGCGACCCGCAGGGCCAGCTCCTCGCCGAAGTCCTCGGCGACCAACGCGAGCGACAGGTCCAGGCAGGCGCTGATGCCCGCACCCGTCCAGACCTCGCCCTCGCGGATGAAGATCGGGTCCGGATCGACCTCGACCTCCGGGTGCTCCTCGGCGAGCTGGCCGGCCGTGGACCAGTGGGTGGTGGCGCGCCGCCCGTCCAGCAGCCCGGCGGCGGCGAGCAGGTGCGCGCCGACGCAGACGCTGGCCACCCGGCGCGAGCGGGCGGCCAGCGTGCGGACCCGGTCGACCACCGCCGGGTCGGCGAGCGCGCGGACCCGGCGGTGGTCGTCCACCTCGACCGAGCCCGGCACCAGCAGGGTGTCGATCCGGCTCCGGGCGGCCTCGTCGAAGGTGAGGTCGGGCAGGATGCGCACGCCCGCCGCGGTGGTGACCGGCTCCGCCGTCTCGGCGGCGAGGACGACCCGGTAGCCGGTCGCGTCGCCGGTCTCCCGGCGGACCAGCGAGAACACCTCGGGCGGGCCGGTCACGTCGAGCAGGTCGACGCCCTCGAACAGCACGATGACGATCAGCCGTTGCGCAGCGGGTGCGGGCACCGCTTCCCTCCTCGTCGTTCCTGCTCGATGTCGGAATCTGCAGGTTAGCCGACATTGCCGACACCCGAGCGCCGCCCGTAGCGTTTTCAGGGCCGGCCGCACCCGCAGTGGCCCGCGAGATCCCCGACTCCCGACCGTGAAGGCGGTACCCCGTGCCCACCACGACCCTGCGCACCCTCAACGGCCTCGACGAGAAGCCCGCCGTGCTCGGCGACTCGACCCTGATCATGATCGACTACCAGAACACCTATGTGCGCGGCGTGATGGAACTGGCGGGCTGGCAGGAGGCGCTGGACGCCGGCGCCGACCTGCTCGCCCGGGCCCGGGAGGCCGGCGCGACCGTGATCCACGTGATCAACGACGGTGGCGAGGGCACCCCGTACGACATCCGGGCCGAGATCGGGCGGATCCACCCGAGCGTGGCCCCGGCCGAGGGCGAGCGGGTGGTGGTCAAGCAGGCCCCGGACGCCTTCGTCGGCACCGACCTGGGAGAACTGCTCGACGCGGCCGGCCACCGGGACGTCGTCGTCGCCGGATTCATGACCCACATGTGCGTCGCCTTCACCACGGCCGGCGCCTTCCTGCGCGGCAACCGCCCGACCGTCGTGGCCGCCGCCTGCGCCACTCGCCCGCTGGAGTCGGGCGGCACCGGGCTGACGGCCGCCCAGGTCCACCGCGCCGCGCTGGCGACGATCGGCGACCTGTACGGCGTGGTGGTGGAGTCCCCGGCCGACCTCGGCTGAGCCCGGGCGGGATCCGGGGCGGATGCGGCGCGGGCCCTCGGCGGGCCCGGGCGGAACCTCGGCCGGACCGCCTCGCCCGCCCGCCCGCTGAAGCGGTCCGCCGAGGCGGTCAGCCGTGCGGTCCGGGGCGCCGACGGCGCCCGCAAACGCCACCGATCCGCCCCCGCCTCGTTGACCAGTCCGCGCACGGTGTCGGCGGAGGGCGGGGAACGGGCATGGCGGGGAACGGGGCGGCGGCCGTGGGCGGCCCGCCGGAGCTGGCGGAGTCGTACCGGGTCTGCGAGCAGGAGGTGGCCGGCCACCAGGCCTCGCTGCGGGCGATCAGCGACACACTGCCGCCCGAGGTGCGGCCGTACTTCCACGCCGTCAACGGCTTCGCCTCCCGGTCCGACCGGATCGCCGACGACGCCGGCGCCCCTGACGCCGGCGCCCGTGACACCGACATCCCTGATGCCGGCGCCCCTGACGCCGGTGCCCGCAACGGCCGGGCCCAGGCCGCCCCCGCCGAGCGGCTGCGTCGGTTCGCCCGCTGGCGGGCCGAGACCCTGGCCGAGCTGGCGGCCGGCCGCAGCGAGCACCCGCTGCGTCGGGCCTTCGTGGACACCGTGCGTCGGTGGGAGCTGGACCCGGCGCTGGTCGAGGAGTTCCTGGACGCCACCAGGGCCGACGGGGCCCACCCACCGGCCTTCGAGAACCGTGCGGACCAGCGCCGCCACCTGCGCGGCGTCGCGGGGACGGTCACCGAGCTGTGGGCCCCGCTGCTGGGGGCGCGGGGCCCACGGGCGGCGGACGCGCTGTCCGCGCTGGGGGAGGCCTGCCAGCTGGCCGACATCCTGGAGGACCTCCCGCTCGACCTCGCGGCCGGCCGCTGCTACCTGCCGCAGGAGGAGCTGCGCCGGCTCGGTCTGACCGTCGCCGACCTCGGCCGACCCGATCCCGGGGGACGCCACCGGGCCGCCCTGGACACGCTGGTCGAGGGTCAGCAGGCGCAGCTGCACCGGCTGTTGGAGCAGGCCCTGCCCGTCACCTGGCTCGCCGCCCCCGGCTGCCGCCCGTTCCTGCACACCCTGCTGCTCGGCGCCCAGCTGCAGTACGACGAAGTGACCCTGGCGCGCTCGCGCGTCCTGTCCGAGGGCCTCACTCCGCTGAGCTCCGACGGTGCCACTCCCTGCCGTCGCGCCCGGCCCGCGCTCGCCGAGGGGGCGCCCGCCCACGTCGCCGTGATCATGGACGGCAACCGCCGCTGGGCCGAGGCCCGCCGACTGCCCGCCCGGCACGGCCACCAGGCGGGGCAGCGGGCCGCCCTGCGCCTGGTCAACGCGGCGCTGCGGCTGGGCATCCGCCACCTGAGCCTGTACGCGTTCTCCACCGAGAACTGGGACCGCCCGCCCGAGGAGCTGACCGCGCTGTTCGACTCGTTGGCCGACGGCCTCACCCGCGGTGCGGAGGGCCTGCACGCGCTCGGGGTGCGGATCCGGTGGTGCGGCCGGCGGGACCGGGTGGACGAGTCGCTGGCCTCCGCGATCGCGCTGGTGGAGAGCATGACGTCCAACAACGGCACGCTGACCCTGACGGTCTGCGTGGACTACGGCGGACGGGAGGAACTGGCCGCCGCGGCCCGGGGCCTGGCCGCCGAGGCGGTGGCCGGGGGGATCCGTCCGGAGGCGATCGGCCCGGCCGACCTCGCCCGGCACCTGTACCTTCCGGACCTCCCGGACGTCGACCTGCTGATCCGCACCTCGGGGGAGCAGCGGATCAGCAACTTCCTGCCCTGGCAACTCGCCTATGCCGAGCTGCTGTTCGACCCCACGCCGTGGCCCGACTACGACCTGGCCCGGCTGCGCGGTGCCGTCCGCGCCTACGCGGCCCGCGAGCGCCGCTTCGGCGGGGGCGTGCCCGCCCAGTCCCGGCAGTCGCAGCAACCCGGGCAGCCGCAGCCGCAGCCGCAGCCGTCGGGGCCGTCCGCGCCGTCCCAACGGTCCCAGCAGTCCCAGCAGTCCCGGAAGCCCCCTACGAGTGCTGCTCCTGCGCCGCCGCCGGGGGAGGAGGGGTGTACGTTCCCTGGGCCGTGACGTACGCCAGCACCGTGTCCACGGTCACGGGGTGCGTGCCGAAGTTCGCGGTGTACGCGTCCACCGCCTCCTGGGTGGGGCGCAGCGGCACCCCGGTGAGCCGGACCTTGATCGGGTGCCCGGCCGGTACCGGATCGGCGGTCAGCTTGCCCTCCGTGAGGCCGCAGCGAAAGGCCGAGCGGTGCCCCATCTCCGCCCCGCCGACCTCGCACCGGCCGGAACCCAGGCCGTCCTTGATCGCGCCGGCCAGGTTCACCACCCGGTAGTCGCCCCGGGAGGTGCGGACGGACACCCCGCCGTCCAGTGCCCCGTCGCCGTGCGCCTTCGGCGGGTTCGCGAGGGACGGGTCGCCCACGGCCGAGCGGATCGGCAGGTGGACGGCCGGGCCGTGGCGGTCCATCACCATGCGGGCCGGGGCGACGACGTCCACCATCGCGTGGAAGCGGTCCAGCTGGGCCTGCGCCTCCGGGGTCCAGCGCACCTCGACCCAGCCGTTGGAGAGCGTTCCCAGGTTTCCGGAGCGGTCGGCGCCGCCGTCAACGGCACCGGCCGCCGTCCCGGTGAGCCACCCCAGGAGCGGGGCGCCCAGCGCCGCGCCCAGCAGCGAACGCCGCGTCGTGCTCATCGTCCCGAACCGTCCTTCCCGGGCCGTCCAGCACGGCCATGGGACGGATCATCCGTCCACCGACCGTCTCCGAGGCCATTCCGGAGAACGAAACCACTCGCACGGGGGGAGCGGGACGCAGCCACGGGTAGTCCGTTCGGGAACATGAGCCCCCCGGGACGGCTGCCCGCCGGGTGTCCGGTCCGGCAGCCGGGCACTCCGTGCGGTCCCGGCCGTTCGCGTACCCCCGCCGTACCGGCTCCCACCCCGAGTTGAACGTGTTCAAAGTCGTGCGCCATGATGAGGGCGCGCGAGGACACCCCACCGCGGCCTGCGGCGGAAGGCGGTCCCGTGCTGCCCCGTCACGCTCCGAACCCCCGTACCCGACCCCGGAGTCGACCGTGCGACACCTGCTGCAACGCCACCCCTTCGCGATGCGCACCCACTTCGCGCACTCGCTCGTCCTCACCTACGCCCTGCCGCCCCGGCTGCTCGCCCCGCTGGTGCCGCCCGGCCTCGCCCTCGACACCTACACCGACCCCGACGGCACCGAGCACGGCTTCGTCGCCGCCGCCGTCGTGGACACCCGGGCACTGCGCCCGGCCGCGCTGCCCGCCCGCCTCGGCCGGGACTTCATCCTGACCGGCTACCGGGTCTTCACCCGCTTCCCGACCCCCGGCGGCCGCACCATGCGCGGCCTGCGCATCCTGCGCTCGGACACCGACAGCCGGATGATGGCGCTCGGCGGCAACGCCTTCTCCCGCTACCACTACCGGCACGCCCGGATCGGCACCCGGGTGGTCGGCGACACCCTGGAGTTCAAGGTGGTCAGCGGCGACGGCCGCGCCGACCTGCACGTGCGCGCCGACCTCGGCGGCGCCCCCGCCGCCCTCCCGCCGGGCAGCCCGTTCGCGGACACCCGGGCCGCGCGGCGCTTCGCCGGCCCGCTGCCCTACACCTTCGAGTACGAGCCGCAGACCCGCTCGATGATCGTGGTCAAGGCCACCCGCGCCCACTGGGACCCGGTCCCGGTGGCCGTCGAGGTGCCCCGGCTCACCTTCTTCGACCACGGCCCGCTGGCCGGCAGCCGACCCCTGCTCGCCAACGCCTTCCACGTCGCCGGCCTCGACTACGGCTGGCACGCCGGAGAGCGCCGCCACCTCACCGGAGCCGCCCGATGACCGCCCCCGCCCCGGCCGGGCCCGGCCCGTCCGCCGCCCGCCCGTCCGCCGCCCGCCCGCTCGCCGCCTGCTCCGCCGCCCTGTGCCCGTCCACGGCCCGGACCGACGGCCCCCGCCCGTCCGGTGTGCGCGAGGTCGTCCGCTACAACTGGCCGATGTACGCCGCCGGCGCGCTCACCGTCGCCGTCGGCGGGGCGCTGGCCGGCCGACGGCCGGGCCCCGCCGCCGTGCTCGCCCGGGCGGTCGCCGCCACCGCCGCCGGATACCTCGCCGTCAGCACCCTCGCCACCTGGTGCGTCTACGACCGCTCCGCACTCCACCGCTACGACTGGCTGCCGGAGCTGCTGCCCGACGGCCCCGGCGACCACCTGGTGATCAGCACCGGCCTGGACGAGGCCAGCCGCCCGATCGCCGCCCGCCACCCCGGTGCCCGCGGACGGCTCGCCGACCTGTACGACCCCGCGCTGACCACGAGCGGCTCGATCCGCCGCGCCCGCCGCCACGCCCCGCCCGCCCCCGGCGGCATCCCGGCCCGCCCGGACGCCCTGCCCGCCGCGACCGGCGCCCTGGACACCGTGTTCGCCGTCTTCGCCGCCCACGAGCTGCGCCGGCCCGCCGACCGCACCGCCCTGTTCGCCGAGGCCGCCCGCAGCCTGCGCCCCGGCGGCACCCTGCTGCTGGTCGAGCACCTGCGGGACGCCGCCAACACCGCCGTCTACGGTCCCGGCGCCTGGCACTTCCTGCCCCGCGCCACCTGGCTGCGGCACGCCGCCGAGGCGGGCCTGCACCCGGCCGCCGAGCGCCGGATCGCCGGCCTGGTCACCGCCTTCGCCTTCCGGAAGGCCGCGTCATGACCGGGCTGGTCACCCTGGAGGCCCAGCTGCGCCTGGTCGGTGCCGCCCTCGTGACCCTCGGCCTGGTCCACGCGGTGCTGCCCCGCGCCATCGGCTGGCCCGCCGACCTGTCCGGCACCACCCTGCTGACCCGGCAGGTCTCCTACGCCCACCTCTTCTTCATCGGCCTCGCCTGCGCCCTGCTCGGCCTGCTCCCGCTCTGCCTGGCCCCCGACCTGCTGGCGGGCGGCCGGCTCGGCACCGCCCTGCTGGCGGGCCAGACCCTCTTCTGGGGCCTGCGCTGGCTCTTCGAGTTCGCCTACTTCTCGCCCCGGCTGTGGCGCGGAGACCGCCTGCGCACCGTCGCCCACCTCGGTCTCTGCGTGCTGTGGACCTGGGTGACGGCGGTCTTCGCCGGAGCCCTCTGGCACACGGTCTAGGATCAGTCGCGACCCCAGGAGCCCACACACCCCTCAAGGATCATGCGGTGACCGTTGCTTTCCCCCGTGCTCGCGCCGTGCGGTCGGCCCTGTCGGCCGGCGCCGTCCTGCTGGCGGCCACCTCCTGCTCCGGTTCGTCCGACGCGGCGCTGACCAGCGCCCAGGCCAAGCAGAAGACCGACCAGTACTTCTCCGAGACCTTCCTCGCCTTCCCCAAGCCGATCTCGCCGGTGGTCGACCGCGACGGCGAGGAGAAGTGCTTCAAGAAGGGCGCCCCCTCGGAGCCGGACGGCCGGGTCAAGGCCGTCACCTACCGCTTCCTGCGGGACATTCCGGCCGATCACCACGACACGATCTTCGACGCCTTCCGCGGCCACCTCGTCGTGGCCGGGTTCCGGGTCACCGACAGCAGGCCCGGTGTGATCGTCCTCACCAACCCGGACAACGGCTTCAAGGCCTCCGTCTCGGACGGCGACAACTGGCCGGCCACGCTGAAGGTCGGTTTCGAGTCCCCCTGCGTCTCGCCCGACGGGGCCAAGGCGGCCACCGGCTGAGCACGCCGGCACCTCCCCGCCCGGTGCGGACCGCCTTCGCGGGCCGCACCGGCCGCCGGCCCGGACGGGCAGCCCGCACCTCCGGCCCGGACGGGCGCCCGGTACCGCCGCTCCGGGGGCCCGTCCCGTCAGACGTTCGCCGGCAGGGCCGGTGCGCGGCGCGGCTGGGGCGGCAGGGCGAGGGTGAGGGCCTCGCGGGAGGCGGTCGGGAGGGCGAGGGCGGAGGCGGTCTCGGCGGGGAGCGGCTGGAGGCCGAGCAGGGCGGTGGTCAGCCGGGTGGTGGCGCGGTGCCAGTCGGGGATCCGCCGGAGCATGGCGTGGCCGCTGCCGGTGACGGTGTATCCGCAGACCCTGGCGCCCGCGGCGCGGCTGCGGGCGGCGAAGGCGCGGGTGTCGGCGGGCGGGGTGACGGTGTCGCGGTCGCCGTGCAGCATCAGCACGTCGCGTCCGGCGAGCTGCTCGCACGGGTCCTCGGCCGGGCACCACGGTGCGAGGGCGACCAGGCCGGTGACGGACGGGTGCCCGCCGGCCCGGAGCGCGGCGCGCCCGCCCATCGAGTGGCCGACCAGCACCGTCGGCACCGGCCCGAGCAGCGCGGTCAGTTCGTCGAGCGCGGCGGTCGCGTCCTGTGCGGCATCGGCCCGTTCGCCGTTCCAGCCGCGGTGGCGGTAGCGGACGGTCCCGATGGCGACGCCGGCGTCCGCGGTCGCCCTGGTGAGCCCGCGCAGGAAGCCGTGCATCCGCAGCAGCGGGAGGTTGAGGCGTCCGGGCCGGGAGAAGTTGTGCTCCTCGCCGCCGTGCAGCACCAGGACGGCGGCCCGGGCCGCGTCCGGCCGGACCTGCCAGTGCAGCGCCCGGTGGCCCACCGCGCGCTCCGCCGCCGTACCGCTCACTGCCGCACCGTCCCGTCCGTCCCGCCCGTGGCCCGTCTCCCCCGGACCGCCACTGTACGCGTGCGGACGGCCGGACCGTTCACCCGAGGGAACCATCCCGGACACCGGGCGCGCGCGGCCGGAGCGGGCGCCTGCTATTCACGAAGGGTGGGGGGCCGCAAGCGCCCGCTCGTGGCGCCGTGTCACCGAGTGGAGGACTCCGTGGCTCAGCAGCTCGCTCTGTCCGTCGACTTCGGGTCGGGCTTCACCCAGGCCTGGTCCAAGATCGCCAAGGTCGTCCCGCAGTTCATCGCCTTCCTGGTGATCCTGTTCATCGGCTGGATCGTGGCCAAGGCCATCGCCAAGGTCCTCGACCGGGTGATGCGCAGGCTCGGCTCGGAACGGGTCGCCGAGCGGTCGGGGATGGCCGCCCGGCTGGCCGGCTCCACGTACGACATGACCGGCATCGTCTGCAAGGTCGTCTACTACATCGTCCTGCTGATGGCCCTGCAGCTGGCGTTCGGAGTCTTCGGCCCGAACCCGATCAGCGTGATGATCCACAGCATCGTCGCCTGGCTGCCCAGGGCCGTCGTCGCCGTCGTGATCCTGGTGGTCGCGATGGCCATCGCCAACGGCGTGCGGGACATCGTGGGCAACTCGCTGTCCGGCGCCTCGTACGGCCGGGTGGTCGCCACCACGGTCTGGGCGTTCATCGTCGGCCTCGGTGTGATCGCCGCGCTGGGCCAGGTCGGGATCGCCACCGCGATCACGACCCCGGTGCTGATCGCCGTGCTCGCCACCATCGCCGGCGTGCTGGTGGTCGGCGTCGGCGGCGGCCTGATCCTGCCGATGCGCCAGCGCTGGGAGCGGTGGCTGGACGGTGCCGAACGGGAGACCGCCCGGCTGCGCGGCAGCGCCTACCAGGCCGGCCGCTCCGACGCGCTGTCCAACCAGCCGGTCCGGCCGACCACCCAGACCGGTCCGGGCACCCCGCCCGCGCCGGGCATCGAGGGCGACCAGAACCGGTAGCCGCCACCACCGCCGGTCGCCGGGCAGGGCCTGCCGGGGCTCAGACCTCCAGCAGGCCCTGCTCGCGCACCAGCCAGCAGATCGCGGTGAGCCGCATGACGGCGTAGTCGTAGCCGACCGGCTCCCGCCAGCCGATCTCGTCGAGCGCGTCGACGAAGCCCAGCGCGTAGTCCGACAACTCCTCACGGTCCAGGGGCCGGGGCGCCAGCTCCGGTCCCTGCGCGTACAGCAGCTCCCGCAGCATCGCCGCGTGCTGGTCGACCGCCGCGACGAAACCGGGCTCGAAGGCGAACTCGGCCAGGCGGGGCGTGAAGGCCGTCACGATGCCGGGCAGCGGACAGCCGGCCGGCTCGTCGGGGGAGCGCCGGAAGGAATCGTCGGAGGTGGCGAACATCCGTCCACGTTAGGCGAGCCCCGGAGCCGGAACGGACGCCCGTGACGGTTCCGTGCTGAGACCTTGGCCACCCGGCCCGCGCCACCGCCCGCCGCGGCGACGGTCCATGTCCCGTCCGGTTCGCTCTGCCGATCACGGGGTGCTCCGTACCAGAATGGCCGGCATGGATCTCCGCATCTTCACCGAACCCCAGCAGGGCGCGAGCTACGACACCCTCCTCAAGGTGGCCCGCACCGCCGAGGAGCTCGGGGCCTTCAGCGCCTTCTTCCGCTCCGACCACTACCTGAAGATGGGCGACGTCGACGGCCTGCCCGGGCCCACCGACGCCTGGATCACCCTGGCCGGCCTCGCCCGCGACACCAGCACCATCCGCCTGGGCACGCTGATGACCGCCGCCACCTTCCGGCTGCCGGGCGTCACCGCGATCCAGGTCGCCCAGGTGGACGCGATGAGCGGCGGCCGGGTCGAGTTCGGCCTCGGCGCAGGCTGGTACGAGGCCGAGCACACCGCGTACGGCATCCCCTTCCCGAAGGAGAAGTTCGGTCGGCTGGAGGAGCAGCTGGCGATCATCACCGGGCTGTGGCGGACCAAGCTCGGCGACACCTTCGACTTCGCGGGCGAGTACTACACGCTGACCGACTCGCCCGCGCTGCCCAAGCCCGTCCAGGAGCACGTCCCGGTGCTGGTCGGCGGGCACGGCCCCCGGCGGACCCCGGCCCTGGCCGCCCGCTTCGCCGACGAGTTCAACCTGCCGTTCGCCTCGGTGGACGACACCGCCGCCCAGTTCGGCCGGGTCCGCGCCGCCGTCGAGCGGGCCGGGCGCGCGGCCGACGACCTGGTCTACTCCAGCGCCCTGGTCGCCTGCGTCGGCCGGGACGACGCCGAGGTCGCCCGCCGGGCCGCCGTGATCGGCCGCGACGTCGACGAGCTCAAGGAGAACGGGCTGGCCGGCACCCCGGACGAGGTCGCCGAGAAGATCGGCCGGTACGCGGCCGTCGGCAGCGAGCGGATCTACCTCCAGATCCTCGACCTGGACGACCTCGACCACCTGGAGCTGATCGCCTCCCGGATCGCCCCGCAGCTCGCCTGAGGCGCGCCCGGGGCCCGTCGGCGGTCCGAACGCCCGGCGGCCCGGACCCGGCCGGGGTCGTCCGTACCCGCCCCGACCTCCGCCCTTTACTCGTTCTTGGGAATGCGCCATGCTCCTTGGAAGGGAACGGCGGGGGGAGACCGGGTGGGCGGGACGAGAACGGTGCGGACGGCGGCGGCGCCGAGGGTGCCGCCGCCGCGCACCGCCGGGGAGCGCGTCGTCCTGCCCGCGCCGCACGACCCGCCCGCCCGGCACGAGCTGCGCGGGCCCGGGCCGGCGGTCCTGCGCTACCCCGCCGGGGACCTGCTGGTCGTCACCGGCCTGCCCGGCAGCGGCAAGAGCACCCTGATGCGCCGCTGCGTCCGCGCCCCGCTGATCGACTCCCAGCTGGTCCGCGAGGAGTACGCGGCCAGGCTGCCCGGCCGCCTGCCGTACGCGCTCTACCGCCCGCTGGCCCGGCTCGCCCACTACCGGCGGCTGCGCCGCGCCGTCCTGGACGGCGGGCCGCTCGCCGTGCACGACTGCGGCACCCAGCCCTGGGTGCGGGCCTGGCTGGTCCGCGCCGCCGCCCGGCAGGGCCGCCGGGTGCACCTGCTGCTGCTCGACGCCGACCCGGCCGAGGCCCTGGACGGGCAGCGGCGGCGCCGGCGCGGCGTCTCGCGCTACGCCTTCGCCCGGCACCTGGCCGCGGTCGCCCGGCTGCGCCACCGGATCCTGGAGGCCGGCCGGCTGCCGGCCGGCTGTGCGTCGGCCGTGGTACTCGACCGGGCCGCCGCGCGCGCCCTGCGGGAGATCGACTTCACGGCGTCGTAGTCTCGGCGAGTCCGCGCCGGGCGCCGGCGGGTCCGGCCGGAGCAGGCCCGGCACGCGGCCGAGACCACGTCAACTCCCCCGTCAGGAGCGCTGATGCGCCGTACTGCCCGGGTGCGCTCGCGTGCCCCCCGCCTGTTCCCCTGCGCCGCCGCGCTGGTCGCCGCGGCCGGCCTGAGCCAGTTCGCGGCTCCGGCCGCACACCGCGCCGCCGCGGCTCCGGCCGCCGCGGTGGCCGGGTGCGCGGACGGCGGCGCCGATGCGGCCGGGGCGGCCGGTGCCGCCGCCCGGCGGCCCGCCGGCAGTCGGCCGGGCGGGGACCCGAACGCGGTCGGCGCCGGGCAGGCCCGGGCGATGCAGGCCGACCTCGACCGGCGGCTCGCCGAACTGGGCGCCGGCCGGCGCCGCGCCGCCGCCCCGACCACCGTCCCGGTGTTCTTCCACGTGATCCACGACGGCGCCGCCGGACGGCTGGACCAGGCCGCCGTCACCGGCCAGATCGACCACCTCAACGAGAGCTACGGCGGCCGGGGGCAGGGCAACGCCGCGAGCCCGTTCCACTTCGAGCTGGTCGGCGCCGACTGGACCGACAACGCGTCCTGGTACACCGGCATGACCCCGGGCTCGCCGGCCGAGCAGGACATGAAGACCGCCCTGCGCAAGGGCGACCAGGGCGCCCTCAACCTCTACACGGCCCGTCTCGGCGACTCCCTGCTCGGCTGGTCGACGTTCCCGGACGCGTACCGGACGAACCCGACCGACGACGGTGTGGTGGTGCTCGACGCCTCCCTGCCCGGCGGCGCCGCCACCCACTACGACGAGGGCGACACCGCGACCCACGAGATCGGCCACTGGCTCGGCCTCTTCCACACCTTCCAGGGCGGCTGCCGGGCCCCGGGCGACTACGTGGACGACACCCCGCCCGAGCGCACCGGCGCCTCCGGCTGCCCCGAGGGCCGCGACACCTGCGCCGGCCCCGGGCTCGACCCGATCCACAACTTCATGGACTACAGCTACGACTCCTGCATGACCGGGTTCACCCGGGGGCAGGTCCAGCGGATGGCCAACGCCTGGGCTGCCTACCGGAGTTGAGCGGCGGCGGCGCGGCAGGACGGCACGGGGCTCAGCAGAACACCACGAGGTAGAGCAGCGTCCGGCCGCCGGAGGCGCGGAACTCGTAGGCCAGGTGGTCCAGCTCGCAGGCCTCCCGCCAGGCGGCCGGACGCTCCTCGGGGGTGAGCAGGGCGGGCACGAAGACGCCCGGGGAGACCTCCTCCAGCTCGCCCCGCAGACCCAGCGTCATCTCGTCCGCGCCGACCGCCAGCCGCTTCGCCAGCCGCGGGGCCACCGGGCCGCGGGCCAGCCGCCAGTAGCGCCCCCCGGCGTCCACGAAGCCGCCCGACGCGAGCGGGTCGTCGAGATTCCGGCCCTGGCGCTCCTCCTTCGGCGGCAGGGCGGACAGGACGTCGGCGAAGCCGCCCGTGCGGCGGCGGGGCTTGCTCGGCATCCGGGCATCCTCCCAGGCCTGGAACCCCGGCTGCGATCGAATTGAATGCGGTGGGTCGCTTTCGGCGTGGCAATACCGAGCGTTTGTCCGATTTGATCTATGTTCGGAGGGTCGGGACCGATCAGGAGCAACCGAAGGAGCAAGGCCATGAGTGCCAATCCCCGGATCGTCGTCGGCGTGGACGGCTCGCCCGCCTCGGAGCAGGCGCTGCGCTGGGCGATCGACTACGCGCGGGCCGTCGGCGGGACGGTCCACGCGATCGCCGCCTGGGAGTACCCGGCCTTCTACGGGTGGGCCGGGCAGGGCGTGCCGACCGTCGAGGCCTTCAACCCCGAGGAGCTCGCCGGGAAGACCCTCAGCGAGACCATCGCCAAGGTGGCCGGCGACGACGCCGGCGTGGCGATCGCCGAGAGCGTGATGCCCGGCAACGCCGCCCAGGCGCTGCTGGAGGCCGCCAAGGGCGCCGCGCTGCTCGTCGTCGGCAGCCGCGGCCTGGGCGGCTTCTCCGGCGTGCTGCTCGGCTCGGTCAGCCGCCACCTCACCGAGCACGCGCCCTGCCCGGTGGTCGTGGTGCGCGAGGGCCAGGCCGCCCCGGGGCAGTCGGCGTAACGCACCGGGGCCGGTGTCCCGCCGGGCCGCCGCGCGGACCAGAATGGAGACATGCCAGAAGGTGACTCCGTCTACCGCGTGGCGGCCCACTTGCGCGAGGCCCTCGCCGGACAGCCGCTGACCAGCGCCGACCTGCGGGTGCCCGCGCACGCCACCGCCGACCTCACCGGCCGCCGGGTGCTGGAGGTCGCCCCGCGCGGCAAGCACCTGCTCACCCGCTTCGAAGGCGGCCTCACCCTGCACACCCACCTGCGGATGGACGGCCGCTGGGAGGTCTACCGCCCCGGCGAGCGGTGGACCGGCGGCCCCGACCGGCAGATCCGCGCCGTCCTCGGCACCGACCGGGGCACCGCCGTCGGCTACCGGCTGCCCGTCGTCGAACTGCTGCGCACCGCCGACGAACGGCGGATCGTCGGCCACCTCGGCCCCGACCTGCTCGGCCCCGACTGGGACGCGGTCGAGGCCGTCCGCCGGCTCCTCGCCCACCCGGGCCGCCCGGTCGTCGAGGCCCTGCTCGACCAGCGCAACCTCGCCGGGATCGGCAACGTCTACGCCAACGAGCTGTGCTTCGTCGCGGGCGTCACCCCCTGGACCGAGGTCGGCGAACTCCCGCACCCCGACCGGCTGGTGGAGCGCGCCCGGCAGATGCTGGAGGCCAACAAGCTGCGCCCCGGCCACATCACCACCGGCGACACCCGGCCCGGCTACCAGCACTGGGTGTACGGCCGCGCCGGACGGCCCTGCCCGCGCTGCGTGACCCCCGTGGTCGCCGGCCGCCAGGGCTCGCCGCCGCGCGACCGGGCGGTCTTCTGGTGCCCCTACTGCCAGCGCGGCCCGGCCCCGGAGGTCACGGCCGCTCGACCAGCGCGGGGTGGCGCGGGTCGTCCACCCGGACGGTGACGTCGGCGGCCTCGGCGGGGACGGTCTGCGCCTCGTAGCGGGCGAAGGCGGGCAGCGTCCACTGCTGATCGGCCGGGGTGCGGCGGGCCAGCGCGGCCGGACCGAGCGCCAGGTGGACGGACAGCTCCAGCGGCAGCCAGCGGCCGAGCAGCAGGGCGCCGTCCAGCAACAGCACGCCGCCGGGCGGGAGTTCGGTGTACGGGGCGCGGGTCGAGCGGTCGGTGACCGGGTCGCGCAGCGAGGGCAGGACACGGCCGCTGCCGCCCGGCTCCAAGGGGTCGAGCACCTCGCGCGCCAGGGCGCCGTCGTCCAGCCAGAGGTCGTGGAAGGCGTCCGCGTCCTGGTGGCCGTACTCCAGCCGGATCGAGGCCGGACGCAGGAAGCCGGAGGCCGAGACCCGCAGCGTCGGGTGGCCGCGCAGCCGCAGCGGCTCCACCAGCGCGTCGGCCAGCGCCTCGGGGCGGGCCGCCGCCGCGCCGTCCACGGCCACCCGCAGGCGCCGGTCGCGGGCCTCGGGCAGGGCGGCGATGCGGTCGGCGAGCAGCTCGGCCAGCTTCTCGGGGGAGATCGGGCGTACCTGCATCGGGCCCTCCTGCCGGGTCGTCGGGACGGGTCGTCGGGACGTTCAGTGTCGTCGGGACGTCGGGACGGTCGGTGTCGTCGGGACGTTCAGTTCAGCGGAAGGGCGTGCAGGACGTCGTCGTGGCCCGCGTAGAGGCGGGTTCCGTCGTACTGGTGGGTCGCGTCGGTGGCGAGGGTCCAGACGTCCTTGCCCGGACCGGAGTCGTGGAAGGTCCACCCCAGCTCGCCGGTCGCCGGGTAGATCGCGCTGACCCCGCCGACCGACGTCCCCGGGACGAACAGCGTGCCGTTGGCGACCAGCGGACGGCTGCGGCGGTCCAGCGGGAACGGCAGCCGGCAGGACCACAGCTCGGCGCCGGAGGACGCGTCGAGGCAGCTGACGACGCCCTGGTCCCACGGGATGTACACCCGGGTGTTGTGCGCGACGGGCGGCAGCGCCCGCCAGGACTCGCCCCGGTGGGGCGAGTGGGTCCAGCCCGGCTTGCCGGTGGGGAGCAGCATGCGCACGCCGCCGTTGCCGTCGGGGACGTAGACGCACGTCGAGCCGGTGACGCACCAGCGCAGGTCCTCCTCGCCGGGGGCGGTCCACAGCTCGCGGCCGGTGACGGCGTCCCGGGCCACCACCTCGGTGCGGCCGTCGACGAATCGGATGCAGGCGAGGAGGCTGCCCCCGCCGAAGGTGGCGGGCGTGACGGGCTGCTCCGTCCGCTCGGTGCGGACGGACCAGAGCAGGGCGCGGTCGATGACCCGCAGGGCGAAGAGGCGGTTGCCCGTCGAACTGCCGTCGGCCCGCGGGCGGCCCCAGGAGTAGCCGTAGAGGATGCCGGGGTCGCGGTCGTAGCCGGCGAGGTGGACCTGCCCCTGCAGTTCGTCGGGCAGCGGCAGGCTCCAGTCGGCGGTGGGGTCGGTGAAGTGGCGGGCTTCGAGGTGGCCCTGGTAGGTGGCGGTGAAGAGGTGGTCGGGCCCGACCACCACCGTGCCGAGCATGTCGAGGTCGCTGGGCCAGCTGCGGTTGGCCGGTGGGTCGAAGACCAGCAGCCGGGCGGCGGTGCCCTTCGCCGGATCGAGGACCTGCAGACCCTTCCGGGAGAGGAAGACGGGGCGGCGGGGCGGGTCGGTCAGCCGCTCCGGGGTCATCGCCTCCGGTCCGCGGTAGGTCCAGAGCGGCGTCGGGCCGGACAGCGCGGTCGGCGGCGGCCCGGTCGGCCCCGGCGAGGGACGGGCCCCACCGCCACCCGAACGGCCGAGCGCCCAGGCGGCCCCGCCCGCCGCGAGCGCCCCGGCCCCGAGCAGCAGCCGGCGCCGGCTCGGCCCGGTGCGCTCCCCGCCACCCGCGATCACGTCCTCGGTGGCCCCGCCGCCGCCCGTCTCCTCGTCCCACTGCCACGACGTTCCGCGCGCGGGCCCCCCGGACGACGACTGCATACGGCTCTCGCTTCCCCACCGGCGGCCCCACGCCGCCACCCGTCCGGAGAATATCGAACAGTCCCCGAACCGTCCGAAACCGCCGCAACGCTCGTACGAGGGCTGGTACCAGGCCGTGCCACACAGCGTGAGGCCCGCCCAGCAGCCCGGGGGAGGTACGCCGTGACGGTGGACCTCTCCGGACTCCGAGCCGCCCGGCCTCAGTTCGGCGGGTGGTCCGCGAGGTCGGCGAGGACGTCGGCGTGGCAGGGGAGCGGGGCGCACCAGCAGCCGAGGCGGTGGCCGCGCAGGGGCGGGACGAGGGCGAGCAGGTCCGGGCGGGCGAGCAGGTGCTCGCGGTACTTGACGACCATCTCCTCGCGGGTGAGGCCGGGGCCCGGACGGTACGGGCAGTGCAGCGGGGACTCGGCGAGGTGCCAGCCGCCGCGGTGCATCGCGCGGCCGACGTAGACGACGTCCGCGTACCCGGGGTCGTCGCGGTGGCCCTTGAGGTTGACCACGGTGGTGCGGCGGGATCGGCTCGGCATGCCGTCCATGCTGGTGCACTCCGCGCCCCGGGGCAGCCCGGGGCCGGTGCGGGCTCGCCTTGACACGGTTGCGGGCCGGGCGTAGCAAAAGAGCATGCGCCATCCGCACGCGACCGGTGGGGCCCCTGGTACGCGGCCCGGTCCGGACCGGCCGCCGGAGCCCGGGGCCGGCGCGGAGGCGGACCGGGCGTTCCCGCCGTCCGTCCGGGACCCGGCCCCGCAGACGGACCAGCGGCGGGACGAGCTCCTCGCCGAGGCGGTGCGCCGGGCGCTGGGGACGACCGGGGTGTACGGAGTGATGGTGTACCTGCGCTCGCGGGACCGCCGCTCGCTGGTGCTGCGCACGATCGCGGGCGTGCCGCTGGCGGTGATGAGCCCGTTCCGGCGGGTGGCCGCCGCCGGCCCGCTGCCGGTCGCGGTCTGCTTCCGGACCGGGCACGTGATCACCCTGACCGACACCGAGGACACCATGCGGCGCTTCCCGCAGCTCGCGGTCGGCCTGCCGTACGACGTCGCCTCCGTCTGCGTGCCGGTGGCGCACGGCGAGGAGCGCTTCGGCGTGCTGAGCGGGCTGTGGCCCACCTCGGACGACGGGCTTCCGGAGCCGGCCGCCCGGCAGCTGGCCGAAGCGGCCGCCCGACTGGGCGAGCAGCTGGCCGAGCTGGCCGGGACCGGGCAGTCGGTGGAGCCGGGCGGCGAGGTGGCCGTGGTGGAGCTGCCGCCGCCGTCGTCGGTACCGACCACCCGGGTCGGGCTGTTCGACTGGGACGTGGCCACCGGGGCGCTCGCCGCCGACGAGCAGTTCCGGGAGATCTTCGGTTTCGGGCCGGGCGAGTTCGACGGCACGGTGGCCGCGCTGAACCGCCGGGTCGCCCCCGGTGACCTGCCGGCGTTCCGGGCCGCCGCCCGCGTCGCGCTGGAGCGCGGCGAGGTGCTGGCCGCCCGGGTCCGGGTGCTCGGGCCGGAGGGCCTGCCGTACCCGGTGGAGCTGTGGGCCCGGGTGCCCGTGGCGATCTCCGACGGCCGGACCCACCTGGTCGGCGCGGTGCTGGACGTGCGCGACCTGACCGCCGCCGCGGCCGCCGTCGAGCGGCTGCAGGAGGGCGTGCTCTCGCTCGACCCCGACGGCCGGATCGGCTACGCCAACCGCGCCACCGAACCGCTGCTCCGGGCCCGCCGCGAGGACCTGCTCGGCCGCCACCCCTGGGACGTGCTGCCCTGGCTCGCCGACCCGGTCTACGAGAACCGCTACCGCGCCGCCCTGTTCTCCCAGCGGCCCACCGCCTTCCTGGCCGCCCGCCCGCCGGACGGCTGGCTCGCCTTCTCGCTCTACCCGGACCCGCACGGCGTCACCGCCCGGGTGGTCGCGGCCGAGCCGCCGCCGGGCGCCGCCGAACCGCCCGCCACCCCGCCGCCCGCCGGCCGCACCGGGGTCGGCGGCACCCACCACCTGCTCCAGCTGGCCAGCGCCCTCACCGAGGCGGTCACCGTGCGGGACGTCTGCCGGGCGGTGGCCGAGGAGGTCCTGCCGTCCTTCGGCGGCCAGGAGCTCGCCATCTACGCGGTGCGCGACCAGCAGCTGCACCTGCTCTCCCAGGCCGGCTACCCCGACGGCTTCCTGGAGGCCTTCGAGGGCACCCCGATCGACGCCCGGGTGCCCGGCGCGGAGACGCTCAGCACCGGCACCCCGGTCTTCTTCGAGTCGGTGCGCGAACTCGCCGCCACCTACCCCGGCCTGGCCCTGGACGAGATGGGCGCCTGGGCCTTCCTGCCGCTGATCGCCTCCGGCCGTCCGGTCGGCACCTGCATCATCGGCTTCGACCGGCCGCGCCCGTTCACCGTGGAGGAGCGTGGCCTGCTCACCGCGCTCGGCGGCTTCATCGCCCAGGCCCTGGAGCGCGCCCGGCTGTACGACGCCGAGTTCGTGCTGGCCCGCGGCCTGCAGCAGGCACTGCTCCCGCACCGGCTGCCCGAGGTGCCCGGCATCCGGATCACCGCCCGCTACCTGCCCGGCACCCAGGGCATGGAGATCGGCGGCGACTGGTACGACGCGATCGTCACCGGCGGGGACGTCACCCTGGTGATCGGCGACGTCGAGGGCCACAGCGTCGGCGCGGCCGCCACGATGGGGCAGCTGCGCAGCGCCGTGCGCGCCTTCGCCTCCGGCGGCGACCCGCCCGACGCGGTGCTCGCCCGCACCAACCGGCTGCTGCTCGACCTCGACCCCGGGCTGCTCGCCAGCTGCTGCCTGGTCCGGCTGACCCCGGCCGTCGGACTCGCCCGGATCGCCCGGGCCGGACACCTCCCGCCGGTGCTGCGTCACCCCGGCGGGCGGGCCGAGGCGCTGTACGTCCCGGGCGGTCCGCTGCTCGGGGTGGACGACCTGGCCGAATACCCGGTCAGCGACCTGCGGCTGGGCAGCGGGGCGGTGCTCGCCCTCTACACCGACGGACTGGTCGAGGACCCCGCGGTGGCGATCGACCGGGGCGTGGACCGGCTGCGGGCGGCGCTGGCCCGGGCCGCGGCGGGGGAGGGGCTGGAGCAGGCGGCCGAGCGGCTGCTGCGCGAGGTCGGGTCGACCCGCCGGGTGGACGACGTGGCGCTGCTGCTCACGGCCTTCGGCTGAGCGGCCGGCGGGCGGGTGGTCCGGTGGGTGGTCCGGCGGGCGGTCCGCCGGGCCGACCAGGCGACTTTCGTCGGCGGGGGCCGCGACGAAGGAGGACGGCGGGCGCCCCGGCCGGACCGATAGCCTCGGCGCGTGGAAGCGATCGCGCGGGCCTGGAACACGGTGGTACGGACGGCGCTGCCGGGGCCCTGGCGGCCCCGGCGGGTGGTGGGCGAGGCGGTGGCCGCCCTGCTGATGGGCGGGTTCGCCGCGCTGTTGGAGCTGCTCGCCAACACCGGCCTGGCACTGCCCCTCGGCCTCGCCGTCGCGGTGCTGTGGGTGCTGCGCAAGGGTCTGCCGGCCACCGTGCTGCTCGCCGCCGCGGCCCTGGCCGGCTGGTCGATCGGACCGATGCCGCTGCTGGTGTGCGCGGGCTGGACGGCCGGCGCGCGGATCCGCCGGGTCTGGTCGCTGGTCGGCGCCTTCGTCGTGGGCTGGGTGCTGTTCACGGTGACGGGTGCGGTGAAGGACGTCGCCTCGCTCTCGCCGAAGCTGGTGCTGTCGCTGTCGCTCGGCTTCTTCCTCGTGATCGCCGTCCTGCCGGCGCTCTACGGCCGCTACCGGGCGCAGCGCCGCGCCCTGCTGGACGCGCTGCGCGAGCGCAACGAGCAGCTGCTGCGCGAGCGGGTCATGGTGGTGCACCAGGCGCGGCTGCGCGAGCGGCACCGGATCGCCCAGGACATGCACGACAGCCTGGGCCACCAGCTGGCGCTGATCTCGGTGCACTCCGGTGCGCTGGAGGTGGACCGGACGCTCACCGACCGGCAGCGCGAGGCGGTCGGGGTGCTGCGGCAGGCGGCGGTCGCGGCGATGCGCGAGCTGCGCGAGGTGGTCGGGGTGCTGCACGACGAGTCGACGGCGCTGCCGCCCACCGCCGGGACGGCCGCCGCCGGCCCGCTGGCCCGGGGCGGGGTGGACGGGATCGGCGGCCTGGTGGAGTCCTCCCGGGCGGCCGGGGCGGAGGTCGACCTCACCCTGGAGGGCGGGCGGCGTCCGTTGTCGGCGGCCGTCGACCACGCGGCGTACCGGATCGTGCAGGAGGCGCTCACCAACGCGCACAAGCACGCCCCGGGCGCGCCGATCGCCGTCGCGCTGCGGTACGAGCCGGACGCGCTGGTGGTGGAGGTGAGCAACACCCGCGCGCCGGAGCTCGTGGGCGCACGCGGCGGCGGGGGCGCGGCGGTCAGCGGCGGTCAGGGGCTGACCGGCCTGCGGGAGCGCGCGAGGCTGGTCGGCGGCATGGTGCACGCCGGGCCCACGCCGGAGCAGGGCTTCCGGTTGGCGGCCGTGCTCCCGTACGAGGGAGCGGAACAGGACGCGGCGGCGGCGACGGGCGGGGCCGAGGACTGGATGCTGGACGGCCCGCCGCCCGTCGAGGAGCCGGAGCGCGGGCGGCGCAGCCCGGCGATGGGCTGCGCGCTCGGGGTGGTCGCGGTCGCGCTGATCGTGCTCGGCCTGGTGGTCTGGGGCGTGATCGCCTTCGTCCGGGGCACCAACGACGCGACCGTGCAGAAGCCGATGTACGACCAGATCAGGGTCGGCACCGCCGAGGCCGAGGTGCTGCAGACGCTGCCGCGCGGCAACAACTTCTTCACCGACACCTATAAGGGGACGGGGCCCGAGGTGCCGGCGGGCGCGCACTGCCGCTGGTTCGTCCTGAACGGTGCGCCCGGCGCTGGCTGGAACGAGGAGCACGTGGCGCGATTCTGCTTCCGGGACGGGGCGTTGGTGGAGAAGCAGGAGTACGTCGCCAGGGGCTGAGTGCCCCCGTGCGCGGGCGGGTGCCCCGGCGGGGTGGGCCGGGCCGGTTTCGGAGCACGGTGGTCCGGATCGGGGTGGTTCGGAGCGGTCCCGCCGGGATGTGAGGATGGTGCCGCAGCCGAAGCACTGTTCGAGGGGAATGACCAGCGTGATCCGAGTTCTCGTCGCCGACGACGAGCCGCTGATCCGGGCCGGGATCAGGATGATCCTCGGCTCCGCCGCCGACATCGAGGTGGTCGCGGAGGCCGTCGACGGGCGCGAGGCGCTGGAGCTCGCGCGGGCGCACCGGGTGGACGTGGTGCTGCTGGACATTCAGATGCCGGTGATGGACGGGCTGACGGCGCTCGGGGAGCTGGCGAGGGTCGCCCCCGGCGCGCGGGCCCTGATCCTCACCACCTTCGGAGAGCGCGAGAACGTCCTGCGCGCCGTGACCGAGGGCGGTGCCGGCTTCCTGCTCAAGGACACCGCGCCGAACGAGCTGATCCAGGCCGTCCGGGCGGCGGCGGGCGGCAACGCCTTCCTCTCGCCGGCCGCCACCCGGCACATCGTCGACTCGCTGGCCTCCGGCCGCAGTGCCTCGCTGGCCGCCCGCGCGGTGGCGGCGCGGCGCCGGCTGGAGGTGCTCACCCCGCGCGAGCTGGAGGTGTTGGCGCTGCTCGGAGAGGGTCTGTCCAATGCCGACGCGGGGGCGCGGATCCACATGAGCGAGGCGACGGTGAAGACCTACGTCAGCCGGATCCTGGCCAAGCTGGGCTGCGAGAACCGGGTCCAGGCGGCGTTGTTGGCCCGGGACGCGGAGCTCGACGGCCGTCACTGAGAGTCCCTTTTCGATCGCGGTGCGTGTCGGGCGTGACGGATGCCACTCGGCGGCGGCGCGGAACCGGGAACTCCGGACCGGATGGTGACGGTGCGTCAGCCGACGATTCCTCCGCGTGGATGGCGTGTGAGCTTTCTCGGAGGGATAGGTGTGAGCGAGGGCACGGATTTCGATCATTCGATCTTGAAAATTCGGTCAAAAGCATTCAAATCAGGCGCAACTTCTTGATCAATACCGCCGGTAACAGTCAACTGACCTGCGACGTCCAAGAATTGCTTGCTGCGTCCGGGTGATGCCCCCTAGCTTCATTGGCGGCGCAACGAGCGCCACCCGGGTCCACCCCGACGCACTGCCCGCCGACTGACCAGCGGCGCGAGGGCGGTGCCCGCCGACGAGGCCGGCTCCAACAGGCCGTCGGCGTGCGGAGGTGACCGGGGCGGCACGGCACGTCCGACACGTGTCCGGCCGCCCGTCGAGTGAGGTGAGCGAAAAACTGCCGGCCCATGTCCCGGGCCTGGTTCCGCATGCCCACCCGGGACTTGTCGAGAGGACCTGTATGAATCCCCGTCACGAGACCGCCGCTGCCACCGACACCACCGCCACCCCCAAGCGCCACCGCGTTCGGATGGCGATCGTCGCGGGCGCCGCCGTCGCGGCCCTGCCGGTGGCCGGCCTCGTCACGGCCACCTCGGCCTCCGCCGCTACCGCCTCCACCTGGGACGCCGTCGCCCAGTGCGAGAGCGGCGGGAACTGGAGCATCAGCACCGGCAACGGCTTCCACGGCGGACTGCAGTTCTCCCCGTCCACCTGGGCCGCGTACGGCGGGACCGCGTACGCCTCCCAGGCCAACAAGGCGAGCAGGGCGCAGCAGATCGCCGTCGCGGAGAAGGTCCTCGCCTCGCAGGGCCCGGGCGCCTGGCCCGTCTGCTCGCAGAAGGCGGGCCTGGGCAGGGGCGGCGCCCCGGCCGCCGTCGACACCTCGGGCGGCGCGGAGGCCAAGCCGGCCGCGAAGGCGGCCAAGCCCGCCAAGCCCGCCGCCGCGCCCGCGGCCAAGCCCGCCAAGCCCGCCGCCCCCAAGGCCGCCGCCGCGCAGCAGGCGCCCCAGGGGCAGCCCTCGGCCAAGCCCGCGCAGTCCGCGCCGGTCGCGCCGAAGAACACCGCCGCGGGCGGCTACACCGTCAGGAGCGGTGACACCCTGAGCGAGATCGCGGCCACGTTCGGAACCGACACGGACAGCCTCTACCGGAAGAACGTGCGCACCATCGGTGGCGACCCGGACCTGATCTTCCCGGGCCAGACGCTGACGGTCTGACCCTTCGACGGGAGGCCGCCCGGCGGGGAGCCGCCCGACGGAGCCTTGCCGACCGGCCGGAGCGGCCGCCCTGGACGGGGTGGCCGCTCCGGCCGGTTCCGGTGCGTTCGCGGGCCGTTAACGGCCCGTTACGGGCCGCTGCGGGCCCTGGCAGGCCCTTGCGGGGCCCCGTCCTCCGCGTGCGGTCGGCCGTCGCGCCCCTCGCCGGTAGGGTCGGCCGATGGTCCGACTGATCGACGACAGTGAGCTCACCGCCTCCCCGGTGGTGGCCAACAGCACGATGAACCGCGAGCGCGGGCTCACCGGGGTGAACAGCTACGCCCGCGAGCTCGGTTTCGACCCGCTCGCCTGGCTGGCGGAGCACGGGGGTGCGACGCCGGGATGGCTGGACCTGTGCAGCGGTGAGGGCCGGGCGCTGCTGGCGGCGGCCCGGAGCCGGACCCCGGGGGCGGTCGTGGAGCTGACCGGTGTGGACCTGGTCGGCCCGCCGGCAGCGCCGCCGGACCTGGCGGAGCTGCCGCACCTGCGCCTGGTCACGGCGGCGGTGGCGGACTGGGAGCCGGAACGGTCCTACGACCTGATCACCTGTGTGCACGGGCTGCACTACCTCGGCGACCAGCTCGGTGCGATCACCCGCGCCGCCTCCTGGCTGACCCCGGACGGCCGGTTCGCCGCGCACTTCGACCCGGAGTCGGTGCGCCGCCCGGACGGCTCCGGCGCGGCCCGCGCGGTGGTGGCGGCGCTGCGGGCGGCCGGCTTCGAGTACCGGGCGCGCCGGCACCTGCTGGTCCTGGACGGCGGGCGGGAGGTCGCGCTGCCCTTCGCCTACGCCGGAGCCGACCCGGCGGCCGGGCCCAACGGGACGGGTCAGCCGGCGGTCGGGTCGTACTACCACTAGTGGGCGTGTGCGCCGGGGTGCGGGGGTGCCGCACGGCATTGTTGAACGTTGAACGCAACGTCCGAATACCGCCGGAGGTTTGAAGCCCGTCGGACCAGGATCGAGTCATGTCCGAGATCGGAACGAGGAGTTCTGGAGATATGACGATGAACGGTGCGATGGTGCTCGACGGCAAGGTGGCCCTGGTGACCGGTGGCAGCCGGGGGATCGGGGCGGCGGTCGCCCTGCGGCTGGCCGAGGACGGCGCCGACGTGGTGGTGACCTACCAGGGCGGTGCGGAGCGGGCCGAGGAGATCGCCGCGAAGATCACCGCGATGGGGCGGACCGGCTGGGCCGTACGGGCGGACAGCGCCGACCCGCAGGCGGTGGAGGGCGTGGTCGAGGCCGTCGTCGAGCGGTTCGGGAAGCTGGACGTCCTGGTGAACAACGCGGGGGTCGGCGTCCTCGGCCCGATCGGCGACCTCACCCTGGCGGACGTCGACCGGGTGCTGGAGGTGAACGTCCGGGCACCCTTCCTCTACGCCCGGGCGGCCTCCGCGCACCTGGCCGAGGGCGGACGGATCGTCACCGTCGGCAGCTGCATCGCCCAGCGCGTCGCCTTCCCCGGCGCCACGCTGTACGCGACCAGCAAGGCCGCGCTGATCGGCCTGACCAAGGCGCTGGCCCGGGAGCTCGGGCCGCGCGGGATCACCGCCAACCTGGTCCACCCGGGGCCGATCGACACCGACATGAACCCGGTCGACGGCCCGTCGGCGGAGTTCCAGAGCGGGCTCACCGCGCTCGGCCGCTTCGGCACCGGCGCGGACGTGGCCGCCGCCGTCGCCTACCTGGTGGGCGAGGACGGCCGGTACGTCACCGGCGCCGAACTGGCGGTGGACGGCGGCTTCGCCGCCTGACGCGCGGGGCCCGGCGGGCACGGTGTCGTGCCGGGCGGTTGTCGGCGCCCGCGCTTACGATCGCCCGGCACGACCCGTGCTCCCGTACCGGGACCCCGTACCGAGAGGTGTGCCATGACCGCAGCGGAAGACCCGATCGGGCTGCTCGCCCGGGCCCTCGCGCAGACCGCCGGGCTGATCGACGGCACCGGCGTCGAGCTGGCCGGCCACCCGACGCCCTGCCGCTCCTGGGACGTCGGCGACCTGATCAGCCACCTCCTGCACGACCTGCGGCAGTTCACCGTACGGGCGAAGGGCGGGCAGCCGGACTGGTCGCAGCCCTTCGAACGGGTCGAGGAGGACTGGCTGCACGCCTTCGAGGCCGGGGCGGAGGAACTGGTCGACGCCTGGCGCGCGGCCGGCGACCTCGGCGGCACCCTGGAGGTCCCCGGCTTCGGCGCCCTGCCGGCCCGCTTCCCGGTCGACCAGCAGACCGCCGAATTCGCCGTCCACGGCTGGGACCTGGCCCACGCCACCGGCCAGTCCACCGAGGGCCTGGACCACGAGGTCGCGCTCGCCGCGCTCGCCTGGGCCGGTGGTGCGCTCAAGCCCGAGTACCGCGGCGCGGAGGAGGAGCGGCACGCCTTCGGCCCCGCCGTCGCCGTCCCCGACGACGCCCCGGCGTACGACCGGCTCGCCGCCTTCTTCGGCCGCGACCCGGCGGCGGGCCTGATGAGTTAGGCAGGGCCTGCCCGCGGACCCCCGGCCGCGGGGAGCCGCGCACCCCGGCGCCGCGCCCCGGGGCCGGCGGTTCCTACGGGTGGCTCCAGCGGAACTCGATCTCCGGGTGGCGCGGCGACGGGCCGTCGAGGAGCGGGGAGGGACGGTCGCGCAGGAAGCGGTCGGCGAAGGCCCGGACGTAGGTGCGGGTGAGCGCGGTGGCGCGGGCCGGGGGCAGGGTGCCGAGCAGGGCGGTGACGACCTCGGCGGGGAGGTGGTCCGGGAGGTTGCCCGGGGCGGCGGCGTGCGGCAGGTCGGTGAAGCTGAGGTGGCCGGCGCCCAGGGTGCGCAGTTGGCGGCCCCAGGCACGGTGGTGCTCGCGCCAGCGCTGCCAGGTGTCGTGGTCGTCGAGCGAGGTGAGCAGCAGGAACGGGCGGTCCAGCCCGAGCTCCGGGACGGGCGAGCCGAACAGGCCGCCGTCGAGGTCGAGGCCGATCCGCAGGCGCCGGTCCTGACGGAGCGCCTCGGCGGCCGCGGCTCCGCCCATGGAGTGGCCGAGCACGCCGATCCGCTCCTCGTCGATCCGGAACGGCAGCCGGCGGCCGGTCAGTTCACCGATGACGAAGCGCAGGTCGCCGACCCGCGCGGCGATCTCCTGGCGCTCGGCGGCGTCCCAGTCCGGCGGGTCCTCCGGCAGGACGCTGAGCACCAGCCGGCCGTCCGGGAACTCGACGGCGGCCGCGTCGTAGGTGTGGTCGACGGCCGCGACGAGGTAGCCGTGCGCGGCCAACTCCTCGGCCAGCGCGGTGCAGTTGCTGCGCCCGCCCTTGCGGCCGTGCCCGAGCAGCAGCAGGGGGAGCGGGCCGGGGTGGGCGGGTGCGCCGGCGCGGGCGGTGGGGCGGACCAGGGCGAGGGTGCCCGGGTCCAGCGGCAGGCTCCGCTCGATCACGGCCGCGACCCGGGGGGTGGTGTAGGGCGCGCGGGGCCGGCCGGCGGTGCCGCGCGCCGGGTACCAGAACTGCACCATCAACTCGCGCGGGCCGGGGGTGGGTGCGAACGGGTCGGGTCGGTCGTGGTCCACCAGGTGCAGGCTCGTGGTGCCGACCGGCCGGTCGACGGTGGGCGCGGGCAGGTCGACGGTGCGCCGCGGTGCGGGCAGGTCGACGGTGCGCGGCGGGGCGGCCAGGGCGGCCCCGGCGGGCAGCAGGGCGGCGGACCCGCCCAGGCCCGCGAGGGCGAGCAGTGAACGGCGCCTGATCATGCGTCATCCTTGCCGGCTCGGCGACTGGGTCCGGCAAGCCTAGGTGGTCCGGACCGGCCGGGCCAGGGGCCGCGGGGTGCCGATCGGCCCAGGGCGGCCGAGGGCGGTTCAAGCCGACTCGGGGCGGCTCAGGGCTTGGCGGCCTGCCGCGCGGCGGCCTGCTTGATCGCCTCGCGGATGCGCGGGTAGGTGCCGCAGCGGCAGACGTTCTGGATCCGGTCGATGTCCGCGTCCGTCGGGTTCGGGGTTCGGCGCAGCAGGGCGACGGCGGTCATGATCTGGCCGGGCTGGCAGAAGCCGCACTGGGCGACGTCGCAGGCGAGCCAGGCCTCCTGGACGGGGTGGAGGACCTCACCGTCGGCCAGGCCCTCGATGGTGGTGACGGTGTGGCCCTCGCAGTCCTTGACGGACCGGGTGCAGGGCTGGAACTCCTCGCCGTCCAGGTGGCTGGTGCAGGCGCGGCAGACGCCCACCCCGCAGCCGTACTTGGGGCCGGTGACGCCGAGCTTGTCGCGCAGGACCCAGAGCAGCGGCATGTCGTCCGGGGCCTCGACGCTGACGGGCCGCCCGTTGAGGACGAAGGTGTGGGTGGGCATGGGGAGTCGGTATTCCTCAGCAGGTGGTCGGATGGTGCCGGTGGTCAGAAGGCGATCGGGAAGGAGCGGGGGCTGGTGCCGGTCGCGCGGGCGTAGGCGTTGGCGACGGCGGCCGAGGCGGCCGGGACGCCCAGCTCGCCCGCGCCGCCGGGCGGTCCGCTCGGCGGCATCAGGTGGACCTCGACCACCGGCGGGGTGTGCCGCTGCCGGGCGTAGTGGAAGTCGCTGTAACTTCCTTCCCGGAAGGCCCCGTTGTCCAGGTGGTTGCCGGCCTGGAGGATCACCGAGATGCCGTCGACCAGCGCGCCGGTCAGTTGGGCCTCCAGGCCCCTGGGGTTGATCACCCGGCCGACGTCGGCGACGACGACGGCCTTGGTCACCCGGGGGTTGGCGCGGTCGGTGGCGTCCAGCTCGACCAGGTACCCGGCGCTGGCGCTGTGCTCGTCGTGGTAGCCGATGCCCTGGGCCTGGCCGGGAGGCATCGGGCGGCCCCAGTTGCCGCGCTTGGCGAGCTCGTCCAGCACCGCCCGCCCGGCGGCGCTGCGCATCCGGTCGCGGCGGAAGCCCAGCTCGTCCTGGCCCATCCGGCGGGCGAGTTCGTCCATCATGATCTCGTCGGTGACCCGGACGGTGCCCGAGTAGACCGAGCGCCAGCTTCCGGTGTTCAGCTCCAGCGGCACCTCGGCGAGCAGCTGGGTGGGCACTCCGACGTCGTACGGGATCTTCTCGGTGAGCAGGAAGAACAGTTCGGAGGCGGTGAGCCCGGCCAGCGGGAGGTTGTAGCCGGCGGCGGTGAGCATGTCGCCGAGGCCGTGCCCGAGGTCGGTCCGGACGCCGGCCACGTGGTGCTCCCAGCTGAACACCTGGCCGAGGCCGTAGGTGGCCCGGATGACGTGGTGGCTGGCCGGGCGCACCCGGCCGTGGCGCATGTCGTCGTTGCGCGTCCACATCAGCTTGACCGGGCGGCCGGCGGCCTTGGAGACCTGGGCGGCCTCCAGGGCGGCGTCGAAGAAGAGCCGGCGGCCGAACGAGCCGCCGCCGCGCACCACGTGGACGGTGACGGCGTTCTCCGGCAGGCCGAGTTCGGCGGCGATGGTGCCCTGGGCGAGGATCGGGCTCTGCGAGGCGAACCAGAGCTCGGCGCGGTTCGGCCGGACGTCGGCGACGGCGGTGAGCACCTCCATCGGGGCGTGGTTGACGAAGGCGAAGTCGAACTCCGCCTGCACCCGGTGGGAGAGCAGCGGCGGCGGGAGCGAGGGCAGGTGGGCGGCGCGCAGCCGGGACCGGACGTCGGCGTCGGACAGGCCCGCGACCGGGCCCGGGTTCCAGGTGGTGCGCAGCGCGTCGCGGGCCTTGAGCGCCTGGTCGAAGGTCTCGGCGAGGACGGCGACGCCGGTCGGGATCCGCACCACGCCGAGCACCCCGGGCATGGCGCGGGCGGCGGAGGCGTCCAGGGATTTGAGGGTGCCGTTGACGGTGGTCGGCCGGGCGACCACGGTGGGCACAGCGCCCGGGATCTGGAGGTCCCCGGCGTACGTGGCGCGGCCGGTGACGATGTCGCGGGCGTCGATCCGGCCGGTCGGCCGGCCCACCAGGCGCAGTTGGTCGGCGGTCTTGGGGACGGACGGGACGGCGGGTACGGCGACGGTGGCCGCCGCGGCGGCGAGGTCGCCGTAGCCGAGGCGGCGGCCGTCGGGGGCGAGGACGGCGGAGTCGGCGGTGCGCAGGGTGGTCGCCGGAACGTTCCAGCGCTTGGCGGCGGCGGTCACCAGCCGGGCGCGGGCGGCGGCGGCCGCGGCGCGCACCGGGTCGTACAGCGAGCGGATCGAATTGGAGCCGCCGGTCAGCTGGTTGAAGAGCAGCTCGGGGCGGGAGTCGCTGAGCGGGACGTCGACGTCGGAGAGGCGGGCGTCGAGCTCCTCGGCGACGATCATGGCGATCGAGGTGGTGAGGCCCTGGCCGACCTCCAGCCGGGGCAGGTGCAGCGCGGCCCGGCCGGCGGGGGTGACTTCGAGGACCAGCAGGTGCGCGGTCGGCAGACCGGCGATGATCATCGCGTCGCCGAGATCGACGATGTCGGGGATGCCGGGCAGGCCGATCAGCTGATGGGGGAGGGCGGTCTCCCGGACGGGTACGGCGGCCGAGGCGGGCCGCGGGACGGGGGTCGGGGCGGCGGCCCGTGCGGGGGCGGGCGCGGCCGCGTCGAGGCCGGGGCCGGCGGCGATGGTGAGGGTGGGCGCGGCCAGCAGGTAGGTGAGGAAGCGCCGGCGGCGGGTGGCGCCCTTCGGTGCCGCGGTGTCCGGGGCGGTCGGGGCGGCGGCGGTGTCCGGGCCGCCGGGGAGGGCGCGGGTGTGCGGGTGGTCGGTGCCGCCGGGTCGGCTGGGGGAGTCCGAGGGGGCGGTGGAGGTGCTGATGGGGGGGCCACCCTTCGAGCCGGGGACGGCGACGGGAACGGGCGGGCGGCGTGGCCCCGGCCCGGTGCCGGATCGCGAACGCCGTTGAGCATAAAAGGGCGCTACTGACGGGTCAACACGGTCAAAGTTGGCCCCTGGTCTGCCCGATCGCGGTTTCGCGGCGGGCGGCCGGAGTGGATTCGGAGCGGGTACGGACGGCGCTTCGGAGGCGCGGGCGAGGCCGGGGCGAGCTCGCCCGGAAGGGCTCGGAGGCGCCAACTGGCGCCTCTCGCACGCGGGTTCAGGGGTCGGTCGGCGGTGCGGCGGCGCGACGGATTGGCCCAGGGAATTCCTTGATCACTGGACCGTTCCACTGGGCCGGTTTTTCCCTAGAGTGGGGGCGTGCCGGCACCGGCGGTCGCGGAGATCGGCTCCGCGCGCCGCCCGTCCGGCGGTCGCGGGCAGGGGTGACGGTCCGTGAAGACGTTTACGCAGGTGGACGCGTGTGGGTGACCGCCCGGATGCGTCCGGCGGGTGACACCCGCGCACCAGAGAAGGAGGAGCATGCCGACCGACCGAGCCGCCCGTTGGGACGCCCTGCCGCCCGCCGGGCCCCAGCGGACCCTCGCGGCCGCCCAGTTGGCCGCCGCCGTGGGCGACGGCGCGTACTACACCTGCTCCGCGCTCTACTTCACCCGGGTCGTCGGGATGTCGCCGACCGCCCTCGGGCTCGGCCTCACCCTCGCCTGGGCACTCGGCTCCGTCGCCGGCGTCCCGCTCGGCCACCTCGCCGACCGGCGCGGCCCGCGCCGCACCTCGGTGGCGCTCGCACTCGGCACGGCGGCCGTGGTCGCCGCCTTCCTGGTGATCCGCTCCTACCCGCTGTTCCTGCTCGCGGTCTGCCTCTACGCCACCGCGCAGTCCGGCCTGACCGCCGCCCGCCAGGCGCTGGTCGCCGCCCTGGTGCCGCCCGCGCAGCGCACCTCCCTGCTCGCCCACATCCAGTCGACCCTCAACGGCGGACTGGCCGTTGGCGCGGCGATCGGCGGCATCGCGCTCAGCGTCGGCACCCGCGCCGCCTACCTTTCGGCCTTCGCCGTCACCGCGTTCGGCTTCCTGCTCAGCGCGCTGGTCCTGCGGCGGCTGCCCGAGGCCCCGGCCCCGGCGGGGCCGTCGGACGCCGGGCCGCGGCTCGCCGTGCTGCGCGACCGCCGGTACGCCGCCGTCACCGCGGTCAACGCCGTCCTGCTGCTGCGGATGCCCCTGCTCAGCCTGATCATCCCGCTCTGGATCGCCGCGCGCGCCCCCGGGATCGGCTGGCTCGGCTCGGCGCTGTTCGTGCTCAACACCCTCGCGGTGCTGGCCTTCCAGGTCCGGGCGGCACGCGGCATCACCGGACTGGACCCGGCCGCCCGGGCGGTCCGCTCCGCCGGGCTGCTGCTGCTCGGCTCCTGCGCCGTCTTCGGGCTGTCCGCGCTGGACGTGCCGGTCTGGGCGGTGGGCGCGCTGCTGGTCGCCGCCTCCGTCCTGCAGGTGGCCGGGGAGATGAAGCAGTCGGCCGGCAGCTGGCAGATCGCCTTCGACCTCGCCCCGGCCGGGCGGATCGGCCAGTACCAGGGCTTCTTCGGCACCGGCGTCGCCGTCGCCCGCACCCTCGGGCCGCTGCTGCTCACCACGCTGCTGCTGGACGGGGGCCTGGCCGGCTGGCTGGTCCTCGGCGGGGTGTTCCTCGCGGCGGGGTACGTGATGGGGCCGGTCGCCCGCTGGGCGGCGCGGGACCGCGGCCCCGCGGTGCCACCGCCGTCGCCGGTGGCCGCGGGCGCGTCGCCGGGGGCCTGAGCGCGAACGCCGCGGTGGCGGCCCGGCCGGGGACGTCGCGCCGGGGCCCGACCCGGAAGGCCGCGACGGCGGGCCCGACCCGGGAGGTCATGAAGGCGGGCCCGGGGAGCGGGCCGGAAACCCGGTGGCCCCGGCCCGCCGCCCGCTGGCATGCTGGCCGCGTGGACCGACCTCAGATCCGGCTCGACTTCGCCCCCGAGCTGCACCTCTTCGTCTCCGCGCCCCGGCGGGCCGGCCGCACCGCGCTGCGCACCGACGGCAGCTCGACCCTCGGCCACGTCGTCGAGTCGTTGGGCGTCCCGCTCACCGAGGTCGGCGGCCTGCTGGTGGACGGTCGGGCCGTGCCCGACACCCACGTGCCGGCCGACGGCGAGGAGATCGCCGTCCTGGCCGTGGCCAGGCCGCAGCCCGTGCCCGGCCCGGCGCGCTTCCTGCTGGACGTCCACCTCGGCACCCTCGCCCGGCGGCTGCGCCTGCTCGGCGTCGACGCCGCGTACGAGAACCCCGACATCGGCGACGCCGCCCTGGCCGCCCGCTCGGCGGCCGAACAGCGGATCATGCTCTCCCGCGACCGCGGACTGCTGCGCCGGCGCGAACTGTGGGCCGGCGCCTACGTCTACAGCCACCGTCCCGCCGAGCAACTGCGCGACGTGCTCTCCCGCTTCGCGCCGCCGCTCGCCCCCTGGAGCCGCTGCACCACCTGCAACGGCACCCTGCACCCAGCCACCAAGACCTCGGTGCGCGAGCAGCTGCGGGACGGTACCGAGCGCTCCTACGACGCCTTCGCCCAGTGCGCCGACTGCGGCCAGGCCTACTGGCGCGGCGCCCACCACGCCCGGCTGGAGTCGATCGTCACCGAGGCGGTGCGCGACTTCGGCGACGGCCGGGCCGGCGGACACGCCCAGGCCTCCGGACACGTCCAGGACTCCGGGGAGGGTCAGGGCCGCATCGGGGTCGTCTCGGGGTAGGGCGCTCTGGTGGACGGCCGGGCGCGCGTGGTCCCATCGACGGTGGGGGACGGGACCACGCTACTCGCTCGTACGAGAGAGGCCAGGTCGTCGCAATGAGCAATCAGGCAGGTCGGCAGCCCTTCCACAGCGCGGACGTCGGGGACGCCGCCGTGGTGACGGTCCCGGACGGCGCCGAGGTACGCCCGGAGGAAGGCCCCCGGAAGGCGATCGTCCGATGAGGCGGGGGATACCGCGCCGCCCGCTGGCGGCGCTGGTCGCGGCTGCCGCCGCACTCGGACTCTCGGTCGTCCCGGCGGCCGCCGCCGGGCCCGACGCGGGGGCCGGCGGGCCCGCCGAGCCGCATCTGCGGTCGCGCTACGTGACCATGCCGGACGGGGTCCGCCTCGCCGTCGACGTCTACCTGCCCGAGGGCACCCGGGCCGGCGCCCACCTGCCCACCATCCTGGTCACCCAGCGCTACTGGCGGGCCCGGGTCCGGGCCGGCCAACCCGGTGGCACCAGCGGCGAGGCCGAGCGGTGGACCGCCCGCGGCTACGCCTTCGTGACCGCCGACCTGCGCGGCACCGGAGCCTCCTTCGGCACCCTCACCTCCGAACTCGGCGCCGACGTGACCGCCGACAGCGGCCCGCTCAGCGACTGGATCGCCGCCCAGCCCTGGTCCAACGGCCGGGTCGGCACCACCGGCATCTCCTACGGCGGCGACACCGCGATGCTCGCCACCTCCCTCGGCAACCACCACATCACCGCCGCCGCCCCCATCTCCTACGACTTCGACCCGTACGAGGACCTGGTGCGCCCCGGTGGCGTGCTCATCGAACCGCGGATCGCCCAGTACGCGCTGCTGCTGCGCATCCTCGACGGGGCCGGCGGCACCACCTGCGAGACCGACGAGCAGACCCGCAGGCTCTGCGCGGACGTCGGCCTCACCGGCTTCCAGCCCCGGCCGGTCGACGGGCCCGACGGCCCGGCCCTGCTCGCCGCCGCGCGCGCCGAGCACACGAACAACGCCAACCTCGTCGAGATGGCGCACGCCGGCGTCCACCGCGACTACCGGGACGGCCCGAAGAGCTGGACGGTCGGCAGCGTCGGCGAGCGGACCGACGCCGTCGAGGCCGGCCGGGTGCCCGTCCTCACCCGCGCCGGCTGGCTCGACGCGGGCACCGCCAACGGGGTGCTCTCCCAGTTCACCGGCCTGTCCAACACCCAGGACGACTGGATCGGCCCGTGGAACCACGGCGCCGGCTGGCTCGCCGACCCGTTCCAGCCCGCCCGCCCGCTCACCGCGCGGGAACACGAGGAGAACGACCGGCGCGTGGTCGACTTCTTCGACCGCTACGTCCGGGGGAACGCCCGCCCCGACGGCCGCCGGCAGGTGCACTACTACACCTTCAACGAGGGCGTCTGGCGCACCACCACCCGCTGGCCGGTGCCCGGCACCCGCACCCAGCGGTTCCCCCTCGGCGCGGGCGGCACCCTCGGCGGCCTGGCGGACGACCGCCGCGGCGGCTCCGACCTGCTGCGCCTCGACCCGACCGCGGGTACCGGCCCGCTGGACCGCTGGAACACCAACCTCAGCGGAGACGAGGTCAGTTACCCCGACCGCGCCGCCGTCGACGCCAAACTGCTCAGCTACACCACCGCACCGCTGACCGCCGCCACCCGGGTCACCGGCAACGGCAAGGTCACCCTCGACGTCACCGGACTGGCCGGCTCGGCGCGCGGCGCCCTGCACGTCTACCTGGAGGACGTCTCCCCGGACGGCCGGGTCACCTATCTGACGGAGGGTCAACTGGCCCTGACCGAACGGGTGGTGGCCGACCGCGACGACAACCCGGACTGGCGCCGGCTGCGCACCCCGCGCAGCTACGCGGCCGAGGACGCCGAGGACTTCCCGCAGGGCCGCACCCAACGCGTCACCATCGACCTCCAGCCCGTCTCGGTGCTGTTCCGGCCCGGCGACCGGATCAGGCTCACCGTCGCCGCCGCCAATCCCGACTCCTTCCAGCTCCTCCCCGCCGACGGGCAGGCGGGCTACCGGATCGGCTGGGGCGGCGACCGGGGGTCGGTGCTGGAACTGCCGGTCGTGCGCTGAGAGTTGCGCTGAGATTTGCGCTGAGAGTTGCGCCGAGAGTCGAACTGCGGGGCACCCGGTGGCGGCCGGGTGCCCCGCCCCGTCACGCGTCCACGACCTCCAGCCCGTACGCGGTCACGGCCTGGCGCAGCCCACCCGGGTACCCGGCGAGCGCCGGGGTGAACTCCCAGTCCCCGGAGGGATCGCGGTCGAACCGGCCGAGCCGCATCGCGGTGTTGGTCTCCGCGCCGTCCGCCAGGTGCACCACGGCCGCGTCCTGCCCGGAACCCGCCTCCAGGATCAGCGCCGGCCCGGCGAATCCGCCCATGGTGGCCCCGGGGTGGTTCTCGGTGTCGGCGGCGGCGATGACGACCAGCCGGTCGACCTCGGCGGGCAGCGCGTCGAAGTCGACCATCAGGCAGGCGTTCGCGTCGCCGTAGCCGGTCACCAGCCGCACCGAACCGTCGGGCGTCGAGCCGTTGTTGTAGAAGACCAGGTGGTCGTCGGAGAGCGCCGCGTTGCCCGTGCAGACGAGCGCGGCGATGTCGTACTCCTCCTCCCCGGTCCAGTGCAGGAGCAGCCGGGAGGGCTCGGTGGCCACCTCGATCGCGGGCAGGTCGTCCAGGGCGCCGGCCGTGGCGGAGGCCTCGTCCTGGGCGTCCGCGAACACCTCGTCGAAGCCGTGGTGCCTGAGCAGCCCGACCAGTTCGGAGCCGTTGATCAGGCTGATCGGCTTGCCCGCGACGAACTGGTGCGAGCTGGGGCCGAACTTGCTGGTGGTGACCAGGACGGCCTTGGTCGCGTCCCGGTCGTGCCGCAGCGTCCCGTACAGGTCCCGTACCGCGGAGGGCGTCACCGTGTCCCGGTACCGCTTCACCTGCACGATGACGTTGCCGCCCCGGAACGGGTCCGGGTCGATGCCGCGGACGTCCACGCCGCCGTCCCGCGACCGGGCGGTGAGCTCGACCTTCATGCCCATCGCCTCCATCAGCCGGCCGATGAGGCCCTCGAACTCGACCGGGTCCATCGCCAGCAGGAGTTGGAGTTCGCGGACGCGCCTGGCCATCCGGCCGCGGTTGGCGTTGGTGTCGTCGCGGAGGTGACGGAACAGCGCGCGCTGGGCGCGGCGTTCGTCGGCGTCGGGGTTGCTGAGGCGGTGGAGCTTCCGGCTCCGGGACATGGGCGTGCCCCCTCTTGCGTGGTGACGGTTGTTGCAGGCGTCACCGTAGGGGAATCGTGGACGAAGAACTGTCGGGCCGTCGGTTCCGCCGCACAATCGAGACCTGGGCCGATGCGGGCCGCTGCGGCGGGTGCGGGTGCGGGTGCGGGTGCGGGTGCGGGCGCGGGTCGAGGGCCCGGGCGCGGGCGGCGCGGGTGCCCGTCCGGGTCGGGGGCGTTCGCGCCGGAGGGTGGCGGCGCCGGTCGAACGGCGGGGGTGCTTTCGATGGCCGTCCGGACGGCGGACAATTCCCCCAGGAGCCGAGGAGGAGGCCGCGGTGGAGTTCGAGGTGATGATCGAGATCCCGCAGGGGTCGCGGAACAAGTACGTGATGGACTTCGCGGCGGGCCGGATCCGCCTGGACCGCACCCTCTTCACGGCCACCCGCTACCCGGCCGACTACGGCTTCGTCGAGGGCACCCTCGGCGGCGACGGCGAACCGCTGGACGCCCTGGTGCTCGGCGGCGAGCCGGCCGTCCCCGGCTGCGTGCGGACCTGCCGGGCGGTGGCCATGTGGGTGATGCGCGACGAGCGCGGCCCGGACCAGAAGGTGCTCTGCGTCCCGGCCCGCGACCCGCGCTACGCGGACCTGCGGGACATCGACGACCTGCGCGGGTTCGACCTGCTGGAGATCACCCACTTCTTCCTGGTCTACAAGGACCTGGAGCGCGGCAAGTCCGTCGAGGGCTCGCACTGGGCGGGGCGCGACGCCGCCTACGCCGAGATCGCCGAGTCGCGCGCCCGCGCGGTGGGCACCCGCTTCGCCGACCCGGTCTGAACGGGCGTCCGGGGGCGGGCCGGTGCGCCGGCGCCCGCCCCCGGACGGTCCGTCAGAGCCGGGCGGCGCTCAGGATCGCCCGCACCTCGTCGCCGATCGCGGTCTCGTTGCGCTCGAACTCCGGTGCGGTGAGCAGGTTCGGGTCGGCCGGCAGGCCGGTCAGGACCGGGGTGTGCAGATGGCCGCCGGGCAGGCCCGGGGCCAGGATCGTGCGCAGCCGGTTGGAGCGGTAGGCGACTTCGTTGGAGAGGTACCCGCCGCCGCCACCGGAGACCGCGCGGGAGCCGGGGGTGGGGCCGTCCGGCCGGAACACGGGGGCGGTGGCGCCCGCCGGGATCTCGGTGACGAAGGTGTTGAGCAGCACCGGGTAGGGCTGCTGGACGGCCCTCATGGCGTCGGTCGGCAGGGTGGTGCGGACGAACTGCGGCCCGGGGGCCAGCCCCGGGGCGTCCACCGGGTGCTGGGTGGTGCCGCCGGAGAGCGCGGCGACGTTGTCGGTCGCCGGGTCGGCGGAGCGGGCGCGCCCGGCCCACTCCTCCAGGGTGAACTTGCCCGGGTAGCCCTGGCTGATGCTGGTGATCAGGTCGGCGGACTGCCGGCCCGGCCACAGGTGCGGGGCGAAGGCGCGCTCCACGATGCCCCCGTCGAAGTCCCCGTAGCGCACCGGCAGCACGACCGCCCGGACCTCCGCGGTGCTGCCGTCGGCGAGCGTGATCCGCTGCCCGTGCAACTGCAGGACGGCCGAGCCGGAGGGGTTGGCGCGGCGCGGTTCGGTGTCCAGGCCGAATGGGTCGAAGCCGCTGACGAAGATCCGCCGGACGCCGCGGGCGGAGTCGAAACCGTCGTCCAGACCGCGCGAGGCGTCCTCGAAACGGGACCGCAGCGCGGCGTGGTCGACGCCGAACCGGGGCTGCCAGCGGGCGAGCCGGACGGTCATGGCGAGCCTGGTCCAGTACAGCGGGCGGTCGTCCCGGGCGGGCAGTTCGCCGCTCGGCCGCCGGCCCTGGGCGCGGTCCAGGCCGGCCTGCCAGAGGGTCCGGCCCCAGGCGGTCACCACCCGCTCGGCCTGCCGGGCGTTGCGGGCCTCGCACAGGGCGGCGGGGAAGCCCCCGGGCAGCTCGCCCAGGCCGGAGCGCTCGGTGAAGCCGGCCGTGCGGGCGTCCTGGAGGCGGGCCTGCTCGGCGTCCAGCGGCACCGTGGCGGAGGTGCGGCAGCCGGCCGGGGCGGCCTCGGCGGCGGCCGGGGCCAGCAGGGCGGCGAGCGTTCCGGTGAGCGCGGCGGCCAGTCCGGCGGCGCGGCGTAGATATGTCATGTCCGCTGACAATAGGTCCGGACCTGACGGCCCGCCAGAGTGCCGACCCGGCGTCCCCCGCTGCCGGGCGCTCCGCCCGTCCGGGGAGAGGCCGCGCCCGTGCCCACCGCGCCCACCGCGGTGCCTCTCCGGCCGCCGCCGGGGCGCCCGGACGGTGTTCCGCCGCTGGTGGGGCGGCGTTCCGGCCTTGACGGAAAACTGATGGTTCGACCGGGAACCGAGGCAACTTCTACAGCGTTGTCGTGGTCGAACAGCGGTACTCGTACGGTGGTGGAGGAGTTCCATGAGCGTGGCCCTGACGAAGGGCGGCAACGTCTCCCTGGGCAAGCAGGCCCCCGGGCTGAGGGTGGTCCGGGTGGGCCTCGGCTGGACGGCCGGAGCCGGGTACGACCTGGACGCCAGCGCGCTGCTCTGCGGGACGGACGGGAAGGTCGCCTCGGACCAGCACTTCGTCTTCTTCAACAACCTGCAGAGCCCGGACGGCTCGGTCCGGCACCGGGGCGGGTCCGGCGGCGGCCCGGACCGCGAGCAGATCGAGGTCCGGCTCGCGGAGGTCTCCGCCGGGGTGGAGAAGATCGTCTTCGCGGTGGCGATCTACGACGCGGCCCAGCGGCGGCAGTCCTTCGGGCAGGTCCGCGGTGCCCACATCCGGGTCGCCGATCCGGACACCGGCGCCGAGGTGGCCCGGTACGACGTGGCGCCGGAGGCCGGCAGCGAGACGGCGATGGTGTTCGGCGAGCTGTACCGGCACGGCGCGGACTGGAAGTTCCGCGCGGTCGGGCAGGGGTACGCCGCGGGGCTCGCGGGCATCGCCGCCGACTTCGGCGTGGACGTCCTGCAGCCGGCGCCCGCCGCCGCGCCCGCCCCGGTGAAGCCGCCGGTAGCCCCGCCCGCGCCGCCCGTCGCGCCGCCCGTTCCGGTCGCGGCCGCGGTCCCGGCCGTGCTGCCCGCGGCCGTACCCGCCGTTCCGACGACCCCGCCAGGACCAGGGAGTTCCCCCGTGACGTGTTTCTTCGACCCCTCGCACGGCGCCGGCGCCACGGCGGTGTACTGGTCGCCGCAGTGGGGCGTGCCGCGCCGGATCGAGGCCTGCGTGGCCTGCGCCCAGCGGGTGCAGACCAACGTGCCGCCGTTCTACACCCCGCAGCCGGCCGGCTATCCGCAGCCGGTCCAGCAGCCGGTCCAGCAGGGCCAGCCGCAGGTGCCCGGCCAGCAGGCCCAGGGCGGGCGGCGCTTCGGCACCGGCGCGCTGATCGGCGCCGGCGCGGCCGGCCTGGTCGGCGGCGCGCTGCTGAACGAGGCCTTCGACGACGACCCGCAGGTCGTCGTCAACAACTACTACGAGGACGACGGCTTCTTCTAGGCCGTCGGGCCGGAGCCCCGGAAGGGCCGTCGGGGCGACCCCCGGCGGCCCTCGCCGTCGGAGCGGTGCGCTTGAATGGCGCCGGAGTACCGTTCCGACCGGGGGAGACGCACCGATGACCACGACCGACGCCGAGCTGACGGCCGCCGTCCGGAACCCCGAGGCGGCCTGGCTGGAGTCCTGCTTCGGCCCCGGCACGCTGTGGCGGCCCGAGCCCGCGGCGCTGCCCGAGCGGCTGACGTCGAAGGAGGCCCGGGCGTTCCTGACCGAGGTCGGCGTACCGGCCGTCGAACTGGAATTCCTCGGCTTCGACGCCGCGAAGCTGCCCGAGCGCGGGATGTGGGAGGCGGACCTGGACGAGCTGTTCGGCGAGCGCACACCGGACGACGACACCCCGCCGAGCAACTGGGGGTACTGCGTCGGCACGTTCGACGACCAGCACCTGATGGTGGCCGGCGACACCGGCGCCGTACGGATCTACGACCCGAACGGCTGGGACCACGGGAGCGGCTACGGCGGCCGGGCGGCCGACTCGCTGCCCGAGGTGATCGGCGCGCTGGGGCTGCTGGCCCGCCTGGAGGGCCGGATCCGAGGTGGGGACGCCGGGGCCGCGCTGGACGAGTTCGCCGCGCTGGTGGCCGCGGCGGGACAGGGGCCGGACGAGTCGGACCTCTGGGTGGGCCTGCTGGAGAACCTGCGCGAGGAGTACGAGGACCCGGACGAGGGCTGACGCCCCGGGCCCTTCTCGCCCCCTCCCGGCCCTTCCCGTGCCCACCCGGGCCCGACGGCCGCACAACGCTTCGGCGCTGTGCGGCCGTTCGCGTCCGGGGCGTACCGGCCCTACGCGTCCCGGCGCCGGTACGCCCCGGCCCGGGCCGCCGCCTCGGCGGCCTCCGCCGCACGGTCGGCGGACGCCTCGTCCAGCGGCTCCGCGGTGGTGAGCATCCGGTAGTAGAGCGGCGCCGAGACCGCCCGGACGACCTCGGACCCGTCGGTGTCCGGCGGGAGTTCGCCGCGCTCGACGGCCGCGGTGACGCACGGCGCCCACTCCTCGACCCGGCGCCGGTAGAAGTGCCGCAGGGCCTCGGCCGCGTCCGGGTCGCAGGTCGCCGCCACGATGACGGCGCGGAAGAGCGCGCCCTGCCGGGGGTCGGCCAGGGTGCGCTGGACGAGCCGGGCGTTGGCCCGCAGGTCCCCGGCGAGGGAGCCGCTGTCGGTGCGCGGCAGCGACTGCTCGGCCATCTCCGCGAGCAGGTCCGCGACCAGGGCGGTGGTGCTGCCCCAGCGGCGGTAGACGGTGGTGCGGCCGACCTCGGCCCGCTGGGCGATGTCGCCGAGGTCGAGGCCGCTGAAGCCGTGCTCGACCAGGGCGTCCTCGGCGGCGCGCAGGACGGCGGCGCGGACCCGGGCGGTCCGGCCGCCGGGGCGGACCGTGCCGGGCGTGGAGGGCTCGGGCGTGGAGGGCTCGACGGCCATTAACGGGATTCCTGTTCCATTAGAAGTGTGGGGTCTGCTAGGTTCAGAGCATCCTAACGGAACGGGAGTCCCATTAGAGGCTCCGAGGGGAGAACCGTCATGACCATCGCCACCGACATGGAGTACCGCAGGCTCGGCGCGTCCGGGCTCAAGGTGCCCGCGCTCAGTCTCGGCACCGGCACCTTCGGCGGCCGCGGCCCGCTGTTCGGCGCCTGGGGTACCACCGACGTCCAGGAGGCCCGTCGGCTGCTCGACATCGCCATCGACGCCGGCGTCACCCTCTTCGACACCGCCGACGTCTACTCCGACGGCGCCTCCGAGGAGGTGCTCGGCCAGGCGATCCGCGGCCGCCGCGACCAGGTGCTGATCTCCACCAAGGCCGGACTGCCCACCGGCGACGGCCCGCAGGATGCCGGAACCTCCCGCGCCCGGCTGGTGCGGAGCGTGGACGACGCGCTGCGCCGCCTCGGCACCGACCACCTGGACCTCTTCCAGCTGCACGCCTACGACGCCGGCACCCCGATCGAGGAGGTGCTCGCGACCCTGGAGGACCTGGTCCGGGCCGGCAAGATCCGCTACACCGGCGTCTCCAACTTCTCCGGCTGGCAGCTGATGAAGTCCCTCGCCCTCGCCGACCGGCACGGCCGCCCCCGGTACGCCGCCCACCAGGTCTACTACTCGCTCGTCGGCCGCGACTACGAGTGGGAGCTGATGCCGCTCGCCCGGGAGGAGGGCGTCGGGGCCCTGGTCTGGAGCCCGCTCGGCTGGGGCCGGCTCACCGGGAGGATCCGCCGCGGGCAGCCGCTCCCGGACGGCAGCCGGCTGCACGAGACCGCCGACTACGGCCCGCCGGTGGAGGACGAGCTGCTGTACCGGGTGGTCGACGCGCTGGACGAGGTCGCCGCCGAGACCGGCCGCACCGTCCCCCAGGTGGCGATCAACTGGCTGCTGCGCCGTCCGACCGTCTCCTCGGTCATCATCGGCGCCCGCAACGAGGAGCAGCTGCGCCAGAACCTCGGCGCGGTCGGCTGGGCGCTGACGGAGGACCAGGTGGCCCGGCTGGACGCGGCGAGCGCGCGCACCGCGCCGTACCCGTACTTCCCGTACCGCCGGCAGGAGGCCTTCGCCCGGCTCAACCCGCCCGTCGCGGGCTGACCGGTCTCGCGGGCCGAGCGGCGCGGGGGCGAAGCGGTGCGGAAGCGGCGCGTGGGCCCCGGCCCGGGAGATGTCCGGGCCGGGGCCGGACCGGCTGCTGCGGGGCGGCGGTCGGCCCCACGCCGGTGGCTGCGGTGGTGGCTGCGGCGGCGGTGGCGACGGTGGCCCTCAGGCCTGCCGCCGGTGCCAGGCGGCGAGGAGTTCGGCCTCCCGCTCCGGGGTCAGGGCGTCCGGCAGGGGCTCGAACGGCCGGATGTCGCGGGCGGTCTCGGCCACCGGGCGGAGGGTCAGGCCGATGGTGAGGGCGGCGGCCGGATCGGCGGTGCTGGTGGCGCGGATCTCCGGGGCGGCGGGCCACAGCGGCAGGGCACGCTCCGGGACGCCGGCGGCGCGCAGGAAGTCCTCGGACACCCAGGTGAGGGTGGTGCCGGGCGGGGCGACCGCGGCGGCGACGGCGTCCAGCAGGTCGCCCATGCCGAACGGCGGCGGCGTGGCGGCGTGGTAGGCGCCGCAGGCGCCCTGTGCGAGGAGGCCGAGCATCCAGGCGGTGAGGTCGCGGACGTCGACCACCTGGAGCGGCGCGTCCGGCCGGCCGGGGGCGAGCACCTCACCGCCCCGGGCGAGGCGCTGCACCCAGTGGTCGAAGCGGTGGGTGTAGTCGCGGGGGCCGATCACGTACGTCGGGCGGATCAGCAGCGTCTCCGGGCCGAAGGCCTCCCGGGCGGCACGCTCGCACTGGACCTTGAGGACGCCGTAGCTCTCGGCGGTGACCTCCGCGGCCTCCGGGCCGTCGGCGGGGAGCAGCGGGGAGTCCTCGGCGAAGCCCGGGGCGGCCGGGGCGTCGTACACCGAGAGCGAGGAGACCAGCAGGTAGCGCCCGGCCGCGCCGGGATCGAGAGCGGCTGCCAACTCCCGTACCTGGCGCGGGAAGTAGGCACAGAGGTCGACGGTGGCGTCCCAGCTGCGGCCGCGCAGCGCGGACAGGTCGGCGTCGCGGTCGGCGATCAGGTGGGTGGCGTCCGGGAGCAGCCCGGCGCCGGAACGGCCGCGGTGCAGCACCGTGACCTCGTGCCCGGCTGCCAGGGCCGCCTCGGCGAAGTGGAAACCGATGAAGCGGGTGCCGCCGATGACCAGAATGCGCATTCGGACATCGTGCCAGCCCGCCCCGCGCCGGGGCCAATCGGTGCGCGATCGTTGCTCACGTTGTGCTTGGGGTGGTTGGGTCGGGGCGGATGTGCGGGGTTCCGGCGGGAAGCGTGTTCGACGGTCAACGGCGTGGGAGGGCGACGATCGGCTGCTGCGAGGCGTGGTCGGACGGTCCCCGCTGGTCAGCCGGGTGCGGGCGAGGGCCGGCCGAACGGTCGTGACGGCCTCGTAACGCCTGATGACGGGTCAAAGTTCCCTGTTCCCCGGCGAACTTGTGTGAAGTCCCTTTAAGCTCCCGTTAACAATGGCGGCTTTCCGCCACTCTCGAACTCGCTCATGAGGTCGGGCGGCAGGCCCAACTTGACGATGAGAGCAGGGATGACGACGACAAGTGAACGAACCGCCGGTGCCGCGCGCGGCCCCGGCGGGCGGCGGACGGGCCCACCCGGCCGCCGTGCCGCGGGCCTTCGCACCGCGGGCGGCGCGGTGACGCTGGCCGTGCTGGCCGGATCCTGGTCCCTGGCGGCGGCCCCTCCGGCCTTCCCCCAGACCGGTGACGGCACGGTGGCGGTCCACGTGATCCGGGCCGTGGACACCGACGGTGTGTGGACGCCCGGGCTGGAATCGGGCATGGCGGGCGTGAAGGTGACGCTCACCGACGAGGCCGGGGCCTCCGTCGAGGGCACCACGGCGGCGGACGGCACGGTGACGCTGGCACCGGCCGCGAGCAAGCTGACCGGCGGCAAGTACCGGGTCCAGGTGGTGAATCCGAAGCCGGGCGTGCTCTACCCGGCCTTCGCCTCCCGCGAGGGCCTGGACGGCGGGGCGAACAAGCTGAGCTCCAACGAGGAGTTCGTCGACCTCTCCGGCGGCAAGAAGGTGGAGATCACCACCGGGCTCTGGAGCCCGGGTGACTACTGCCAGAAGAACGCGCCGCTGGTGTCGACCTGTCAGAACCCGCCCCGGGAGGGCGACGCCCAGCACACGCTGGTGTCCTTCCCGTACGAATCCCGCGGAACGGCCGGTACCGACTTCACCCTGACCGACGTGGCCACGGCCGGGCAGACCGGGAACCTGTACGGCATCGCCTGGAACAAGGCCGACCGGCGGGTGTTCTCCTCGGCCCAGGCCAAGCGGACCACCAGCTACGGCCCCGGCGGCCCGGGCGGGATCTACGTCACCGACTGGGCGACGAAGAAGACCACGCTGTTCGCCACCGTCCCGGACGCGGGCACCACCCCGCACAGCCCGGGCAACGACGACGACTTCCTGGCCGCGGCGGGCAAGGAGAGCCTCGGCGGCATCAAGATCACCGACGACGGCAAGGACCTCTTCGTCGTCAACCTGCACGACCGCAAGCTCTACCGCTACGACGCCACCGCGGCGACGGCGGCCACGCCCAAGGCCGCCTACGCCATCCCGGACCCGGGCTGCCCGGCGCCGGGGGACTGGCGTCCGTACGGCCTCGGCCTCCAGGACGGCGCCGGCTTCCTCGGCGGCGTCTGCTCGGGCGAGTCCACCGGCAAGGCCTCGGACCTGCGGGCCGTGGTGCTGCCGTTCGACCTGGCCACCGGCGCGTTCAAGTCGGCGGTGCTGAACCAGCCGCTCGACTACCCGCGCGGCAACACGGTCGGCACCCCGTGCCCCGGCTCCAGCTGGTTCCCGTGGCAGGACACCTTCCCGACCACCCAGAACGGCCATGCCTGCGGGGCCAACTACCTGGCCAACCCCGAGCCGGCGGTGGCCGAGATCGCGTTCGAGACCGACGGCTCGATGCTGCTCGCCTTCCGGGACCGCTTCGGCGACCAGTCGGCGGCCGGCCCGACGGCCGGCCAGGGCTCCATGGTCCTGCCCGGTGGTGACCTCCTCAAGGCCTGCCCGGTGAACGGCACCTACGTGCTGGACACCAACCTGGGCTGCGGGTCCACCACCCGGGGCCAGCGGTTCTTCGACAACAGCCGGATCGGCCACAACAACCCCGCCAACGCCGGGATGGCGTTCTCGAAGGTCGAGGACTCCATCGCGATCTCGGGCTACGACAGCGACAGCAAGGCCTTCGGCTACGGCAGCGCCTTCCAGAAGCGCGACGGCAAGGCGGACGGCGGCGTGCGGCTCAACACGGCCCCGGGCGTCCCGCCGTTCGGCAAGGGCGCCGCGATGGGCGACCTGGAGGTGCTCTGCGACCAGGCGCCGCTCCAGATCGGCAACCGGGTCTGGTACGACCCCGAGCGCAGCGGCCTCCAACTGCCGGGCCAGAAGCCGGTTCCGGGTGCCACCGTCCACCTGTACGACGAGACGGGGAAGCTCGTCGGTACGACGAAGACGACCAAGCGCGGCGAGTACTACTTCGACGACAGCAACGTCGAGGGCGGCCTCAAGCCGAGGACCAAGTACACGATCAAGCTCGACAACCCGGCGGACTACGCCAAGGACGGCCCCCTCTTCCAGTGGGTGCCGACCGACCACGACGTCGGTGACAACCACTTCATCGACTCCAAGGGCATCGTGCCGAAGGACGGCAGGTTCCCGGAGCGGGCGCTGACCACCGGTGGCCCCGGCGAGAACGACCACACCTACGACTTCGGCTTCCGGCTGCAGGAGGGTGCGCTGCGCCTGGTCAAGCACGACCAGGACGGCAAGCCGCTGGCCGGCGCCAAGTTCCAGCTGTGGCACGAGACCAACGGGACCGACGGGCTCCAGCCGACCGGCGACAAGCCCGACACCAAGGTCGGTGAGCCCTGCACGACCGGCGCCGACGGCATCTGCCAGGGCACCGGCGTGCCGGGGACGTACTACTGGCAGGAGCTGAGCCCGCCGGACGGCTACGCGGCGCCGGAGGTCACCGTCCTCGGCCCGCTGAAGCTGACCTCGGCGAACCTCGACGCCGGTGTGGAGGTGACGGCCGTCAACAAGCTGATCCCCACCCCGACGCCGACCCCGACACCCACCCCGACCGAGACGCCGACCCCGGCGCCGACGTCGGCGGCTCCGGTGCCCCCGGCCCCGGTGCCCCCGGCGTCCGGGCACCTGCCCAACACCGGTGCGGGTGAAGGGATGCCGATCGTGTTGACCAGCGCGGCGGCGCTGATCGCCCTCGGCACCGCCACGGTGCTGATGGCCCGCAGGCGCAAGGCCGCCCGGCGCGGCTAGCCCCGCGCGGGGTACGTGAAGGGGGCCCGGCAGCGGGCCCGATCGGGCGGGTTCGTGGGACCGTTGGTCCCCGGGCCCGCCCGACTGTCGTGTCCGACCGAGGAAAGGGAGCGGCTGCATGCCCCGCAGGACGAAGGCCGAAGGCCGCGGACCACGGCGGTCCCACTGGCTCAAGGCCCTGATCGCGATCGTGGTGTGCGGCGCCGCGGCGGGCGGCGTGGCCGTCTACCGGACGGTCTCCGACGAGGCCGTCGAACGCCCGGTGACCACCGACGAGGCCGGCCGGCTCGCCCTGTCGCGCCTGAACCTCTACCAGGCGAGCCCGGTGGCGGTGACGCTCACGGCCGAGGAGGGCGGGGGCGTCACCATCCGGGTCGACGGGGTCGTCGACTACCGCAACCACCGGGGGGTCGGCCGCTACCGGACCACCGGCGCGAGCGGACCGCTGGACCACGGCCTGATCGTCTGGGACACCGGCGGCCTCGGGCTGGCCCCCGACCGGGCCGGTACCGACACCACCACCGCCCCCGCCACCGATGCGCCGGCCTGGCAGCAGGCCGAGCGCATCCCGCGCCAGGGCTGGTCACCGCGGACCTACACGGCGGACCCGCTGGACGCCGGACTGAACCTGCTGGTCCAGCTCGGCGCGGACCGCCCCGACAACCCGCTGCTGCTCGCCCAGTCCGGGGCCCGCTGGCTGGGCCGGGACCGGATCGACGGCAAGGGCTACGACCGCTTCGCCGGTCCGCGCGCCCAGGGCTCCGCGCCCGACGGCGCCCGCTCGCCGCTGACCTACTGGGTCGACGGCGACGGCGGGCTGCGCAGGGTGACGATGCGGATGCCGGGGCTGGGCACCCCCACCACCGTCGAGCTCACCGGACGGCAGGCGGACGCCAAGCTGCCGGAGGCCCCGTGGCTCACCGGCTGACCCGGCTGACCGGCTGACGGCTGACCGGTCGACCCGGCTGGTGGGGCACGGTCGGGCACGGCCGGAAGTCCGCAGGACAGGGCGGTCAGCCGTACCAAAATCGTTGGTGAGGCAGCAATGGCTTCATCATCTTCCGTTCACCCGGACCCGGCTGCCAGCATCGGCGCACCGTCACCGCCCGAGGGAGTAGCCGATGAACCGCCCCCGTTCCCTGCGCTGTCTGGCCGCACTGTCCCTGGTCGTCCTGGCCGCCACCGCCTGCGGGCGCTCCGACCAGGGCGGCTCCCCGGCCGCCGGCGCGGCGCAGGCCGGACAGAACTCCGGGAAGAGCGCCGCCGAGCTGCTCCCGGCGAAGAACAAGCAGAGCGGCGTGCTCAGAGTGGCCACCTCCGTCGGCTACCCGCCGATGGAGATGTACAAGACCGGCACCACCGAGCTGACCGGGGTCGACCCGGACCTCGCCGCCGCCGTCGCCGGGAGGCTCGGGCTGAAGCTGGAGCTCGCCAACTCCTCCTTCGACGGCCTGATCCCCGGCCTCCAGGCCGGCCGCTACGACCTGGTGATGTCCTCCATGACGGACAGCGCGCAGCGCCGCCAGGCCGTCGACTTCGTCGACTACTTCCGCACCGGCGGAGTGATCATGACGAAGAAGGGCAACCCCGAGGGCATCAAGTCCATCGAGGACCTCTGCGGCAAGAAGGTGGTCCTCGCCAAGGGCAGCTCCAACCTGGAGATCGGCGAGCAGCAGAACGCCAAGTGCGCCACCAGGATGGCGATCTCGCAGAGCGAGGACGCCCCGACCGGGCTGCTCCAGCTGGACAGCGAGCGGGCCGTCGCCACGATCGTGGACTACCCGGTGGCGCAGATGTTCGTGCAGAACAGCGGCTCCTACGAGGTGCTGCCGGAGCAGTACGGCACGGCGCCGTGGGGCATCGCGGTCGCGAAGAAGGACGCCGGGCTGCGCGACGCGGTGCAGAAGGCGCTCCAGGAGCTGATCGAGAACGGTGAGTACCGCAAGGTGCTGGACACCTACCAGGTCGGCGGCAGCGCGGTGGAGCGCGCCACCGTCAACGCGGCGCAGTGAGAACGGCGGCACCGACGAGATGAGCACCGACATGAGAGACCCCGGGATCCCCGCCGACCCCGCGACGCCCGCGCCCGCCGAGCCCGCGACGCCCGCCCCGGTACCCCGAACGGCCGCCGCCGGCCCCGTCGACGACGACCTGGCCTTCGAAGTGACCGGCCGGCCCCGCCCGGCACGCTGGTTCGCCGTGCTGGCGGCCGCCTTCGTCGCCGTCTGGCTCGCCTGGACCGTCATCGTCAACCCCAACCTGCACTGGGACATCGTCGCCAAGTACCAGTTCGACGGCGTGATCCTGGAAGGACTCTGGGTGACCGTCCAACTCACCCTGATCTCCCAGGTGGTGGGCATCGTCATCGGTGTGGTGGCCGCGGTGATGCAGCTGTCCGACAGCCCGGTGCTGCGGACCACCGCCGGCGCGTACACCTGGTTCTTCCGCGGCACCCCGCTGCTGGTCCAGCTGATCTTCTGGTTCAACCTGGCGCTGCTCTTCCCGGAGATCAGCATCGGCATCCCGTTCGACGGGCCCAAGCTGGTCAGCTGGCAGTCCAACACCCTGATCACCGGCTTCGTGGCGGCGCTGCTCGGCCTGTCGATCAACGAGGGCGCCTACATGTCCGAGATCGTCCGGGCCGGCATCCAGAGCGTCGACCCCGGGCAGCGCGAGGCGGGCGCCTCGCTGGGCATGTCCAACCGGCAGATCCTCACCCGGGTGGTGCTGCCGCAGGCGATGCGGGTGATCATCCCGCCGTTCGGCAACCAGTTCATCTCGATGCTGAAGACCACCTCGCTGGTCTCCGTCATCGCCGGCGCCGACCTGATGACCGTCTCTCAGCACCTCTACCTCGCCAACTTCGAGGTGATCGCGCTGCTGATCGTCGCGTCCATCTGGTACCTGGTGCTCACCACCATCGCGAGCGTCGCCCAGCACGCGGTGGAGCGGAGGTTCAACCCGGCCGGCGCCCCGCCGGCGCTGCACCGCCGGGTGCTGGCCAACCTGCGCCCGGGGCGCGGCGGAGCGGGAAAGCGCGTGAAGAAGGGGGAGGTCAAGTGACGACCACGGACCTGGGGAAGCCGGCCGCCGAGGTGGTCCTGTCGGCCCGGAAGGTGCGCAAGCGGTTCGGGGACCTGGAGGTGCTGCGCGGCATCGACCTGGAGGTCCGGGCGGGGGAGGTGCTCTGCGTGATCGGCCCCTCCGGCTCCGGCAAGTCCACCCTGCTGCGCTGCTTCAACCACCTGGAGAAGATCGACGCCGGGCGGATCGAGGTGGACGGCGAACCGGTCGGCTACGAGCCGTACGGCGCCTCCGGCAGCAGGCTGCGCGAGCGCCGGCCGCGCGACATCCGCCACCAGCGCGAGCGGATCGGCATGGTCTTCCAGCGCTTCCACCTCTTCCCGCACCGCACCGCGCTCCAGAACGTCATGGAGGGCCCGATCGCGGTCAAGGGCCGCCCCCGCGGGGAGGCCGAGCGCCGGGCCCGCGAACTGCTCGCCCGGGTCGGCCTGGCCGACCGCGCCGACCACTACCCGGCCCAGCTCTCCGGCGGCCAGCAGCAGCGGGTGGCGATCGCCCGGGCGCTGGCCATGGAGCCGACCCTGATGCTCTTCGACGAGCCCACCTCCGCGCTCGACCCGGAGCTGGTCGGCGAGGTGCTCGGCGTGATGCGCGACCTCGCCCGCAGCGGCATGACGATGATCGTCGTCACCCACGAGATGGGCTTCGCCCGCGAGGTCGCCGACCGGGTCGTCTTCATGGACCAGGGTGCCGTCGTGGAGGCCGGCAGCCCGGCCGAGGTGTTCACCGCCCCGCGGCACGACCGCACCCGGGCCTTCCTCTCGACGGTGCTCTGATGGGAGCGATGGGACTGATGGGAGCGGACGTGACCACGACCCCGGTCGACCTGCTGCTGCGCGGCGCCACCCTGGTGGACGGCACCGGGGCGCCCGCCCGCCCGGCCGACCTCGCCGTCGCCGGCGGCCGGGTCACCGTACTGCCGCCCGGCACCGCCGTGACCGCGGCCGAGACCCTGGACGTCACCGGGCGGGTCGTCACCCCCGGCTTCATCGACGTCCACACCCACTCGGACGCGCTCGCCGCCCCCTTCGGCGGCGGCACCCACACCGACGGCGACGCCCTGGACGAACTGCGGCTGGCCCCGCTGCTCCAGGGCGTCACCACCGAGATCAGCGGCAACTGCGGGATCAGCCTGTTCCCGGCACTGCCCGGGCGGCTGCCCGAACTGGCCGAGCACCTGCGGGTCTCCTTCGGCCTCGGACCGGTGCTGCCCGCCGAGGACTTCGACGCCTTCGCCGCCGGCCAGCGGCCCGAACTGCGCCGCAACCACATCACCTCGCTGGTCGGCCACGGCACGCTGCGCGCCGGAGTGATGGGCTTCGAGGACCGCCCGCCCACCGACCAGGAGCTGGCCGCCATGTGCGGGCTGCTCGACCGGGCGCTGACCCAGGGCGCGGCCGGACTCTCCACCGGGCTGATCTACCCGCCCGGCGTCTACGCGGACACCGAGGAGATCGTGGCCCTGGCGAAGGTCGCCGCGCGGCACGGCAAGCCGTACGTGACGCACCTGCGCGACGAGATGTCCCAGGTGGAGAAGGCGCTGGAGGAGGCGCTGGAGATCGCGGTGCGCTCCGGCGCCCCGCTCCAGGTCTCCCACCACAAGACCGCCGGGCGGCACGCCTGGGGCGCCACCCTGCGGACCCTGCCGCGCCTGGAGCAGGCCCGCGCCGAGGGCGTGGACGTGCTCTGCGACGTCTACCCGTACACCGCCGGCAGCACCGTGCTGCACGCGATGCTGCCGCCGTGGACCAGCGAGGGCGGGCCGGCCGCGCTGCTGGAGCGGCTGCGCAGCAAGGAGGTGCGGGACCGGATCCGGGCGGACATCGCGCACGGCGTCGAGGGCTGGGAGAACACCGTCGGCAACGGCGGCTGGGACCTGATCTCGGTGGCCGCCGCGCCCGCCCGCCGTACGGCCGAGGGCCGCCGGATCGCCGACCTGGCCGCCGAGCGCGGCACCGACCCGGTGGACCTCGTCTGCGACCTGCTGCTGGAGGCGCAGGGCGAGGTGACCATCATCAGCCACTCGATGCGCGAGGACGACGTCCGCCGGGTGCTGGCCAGCCCGCTGTCGATGATCGGCTCGGACGGGGTGCCCAAACCCGGCCGCCCGCACCCCCGCTGGGCGGGCAGCTTCGCCCGGGTGCTCGGTCACTACGGGCGCGAACAGGGGCTGCTGCCGCTGGAGCTCGCGGTGCACAAGATGACCGGCCTGCCCGCCGAACGGTTCCGGCTGGCCGGGCGCGGCGTGGTCCGGGACGGTGCCGTCGCGGACCTGGTGGTGCTCGACCCGGCGGCCGTCCTGGACGGCGCGACCTTCGAGCGGCCGCTGCTGCCGCCGGTGGGCGTGGAGACCGTCGTGGTGGCCGGGCGGGTCGCGGTGCGCGGCGGCCGGCCGACCGCGATCCGGGCCGGAGAGGTGGTGCGGGTCCGATGAGCCTCGCCCAGGTGGCCGCCGCCGCACGCAGCTCCGCGGCCCTGCCGCTGACCCTCGCGGTGGCCGCCGTCGACGTGGACGCCGCCGAGGCGGACCGCGGAGTCGACGCCGGCGCGGTCGGGGTGGACGACACCGTCGTCCTGCCCGTCGCCAGCGCCTCCAAGCTGCTGCTGCTCGCCGAGGTCGCCCGGCGGCTGGAATCCGGGGAGCTGACGGCCGGACAGCCGGTGGAGATCCTCCCCGAGGACGTCACCGGCGGCACCGGCCTGCTCGGCCGGCTGAGCCGCCCCGACTGGACGGTGGAGGACCTGGCCTGGCTGACCGCCGCGGTCAGCGACAACACCGCCACCAACGCCCTGCTGCGGCTGGTCGGCCTGCCGGCCGCCGCCCGGCTGGCGCGCGAGCTCGGACTTGAACGGCTCACCCTGCACGACCGGGTGCGCGACGAGCGCGGGCCGGACGTCCCGCCGGTCTTCGCCACCGGCACCGCCCGCGACCTGGCCCGGCTGGTGGCCCTCGCGGTCCGGGGCACCATGGCCGGCCCGGCCGCCTCGGCCCGGCTGCTCGGCTGGATGCGCGCCAACACCGACCACGGCCTGGTGCCCGCGCTGATCGACCACGACCCGTTCGCCCCCGGCTTCCCCGCGGCGCTGCCCGGCCGCCTGCTGGTCGCCAACAAGACCGGCACGGACACCGGGGTACGGGCCGACGCGGGCGTCATCGTGGGCGCCCGCCGGGTGGCCTACGCGGTCGTCGCGCACTGGGACGTGGCGCTCGGGCCCAGCACCGAACGGGCCGCCGTGCACGCCATCCGGGACGTCGGCCGCGCCCTCGCGGCCTGGGCGCAGCGACCCGCCTGAGCCGGCCCGCCTGAGCCGAACCGCCTGAGCCGGCCCGCCTCAGACGGCCCGCCCGAGCCGAACCGCCTCAGCCGGCCGGTGGGCTCAACGGCCGGTCGGCTCCGAGCGGTTCGGCGTGTGTCCGCCCGCGGTGGAGTCCTCGGCCTCCTCGGCGACGACGGAGGTCGAGGCGTGCCGGTGGTGGGTCGTCGCCGCCGTCGCCGCGACGGACAGCAGGGCCGCGGCGGCGACCAGGAGCGCGGAGAACCGGCGGATCACGGGGGTCCCCCTCGGTGGACGGGTGCCGGCGGGTGCAGCATGGCACAGCCGCGGCCCGCCGCACAGAGCCGGGAGCCTGCGGGCCGTGGGGGAACTCAGTCCGTGCGGGGCGCTCAGGCGCCCCACCGCATGTCCAGCAGCGACCTGATCTCCCCGGCGGCGGAGCCGAGTTCGGCGAGGAAGGCGCGCAGCACCGGATTGCGGTTGGTGGGCCGGGTGGCCACCCCGATCCGGCGGTACAGCTGCGGATGGTCCAGCCGGCACACGTGCACCCCGGCGCTGTCGGCCAGGCCGAGCGCCGGGATCAGCGCGACGCCCATGCCGGCCCGTGCGAGGTTGATGGTCACCTGGTAGTGGTCGCTTCGGCAGCGCACCCGGGGACGGAACCCCTCGGCGGCGCAGGCGCGTTCGAGCACCGGCTCGCCGGTGCTGCCGCCGTGGGTGCCGATCCAGCTCTCGCCCTCCAGCTCGGCCAGCCGCACCACCGAGCGCCGCCCGAGCCGGTGCCGCAGCGGCACCACGACCACCTGCGGCTCGTCGAAGTACATCCGCACGTCCACCGCCGCCCGGCGGCACCACGGGTCCAGCGGGTGCTCGAAGACGACGGCCGCGTCCAGCCGGCCGGCCTCCAGGTCCGGGACCAGCTCGTGCGGCTGGCCCATGATGAGTTCCAGCTCCACCTGCGGGTGCCCGGCGGCGAACGCGGCCAGCGCCCGGGGCAGCAGGTCCAGCCCGGCGGAGGCGAAGAAGCCGATCCGCAGCACGCCGGCCGCGGCCTGGGCGTGCGCCCGCAGGTCGTCCTGGGCGACGGCCATCAGATCGGCGATCGCCTGGGCGTGCTCGGCCAGCCGGACACCCGCGGGCGTCAGGCGCAGGGACTGCGGGGCCCGTTCCACCAGCGCGACACCCAGCTCCTGCTCCAGACGGGCGAGCTGGTGCGAGATGGCGGACGGGCTCAGGTGCAGGGCCTGTGCCGCGGCCACGATGGTGCCCCGGCGGGCGATCTCCAGGAGGACGTGCAGTCGGGCGCTGTTCAGCATCGGCCCAGGTTAGGCCGTGTGCGCCGGGAGTGCGGCCGCCGGTTCCCCGGTCGGTCGCGCCGTCCCGTCGGCGGCGGTGTCCAGCCGGAGCAGGTCGTGCTCGGTCTCCCGGCGCACCACCACGCGGGCCTCGCCGTCGCGGACGAAGACCACGGCGGGCCGCGGCAGCTTGTTGTAGTTGGACGCCATGGCGTAGCCGTAGGCGCCGGTCACCGGGGTGGCCAGCAGGTCGCCGACCCGAAGGTCGACGGGGAGCGCGGCGTCGTCGATGATCACGTCGCCGCTCTCGCAGTGCTTGCCGACCAGCCGGGCGCGCCGCGGGCGGGGCGCCTCGGGGCAGCGCGGCAGGAAGGCCTCGTAGCGGGCGCCGTACAGCGCGGGGCGCAGGTTGTCGCTCATCCCGCCGTCCACGCTGACGTAGGTGCGCACGTCCTCGATCCGCTTGACGGTGCCGACCCGGTACAGGGTCAGCCCGGCCCGGGCGGCTATCGACCGGCCGGGCTCGACGCCCACCGGGCCGTTCCAGCCGGCGCCGCGCACCGCCGCGCGGACCCGTTCGGCCCAGTCCGCGAAGGAGGGGGCGCTCTGCCCGCCCAGGTACGCCACGCCCAGGCCGCCGCCGACGGTCAGCCGGCGCAGGCCGTGCTCCACCGCGAACCGGGCCACCGCGGCGGCGCCGTCGGCCAGCTCGGCCGGGTCCAGCACCTGGGACCCGACGTGGGCGTGGACGCCCTCCAGCCGTACGGCGGCGGAGGCCCCGGCCCGGCGCACCGCGGCCGCGGCGGCGCCGCCGGCCAGGCCGAAGCCGAACTTGGAGTCGTGGCCGCCGGTGCGGATGGCCTGGTGGGCGCCGGCCGCGACCCCGGGCGCCACCCGCAGCTGGATCCGGGCCGGGGGCAGGCCCTCCTCGTGGTGCAGCCGTTCGATCCGGTCCAGTTCGTCGAAGCTGTCCACCACGATGTGGCGCAGGCCGACGGTGAGCGCGGTGCGCAGCTCGGCCTCGTCCTTGTTGTTGCCGTGCAGCACGATCCGCTCCGGGTCTACCCCGGCGTACAGGGCGGTGCGCAGCTCGCCGCCGGAGGCGACGTCCAGCAGCAGGCCCTCCTCGGCGGCCAGGCGGGCCATCGCGGTGCACAGGAAGGCCTTGGAGGCGTAGGCGACGTTGCCCCGGCCGAAGGCGGCCACCGCCTCGCGGCAGCGGCGGCGCAGGTGCTCCTCGTCGTAGACGAACAGCGGCGTGCCGTACCGGCGGGCCGCCTCGTCCAGGAGCACCCCGCCGACGGACAGGCCCTCGGGGCGGAACTCGGCGGTGAGCGGCAGCAGGCCCGGGTCGACGGGCGACAGGGCTGGCGACACAGGGGACACGGCTTCCTCCCGAGGAGCTGGTTGGCCCCGCCCATCCTCGGTCCTGCGGAGGGGGTGAGAAAGCGCATTCTTCCGGCCCTGAGCAGTACGGAAACCGATGCTCCGTCCTGCGGACGGCCCTGTCCCAGGTGTTGCATCTAAGCTTGCATCTATGGTGCTACGGTGTGGTCCATGGCCGACACCCCGCCTCCCGCCCGCGTCCCGGTCCCCGCCCGCGTTCCGGCCGCGGACCGCGCGTACGAACTGACCAAGGACCTCATCCTCGGCGGCGGCCTCCCCGGCGGGACGCTGATCAGCGAGGGCGAGATCGCCGAGCGCACCTCGCTCAGCCGCACCCCGGTCCGGGAGGCCTTCCTGCGGCTCCAGGCCGAAGGACTGCTCCAGCTCTTCCCCAAGCGCGGAGCCGTCGTGGTGCCGGTCGGCCCCGGCGAGGCCGAGGACGTGCTGGAGCTGCGCGAGGCGCTGGAGAGCACCGCGGTACGCCGGATCACCCGCCGCGCCGAGCCGCTCGACGACCTGCTGCGGCAGCTGACCGACCTGATCGACCAGCAGCGCGAACCCGCCCGCCGGGCCGACCTCGGCGCCTTCGCCGACGCCGACGAGGCCTTCCACCGGGGCATCGTGACGGCCTCCGGCAACGCGCTCGCCGAGCGCTTCTACGAGACGCTGCGCGACCGCCAGCGGCGGATGGCCGTGCAACTGCTCCAGGTGCGGCCGGAGCGGCGGCCGCAGCGGCTGGCCGCGCTGGTCGAGGAGCACACCGCGCTGGTCGAGCGCATCGCGGCCCGCGACGCCGCCGGCTTCACCGAGGCGCTGCGCGCCCACCTGGACGCGCACCGCTGAGCCACTGCACCGCTGAGCCACTCCTCCCTCCTCCTCCCGCGCGGCGACGGCCGCGCACCCCGACGGACCGCCGGGACCACCATCCGACAAGGAGCAGCACCACCATGAGCACCACCCGGCCACCGTCCGCCGGTCCCGTCGCGCCCACCGGTCGGGGGAGGCCCTGGCTGGTCGCGGCCCTGGCCATGCTCTGCTGCGGCTGGGGCGGCAACCAGTTCACCCCGCTGCTGCTGATGTACCGCCACCTCGGCGGCTACTCCGAGGTCACCGTCGACGCCTTCCTGGGGGCCTACGTCCTCGGGCTGGTCCCCGGACTGCTGGTCGGCGGCGCGGCCTCGGACCGCTACGGGCGCCGTCCGCTGATGATCGGCGCGGTCGTCGCCTCGCTCGCCGCCAGCGGTGTGCTGTGCGGCGGCGTCACGGGTGAACTCCCCATCTACGCCGGGCGGTTCCTCACCGGCACAGCCGTCGGCATCGCGATGGCCGTCGGCACCAGCTGGGTCAAGGAGCTCTCCCAGGCCCCGCACGACCCGGCCGCCGACCAGGGCGCCGGAGCCCGCCGCGCCTCCCTCGCCCTCACCGTCGGCTTCGGCCTCGGCGCCGGCGTGGCCGGCGCGCTCGCCCAGTGGGGCCCCTGGCCGATGGTCACCCCGTACCTCGCCCACCTGCTGGTCACCCTGCCCGCGCTGTTCCTGCTCCCGAAGGCCGTCGAGACCCGGGCCCGCTCGGCCGCCGTCCGCAGCCTCTGGGCCGACCTCAAGGTCCCGGCGGCCGGGCACCGGCGCTTCCTGCGGGTGGTCCTGCCGATGGCCCCGTGGGTGTTCGGCTCGGCCGGCGTCGCGTACGCGGTGACCCCGCAGCTGGTCGGCGACCGGCTCGGCGACTGGTCGCTGGCCTACGCGACCCTGCTGACCGTCCTCACCCTCGGCACCGGCGCCCTGGTCCAGCCGCTCGCCAAGCGCCTGGACTCGCTGAACTCGGCGCGCGGCGTCGTCGTCTCCATGGTGCTGATGGCCTGCGGCATGGCCGTCTGCGCCGGCGACGCGGCGGTGCGCTCCCCGCTGCTCGGCCTCGGCGGGGCGGTCCTCCTCGGCGCCGCCTACGGCATCGGCGTCGTCTCCGGCCTGCTGGAGATCCAGCGCCTCGTCACCCCCGACGACCTGGCCGGCATCACCGGCGTCTACTACGCCCTCTGCTACTCCGGCTTCCTGCTGCCCGCCGTGCTCGCGGCGCTCTCCTCCGTGGCCTCCTACACCGTGATGCTCTCGGCGGTGACCGCCCTCGCCCTCGCCAGCCTCGCCGTGATCGCCTTCTCCTCCCGCCGCACCGCCCCCGCCCCGATCCCGGCGGAAGCCTCCCGCTGACCGTCGGTCTCGTGCCTCCCCGCCCGCTCCCGGGCGGGGAGGCAGAATGCTCTGCGAACCGGTCCTGTTGCGAGCGCGAACGGTCAGTGCGCGTCCAATGCCGGTCGACGAGCGGGGCGGCCGCATGATCCGGGGGAGAATCGCACGACGGAAGGAGACGCGTTGTGAGTACGGCACCCCAGGTCCCCGGTGACTACAGCACCGTCAGCGACCCCGAGCGGGCACTGAAGTACGCGATCCGGCACATCGCGGGCGACCGCACCGAGATCATCGAGGGAGTCATCACCCCCATGTCGCCGTCATGGGCGCACGAGTCCGCCGCCGAGATCGTCCGCCGCCAGCTCGGCCCCCGCATGGACCAGCTCGACCTGGTGTCCGGGTCCGGCAACCTCGACCTGCCGGGCAGCGAGAACTGGTACATCCCGGACCTGGCCGTCGTGCCGGCCGAACTCGCCCTGAAGACCGAAGGCGCACTGCTGCCCGACCAGACCTTCCTGATCGTCGAGGTCAGTTCACCGTCCAACGCGGAGACCGACCGCGTCGTCAAGCGCCGTCGTTACGGCCAGTACGGCGCTCCGCTCTACCTCCTGGTCGACCGCCAGAACCGCAGCTGCACCCTGTACAGCGAGCCGACCCGGCTCGGTTACGCCGCGGAGAGCGGCCCGTACCCGTTCGGCGCGCCCGTGCGCCTTCCGGCGCCCTTCGACCTCGACCTCGACACCACCCGCCTGTAGCCGTTCGTCAGACCCTGGCGTCGTCCTTGGGGCGGGCGTGGGCGGGGAGGCCGTTGGCGACGTCCTCGACCAGGAGGCGCCAGGCGATGGCGTCGGCGGCGGCGCGCAGTTGGGGGCTGCGGGGGCGGCCGGCGTCGGCGTCGAGGCGGGCGTTGAGCCAGCCGGACCAGGCGTGGGCGAGGGTGCGGACCTCGTGGGTGCCGGCCTCGGTGGGGGAGAGGGCGTCGCCCTCGCGCAGGAGGTAGCCCTCGGCGGCCATCCGGTCGAAGACCGGCTCCAGGACCTCGGGCGGCACCCGCTTGCGGGCGGCGATGAGGTCGAGCGAGGCGTGGCCGACGGCCCTGGTGTGGCCGGCCACCTCCATCAGCGCCCAGGCCCCGGCCAGGTCCACCCGGGCGCCGGCGCCGGCGACGATCGTCCGGACGGCGTCGAGGTCCACCCCGCGCACGATCCGGCAGACCGAGTACTCCAGGTGCGGGTCGGAGTCGGCGGTGGTCGGCTGGGCGAAGGCCTCGCCCATGTCGGTGGAGCCCGCCCGGGCGGTGTCGCGCAGCTGCACCTGTTTGAGGAAGAGTGCCACCACGAAGCCGGCCACGGCCACCGGGATGGTCCACAGGTACACGGTGTGCAGGGCGTCGGAGTAGGCCTGGACGATCGGCGCGGCCTGGTCGGCGGGCAGCTGGTGCAGGCCCTGCGGGCTCTGCGCGGCCTGGCTGAGCACGGCCGGGTCGGCGCCGGTCAGCCGGGCGGCGGTGGCGATCCCGTCGGCGAGTTCGGTCTGCAGGCTGTTGGCGTAGATGGTGCCGAACACCGCGGTGCCGAAGGAGCTGCCGATGGTGCGGAAGAAGGTCACCCCGGAGGTGGCCGTGCCGAGGTCGGCGTAGTCGACGGTGTTCTGCACGGCGATGGTGAGCACCTGCATGCTCAGCCCGATGCCGACGCCGAGCACGAACATGTAGAGCGAGGCCAGTGCGGAGCCGGTGTCGGGCTCCAGCCGGGACAGCAGGTAGAGGCCGAGCGCCATCACCGCCGTGCCGACGATCGGGAACACCCGGTACTTCCCGGTCTTGCTGACCGCGTTGCCGCTGGCGATCGAGGCGATCAGCAGACCGATCACCATCGGCAGCGTCCGCACGCCGGAGACGGTCGCCGAGTCGCCGTCCACGTACTGGAGGAAGGTCGGCAGGAAGGTCAGCGCGCCGAGCATGGCGAAGCCGACGATGAAGCTGAGCACCGAGCAGACCGTGAACACCGGGTTGCGGAACAGCCGCATCGGCAGCATCGGTTCGACGGCCCGGGTCTCCACCCAGCAGAACAGGCCGAGCGCCAGCGCGCCGCCGACGAACAGGCCGATGATCACCCCGGAGCTCCAGGCGTACTGGTTGCCGCCCCAACTGGTCGCCAGGATCAGCGCGCCGGCGCCGACCGCGACCAGCACGATGCCCAGGTAGTCGACGACCGGGCGGGTCGCCGAGCGGACCGAGGGGATGGTCCGGGCGGCCAGGGCGACCACCACGACCGCGATCGGCACGTTGACGTAGAACGCCCAGCGCCAGGACAGGTGGTCGGTGAACAGCCCGCCCAGCAGCGGCCCGATCACCGTGGCCACGCCGAACACCGCACCGATCGCGCCCTGGTACTTGCCGCGCTCGCGCAGCGGGATGACGTCCGCGATCAGCGCCATGGAGGTGACCATCAGGCCGCCCGCGCCGAAGCCCTGCACGGCGCGCCAGGCGATCAGCAGGGTCATGTCGGTGGCCAGGCCGCACAGGAACGAGCCGCCGACGAAGACGATCGCCGAGACCTGGAACAGCAGCTTGCGCCCGTACAGGTCGCCGAACTTGCCGGCCAGCACGGTGGCCACCGTCTCGGCCAGCAGGTAGGACGTCACCACCCAGGACATGTGCGCGGCCCCGCCGAGGTCCGCGACGATGGTGGGCAGGGCGGTGCCGACGATGGTCTGGTCGAGGGCGGCCAGCAGCATGCCGAGCACGATGGTGGCGAAGACGACGTTCCGCTGCCGGACGTCCAGCACCGGAGGGGCGGAGGGCGGGGTCTCGGTGGCGACGGTCATGCCGTCAGCCTCCGGGGTGCGGGCGGCGGTCGCGATCCGGTTCGGCCGTTCGGGTGAGGACGGGCGGCGGCGGCCCGGGCGGCGCCCCGAGTGCCGGCCCGAGCGGTGGCCCGGGTGGCGGCCCCGGGAGGCCCGGGCGACGATGGGCCGAACGAAGCCGACCGAGGCCGACCGAGGCCGACCGACGACGGGCCGAACGAAGCCGACCGGCGATCATCCACCGACCCGGACGCCCCGGCCCCGGGAAGAGGCTCCCATGAACGCCGACCCCCCGCGCAGCAGCGTGCACCCGCCCCGGCCCGGCGCCACCGCCGTGGGCGTCCGGGCCGCCACCCGGCGCTGGCGGGCGCTCGCCGTCTGCCTGGTCGCCGGCTTCATGACCCTGCTGGACGTCAGCATCGTCAACGTCGCCCTGCCGACGGTACGGGCCGGGCTGCACATGTCCGACAGCGGCCTGCAGTGGGTGCTCAGCGGCTACGCGCTGGCCTTCGGCCTGGTGCTGGTGCCCGCCGGGCGGCTCGGCGACGCGCGCAGCCGACGAGCCGTCTTCCTCGCCGGGCTGGCACTGTTCACCGTGGCCAGCGCGCTCGCCGGGGCGGCGCAGAGCCAGGAGTGGCTGGTGCTGGCCCGGCTGTTCCAGGGCGCGGCCGGCGGGGTGCTGGTGCCGCAGGTGTCCGGCTTCATCCAGGTGCTGTTCCAGGGCGCCGAGCGCGGCCGGGCCTTCGGCGCGCTCGGTGCCACCATCGGGCTGTCCACCGCGGTGGGGCCGCTGCTCGGCGGGCTGCTGATCCACCTGGTCGGCCCGCAGGACGGCTGGCGCTGGGTGTTCCTGGTCAACCTGCCGATCGGCGTCGCCGTGCTGCCGATCGCCCGCCGGCTGCTCCCGGCGCCCCCGCCCGCCGACCAGCGGGCCGGGCACCGGGACTTCGACCCGGTCGGCGTGCTGCTGCTCGGCGCCGGGACGGTCGCGCTGCTGCTGCCGTTCGTCCAGGCGCAGCAGTGGCACGGCTCGGCCCGCTGGCTGCTGCTGCCGCTGGCGGCGGTGCTGCTCGCGGCCTTCGTCGGCTGGGAACTGCACTACGGGCGGCGGCGCGAACCGCTGGTGAGCATGGCGCTGTTCGCGGTGCGGCCGTACGCGGCGGGCACGCTGCTGTCGCTGGTGTACTTCGCCGGGTTCACCGCGATCTTCTTCATCTTCACGCTCTACCTCCAGGCGGGCCTGCACTACTCGGCGCTGACGGCGGGCCTGGCGATCACGCCGTTCGCGGTCGGCTCGGGGGTGTCCGCGGCGGTGGGCGGGCGCCTGGTGAGCCGGCTGGGGCGGCGGCTGGTGGTGGCCGGACTGGTGCTGGTGCTGGCCGGGCTGCTGGCCTCGGCGCTGGCGGTGCAGCTGTGGTCGGGGCCCCGGGTGGGCTGGACGACGGCGCTGCCGCTGCTGGTCGCCGGGGTGGGCAGTGGGCTGGTGATCGCCCCGAACCAGACGCTGACCCTCCAGCAGGTGCCGGTGGCCCGGGCGGGCAGCGCGGGCGGGGTGATGCAGACCGCGCAGCGGGTCGGCTCGGCGGTGGGCATCGCCGTCGTCGGCTCGGTGTTCTTCGCCCACGCGGCCGGCCCCCGCCCGGACTGGGCGCTGGCCTTCCAGCTGGGCGTGACGGTCGCGGCCGGGCTGGTGCTGACGGCGCTGCTGGTGGCGGTCGCCGACATGGCCTCGGGCCGGGGCGGCTTCCGGGCCGCCGGGCCGCGAGTGGGGAACGGGCCGTGACGGGCGCCCGGAGGGACTTCCTGGCCGCCGCCGGTACGGCCGAGGAACTCCTGCGCCGCCCGGAGGTGGCCCGGGCCTGGCAGCGGCCGAGCGCGCTGGCGCGGTGGAGCGTCGGCGGACTGGCCGGGCACCTGGCCTACCAGGTCCTCTGCCTGCCGGAGCTGCTGGCCGCCGCCGTGCCGGCCGAGCCGGTGGTCGGCCTGCTGGAGCACTACGCCCGCTCGGCCTGGGTCGGCGCCGCGCTCGACGCGGACGCCAACGTGCGGATCCGGGAGGGCAGCGAGGCCTTCGCGGCCGACGGTGCGGCCGCGCTGCACCGCCGGCTGGCCGCCGTGCTGCCGGAGCTCGCGGGCACGCTCGCGGCGGCGGACGGCACCCGGCCGGTCCGGCTGCCGTTCTGGGGCCCGTGGTCGCTCACCCTGGACGACCTGCTGGCCACCCGGACGATGGAACTGGCCGTCCACGGCGACGACCTGGCGGTCAGCGTCGGAGTGCCGGGCCCCGAACTGCCGCCGGAGGCCTTCGAGTCCGTCGTCGTCCTGCTGACCCGGCTGGCCGCCCGGCGGCACGGCCGGGCGGCGGTGCTGCGGGCGCTCAGCCGGGCCGAGCGGGCGCCGGGGAGCATCGCGGCGTTCTGAGCGCCCCCGCTCGGGGCCTTCCGGTGCGGGGCTCTCCGCTGCGGGCCCGTCCCCTGCGGGCCTTCCGCTGCGGGCGCTCTCCCGGCGGTCAGTGGTCCCGGCGGCGGACCGCGGCCGCGGCGACCGCCACCGAGGCCAGCGACCACACCGCGAAGGTGACCCAGGCGCCCGTGACGGTGGCCGGGTACTCGGACGGGCGCATTCCCGCCAGCGTGGTCCGGGCCAGCCGCTGCCAGGCGGGCATCGGCAGGGCGTGCAGCAGGTCGGCGCTCCAGCGGTAGCGCTCGGTGACCAGCGAGGGGAGGAAGAACAGCACCACGACGGTGCCCACCACGGCGCCCGCGCTGTGCCGGATCAGGGTGCCGAGGCCGAGCCCGACCAGGGCGCAGACCGGGCCGAACAGCACCGCCGCCGCGACGTACCGCAGCGCGGCCGGGTCGGTGACGGACTGTCCGATGCCGGTCCCGGCCAGGATCGCCTGGCTCCCGCCGAAGGAGACGCCGACGGTGAGCACCCCGTAGCCGAACAGCACGGCGGCCAGCACACAGGCCTTGGCGAGGATCACCGCCCGGCGGTCGGGCACGGCCGCCAGGGTGGTGCGGATCAGCCCGGTCGCGTACTCGCCCGCGATGACGATCGCGCCGAGGCCGCCCGCGACCAGCATCAGGATGTCGGCGGAGACGAGGTTGAAGGCGTCGTTCAGCGCGGTCTGCGCCATGACCGCCGGATCGCCTTCGCCCGGCGTCCAGTGGTCGCGGGTGTACACCGCGGACTTGAGGTTGGCGGCGATGCTCGCCAGGGCGCCGAGGCCGAGCACCCAGGGGATCGAGCGCAGTGACCAGAACTTGATCCACTCGGCGGCCAGCAGGTCGCCGAAGCGGGCGCGCGGCTCGGTGGCGGTGCGGGTGGGCAGGGCGGCGGCGCGGGCGGGCTCGGTGGCGGCGCCGGTGGGCTCGGTGGCGGTGCGGGTGGGCAGGGTGTTCATCGGGGCTCTCCGGCGAGGTATTCGACGCTGTCGGCGGTCAGGTCCATGAACGCCTCCTCCAGGGAGGCGCCCCGGGTGGTCAGGGCGTGCAGCAACAGGCGCTGTTCCAGGGCGAGTTCGCCGATCCGGGTGGCGTCCAGGCCGCTCACTGCGAGGGTGCCGTCCGGGCCGGGCCGCACGGCCGCGCCCGCCGCCGTCAACACGGCCGCCAGCCGGTCGGGTTCGGCGGACCGGACGGTGACGGCGGCCCGGCCGGCCCGGGCGGCGAACCCGGTGAGGCTCTCATCGGCGAGCAGCCGCCCGCGTCCGATCACCACCAGGTGGTCGGCGGTGTGCTCCATCTCGGCCATCATGTGGCTGGAGACGAAGACCGTGCGGCCCTCGTCCGCGAGCCGCCGGAACAGTCCGCGCACCCAGAGCACGCCCTCCGGGTCCAGCCCGTTCAGCGGCTCGTCGAACAGCAGCACCGGCGGGTCGCCGAGCAGCGCCCCGGCGATGCCCAGGCGCTGGCGCATCCCCAGCGAGTAGCCGCCGATCCGCCGCCCGGCCGCCGCGGCGAGCCCGACCTCCTCCAGCACCTGCTCGACCCGCGCGGCCGGGATCGCGTTGGCGCGGGCCAGCGCCCGCAGGTGGGCCCGGCCGGTGCGCCCGCCGTGCGCGTCGCCCGCGTCGAGCAGCGCACCGGCGTGCCGCAGGCCGCGCGGCCTGCCGCGGAACGGGCGGCCGTCGACGGTGGCGGTGCCGGAGGTGGGGTCGCCCAGGCCGAGGACCAGTCGCAGGGTGGTGGACTTCCCCGCGCCGTTGGGGCCGAGGAAGCCGGTGACCAGGCCCGGCCGGACGGTGAAGGAGAGGCGGTCGACGGCGGTGCGGACGTGCCGGCCGCGGCCGTAGCGCTTCGTCAGTTCGGTAACTTCGATCATGGGGTCCACGGTGCCCGGGGGAACCGGTCGGGCGCATCGGACCGGCGTCGACACCGCAGGTCACCCGCGGTCGTACAACCAGGGCTGGATGACGGCGGGCGGCGCCCGTCGCTACGATCTTGAACCATGTCCACGACCCCCTCCCCGCCGCTGTTCCGGCGCGTCCCGCCCGAGGTCTGGGTCGGTCTCGCCTGGTGCGCGGCCGCCGGCTACCCCGCCGTACGGCTCGGCGGCGCCGCCGCGCAGCACCCCGGCGCCGCCGCGCACGGCGGCTGGGCGTTCACCCTGGCCGACACGGTGCTGGCCTTCGCGGGCGCGGCGCTGGTGCGGCGGCTGCCGGTGCTCTCGGTCGCCCTGCTGCTGGTCGCCGCGTTCACCGAGACCGACGGCTGGGCCGGCGGCGCCCAGGTGCCGCCCGGTGCGCTGCTCGCCGTGGACACCGCGCTCTGCCTGATCACCGCCGACCGGCCCCGGCGCAGCTCCCGGGCGGCGTTCGCGCTGGTCATGGTCTTCCTGGTGCTGCACATCGGCCTGGTGCGCGGCAGCACGGTGGGCATCTTCACCGGCACCCACATCGGCTCGGCCGACGGCGCCGCGCTGCTCGCGCTGGTCGCCTGGCTGGTCGGCCGCTCGGTGCGGCAGAACCGGGAGCACGCCGAGGCGCTCAGCGCCCGGGCGGCCGACGAGGCGGTCACCGCCGAACGGCTGCGGATCGCCCGCGAGATGCACGACACCGTCGCGCACAGCCTCGGCATCGTCGCCCTCCAGGCCGGGGCGGCCCGCCGGGTGATCGACCGTCGGCCGGAGCGGGCCGCGCAGGCGCTGGGCGAGATCGAGGCCGCCGGGCGGGAGACCCTGGCCGCGCTGCGCCGGATGCTGGTCGTGCTGCGGCGGGCCGACGGCGAGGCCTCGGCGACGCTGTCGCAGGGCCTGGCCGACCTCGACCGGCTGGCCGGGGCTACCACGGCGGCGGGGGTGCGGGTGGAGGTCCGGCGGCACGGCGAGCCGGGGCCGCTGCCGCCGGAGGTCGACCTGGCGGCCTTCCGGATCGTCCAGGAATCGGTCACCAACGTGGTGCGGCACGCGGACGTGGACGCCTGCGTGGTGGCGGTGGACCACCGCACGGCGGGGGAGCTGTCCGTCGAGGTCACCGACCGGGGGCGGGGCCGGGGCCGGGCGCCCGGGGCCGGGTTCGGGCTGGCCGGGCTGCGGGAGCGGGCCGTCCTGCTGCGCGGGGAGTTCGAGGCCGGGCCGCTGCCCGGCGGCGGCTTCCGGGTGGCCGCCCGGCTGCCGGTGCCGGTACCGGTCTCCGGGCCGGTCCCGGTCGAGGGGGCGGGCGCGTGATCCGGGTGGTGCTGGCGGACGACCAGCCGTTGGTGCGTGCCGCGCTGGAGATGGTGATCGCGGAGACGGACGACGTCGAGGTGGTGGGCGAGGCGGGCACCGGGGCGGAGGCCGTCCGGCTGGCCGCCGAACTGCGGCCGGACGTCGTGGTGATGGACATCCGGATGCCCGGCATGGACGGCATCGAGGCCACCCGGCTGGTGACCGCCGACGGCGGGCCGACCCGGGTGGTGGTGCTCACCACCTTCGACGAGGACGAGCACGTGTACGCGGCGCTGCACGCGGGGGCGTCCGGCTTCCTGGTCAAGGACATGGCGCTGGACGACATCCTCGGCGCGGTGCGGGTGGTCGCCGCCGGGGACGCGCTGATCGCGCCGGGCGTCACCCGGCGGCTGATCGGGGCGTTCATCGCCGGCCGCCCGCAGTGGCCCGGGGGCGGTGGGCACGCCCCTGCCGCCGCCGCCGCGGTGGCGGCCGAGCGGCGGCTGGCGGCGATCACCGGGCGCGAGCGGGAGATCCTCACCCTGGTCGGCCGGGGTCTGTCCAACACCGAGATCGCCGCCGAACTGGTGCTCAGCATCGCGACCGTCAAGACCTACATGACACGGCTGCTGGCCAAGCTCGACGCCCGGGACCGGGTGCAGCTGGTCATCCTGGCCTACGAGGCGGGCCTGGTCTCCGTGTCCGCTTGAACGGGCCTGCTGGAACGGGCGTGCTTTTCACGGGCCTGCTTGAACGGGCCCGGCCGGTCGGCCGGGCCCATCGCAGAAACGATTCGGCACTCGATCACGAGGAGCCGGAACTCAGCGCTTGACCGCCACGCCCGCGTACATCGCGATGTCCCGGTCGCGGACGGGCGGGGCGTCGGCGTCCGGCCGCCAGTTGTGCACCAGCGTGACGCCCGGGTCGAGCAGCTCGTAGCCCTCGAAGAACGCCTCGGCCTCGGCCTTGTCGCGGATCTGGAGCGGGATGCCGCGCGCGTTGTACTCGCGGCCGACACCACCCACGCCCACCGGGTCGGTGTCACCCGTGAAGACCGTCAGGGCGAGGAAGCTGCCGGGGGCCAGGGCGTCCATGAAGCGGCGCACGATGCCCTGCGGGTCGTCCTCGTCCAGCACGAAGTGGACGATCGCGATCAGCGACAGCGCCACCGGCTGCGAGAAGTCGAGCACCTCGCGCAGCCGGGGGTTGTTGATGATCGACTCCGGGTCGCGGAAGTCGGCGTCCACGTAACAGGTGCGGCCCTCGGGCGTGCTGTCCATCAGGGCCCGCGCGTGGGTCAGCACGATCGGGTCGTTGTCCACGTACCCGACCCGGGCCTCGGGGGTGATCGCCTGGGCGACCTCGTGCAGGTTCGGCGAGGTCGGGATGCCGGTGCCGATGTCGAGGAACTGCCGCACGCCGTACTGCTCGGCGAGTCGGCGCACCGAGCGCTGCATGAAGTCGCGGGTGGTGCGCATCGAGATCGGCAGCGACGGCCAGGCCTGCACCGAGGCGTGCGCCGCGACCCGGTCCGCCTCGAAGTTGGTCTTGCCGCCGATGAGGTAGTCGTAGACCCGGGCGGAGTGCGGAACGTCCATCCGCAGGTCCACCGATGGGTAATCCTCGTGCGGACCGTGCTCCGCCCGGATCTCGTTCGCCATGCTCGTTCTCCCGTTGCTGGGCGTCCGTCAGCGACCGCCGAGGTGGCGGCCCATGGTGCGCATGGTAACGGTCGACCGGTGCGGCGGAATGACGGGCCCTCAGGCCCGCACCTCCGGGTGCCTCAGGCCCCGCGCCTCCGGGTGCTTCGGGCCCGTGCCTCCAGGTGCCTCAGGCCCGCGCCTCCGGGTGCCTCGGGTCGAGCGCGGCGGCGCCCGGCTGACGGGGGACGGCGGCGGACCCGGCGTCGCCCCGGCCGTGCGCCGCCAGTTCGAGCGCGGCGCCGATCCACGCGATGCCGAAGGCCCACGTCGCCAGCCACTCGCACAGGTACAGCGGCCGCACCGACCAGCCCGAGCCGAGGCCCGTCACCCCGGCCAGGACGGAGAGCGCCAGGGCGACCGGGATCACCACCCCGGCCACCAGGTAGGCCGTGCTCACCCGGGCCGGCTGGGTGGAGCGGGGATTGCGGAAGGAGTGGAGGCAGAACATCGCCAGCATGACGAACAGCAGGCCGGCGAAGACCAGGTGGAACACTCCGACGGTGCGCTGGACGCCGGAGGCGCCCGCCGGGGCCGTCGGGCACAGCGCGACCCCGACCGCGAAGAACCCGGCGGCCGTGCTCCAGCGGTCGTCCCGGCGGTCGAAGCGGTAGCAGATCAGGAACACCCCGAGGGCGCACAGTCCGCCGACGAGGAGGTTCCGGGTGTCGGTGTAGTAGGCGGCGCTCATCGAGCCCGGCCAGAAGTCGTCGGTGCCGCGCCCCGTCACCTCGGCGGCCAGCCAGTTGCCGAACGGCAGGGCCGGCGGCAGCAGGACGCCGATCAGGCCGACGCCGAGGCGAAGGATCGCGATGGTTCGAACGTCCTGGATGCTCCGCCGGACACCGGGGGAGTTCTGCGTGCGCGAGTCGTGCGTCACGGACGCCTCCTTGCCTTTCCACGGGCTCCTCGGCCCGCTGTTCCTCCGGTCGCGGGGGACGGGGTGGGGCGGCGTCGGACGGGCGCCGCCACACACCTGAGCGACCGTCACCTTGTGTACCCGCATCGGCGTTCGAAGCACCACTGATGTGAGCGGTTTACGCCCTCAATGACCGTCCGGAGAACCTCGGGTCACCATCCACCACGGCCGTGACGGCTCCACCGGTTCAACTCCCCCCCCGGAGGGCCGGGCAGGCGGCTGCCACCAGCCCAATCGTCACCGACCGAGCGGGAATTGATTCGTGCTGTTCCCTTCCGATCGGCGATCGGATCTGACAGCATCGTCCGCTGTCCGCTGTCCGCTGTCCGCTGTCCGCTGTCCGCTGTCCGCTGTCCGCTGTCCGGTCGCCGGAGCCCCGTGCACCGGTGACCCGTGCGCCGCCGTGCGCCGTGTCCACCCCGGCCGATCGGCGGCCGCCGTCCCGCTGCGCCTCGTGGAGGAACCGTGACCACCAGGGCCGACCCCGCCGGGACCGCCCTCCGTCCGGCCCGCTGGGTCCGCACCCGGCTGCGCGCCAGCCCCTCGGCGGCCCTGCTGACGGCCGCCCTCGCCTTCGTCACCGTCCTGCTGACCGTGGCCGTCCCCCGCGTCACGGACCGGAACGCTGACGCGGCGCTGCGGGACTTCGTGCGCCAGAAGGGCATCCACGCGACCAGCCTGCACTTCGCCTCCAAGGCCCGCCCGACGGACACCGCCGCCGCCCTCGACGCCGTCGACCGGGACATCGTCGCGCGCGTCGGCGCGACGGTGGCGCTGGCACCGGAACGCCTGGCGCACGGCACCAGGACCGAGACCAACCCCGTGTACAACCCGGGCTACCACCGGGTGAGCCAGGACATCCCGCCCAGGATCCTGCTGATCCGGCTGCAGGGCCTCGCCGACCGGGTCACCCTGACCGAGGGCAGCTGGCCCGGCCCCGCCGCGGCCGGCGCCCCGGTGCCGACGGTGGTGAGCCGGGCGGCCGCCGAGGCGATCGGCATCAAGGTCGGAGACGTCCTCGACAACGGCAGCAGCGGCCCCGACCGCCGACGGACCACCGTGGTGACCGGCATCTACCGGCAGAACGACCCGTCGGACCCGTTCTGGGTCGGCATCGGCTGCCCGAACCGCCCCTGCCTGGGGCTCGACCCGGAGCACGGCAACTGGCAGGAGGTCACCGGCTTCGTCGACGACGGCAGCGTGGGCGCGCTGACCACCTGGAGCCCGTCCGTCCAGAACTTCTGGCGGGTTTCCGTCGACCCCGCCCCGCTGCGCGCCGACCGTCTGGAACGGACCCGCGCCGCCGTCGCGCCCCTCCTGGCCGGGCCGGAGGCCGACGCCCTGGTCACCGCGACCGGGCGCGCCGACCTGCGGGTCGTCTCGACGCTGCCCGTGGTCCTCACCTGGGCGGCCGAGCGCTACCGGGCCGCGATGGCGCTGGGCGCGGTCGGCCCGGCCGGCGTCGCGGGCGTCGCCGCCGTGGTGCTCTGCCTGGCCGCCGCGCTCGGCACCGACCGGCGCGCCGCCGAACTGCGGCTGCTCCGGGCCCGTGGCTGCTCGCGCGGCGGGGTGCTGCTGCGGCTGCTCGGCGAGAGCGCGGTGACGGTCCTGCCCGCCGCGGTACTCGGAGCGGTGCTCGCCCTGGTGCTGCTGCCCACCCCCCGGTGGGGCTTCGCGGTGGCGGCCGGCCTGGTCGCCACCCTGTTCGCCCTGCTCGCCTTCCCGGTGCGTGCCGCCCTGCTCCGGACGCACCCCCGGCGGACCGGGCCGTGGCGCCGGCTGATCGGCGAAGTCGCGCTGCTGGCCGTCACCGCGGTGGCGGTGGCCGAGGTCCGCCGGCGCGGCGTCGGCCACCCCGGCCGGGGAGCGGATCCGCTGCTGGTGGCCGCGCCGCTGCTGCTCGCCGTCGCCGGCGGGCTGCTGCTGGCACGGATCGAGCCTGTGGTGATCGGCCGACTGGCCGCCCTGGCCCGCCGGGGCCGCGGCCTGATCGGCTTCCTCGGCCTCTCCCGGGCCTCCCGCGACCACTCCGGCCGGCGCCGGCCCTCCGCGCTGCCGCTGCTCGCCCTGCTGATCGCCGTCACCGCGACCGGCTTCGGCGCCACCCTGCTCGACGCGGTGGACCGCGGCAGGCTGAGCGCCGCGCGCCTCGCGACCGGCGGCGACGTCGCCGTCTCCGTGCCGGGCTACGCGACCCTGCCGGAACCGTTCCTCAAGGCCGCGGGCGACCTTCCGCAGGCCCGGGGCGCGACGGCGGTCCGGGTGGACCCCCGGGCGCTGTTCGTCGGCGCCGACGCGAACAACTACACCAAGGTGACCCTGGTGGTCGCCGAGCCGACCGCGTACGCCGAGATCGCCCGCACCCTCGGGGCCGGCGAGTTCGACCCGGCGAAGCTCGCCGGCACCCCCGGTGGCCCGGACACCCCGGTGCCCGCGCTGTTCAGCCGCGACCTGGCCGCGCGGCTGGGCGCCGGCGCACCGACGGTGCACCTGTCCACCGCGAGCGAGCTGCGTACCACCGTCGCCGGGATCGTCACCGCGACCCCGGCGCTGCCGGAGCCGGCCCTGCCCTTCGTCGTGGTGCCCAGCGGTCCCGCGGTGGAACGCCTGCCGGAGCTCGGCCGGTGGACCGGGTGGCTGGCCGTGGGCGACGGCCTCGACCCCGGGCGGATCAGGTCGCTCCTCCTGGAACGCGGCCTGGTCGAGCCGACCGGCCTCGCCAGGCTCATCTCGGAGAACGCCGCGGCGGACGGCAAGGGCGACCACGGGCTGCCGCCCGCCTACGCGGTGGGCGGCAGCCGCGAGTACGCCGCGCAGCTCGCCGACGACCCGCTGCAGCAGGCCGCCGGACGGCTGTTCTGGTACGCGGCGCCCGCCAGTGCCGGATTCGCCGTCCTCGCGGTCCTGCTGACGCTGCTGCGCGCCGCGCCCGACCGGACGGCGGTGCTCGCCCGGCTGCGCACCATGGGCCTGCGACCCCGTCAGGGGCTGGCGCTGATCGTCGCCGAGGCACTGCCGCGGACGCTGGCGGCGGCCGTCGGCGGTGCGGTGGTCGCGGCGGTGGCGGCCGTCCTGCTCGGGCCGGCCTTCGACCTCTCCACCCTGATCGGCGCCAAGGCCGGCGACGGCCTGGGCCCGGCGGTGCTGCCGGTGCTGCTGCCGACGGCGGGACTGGCGCTCGTGGCCTGCCTCGGGGTGGTGCTGGAGACGCTGGTCGCGGGACGACGGCAGATCGCCACCGAACTGCGCGCGGGGGAGTCCTGACGGCGGCGGAAGCGGTGCGAGCGGTGCAGGCCGTGCGAGCGGTGCAAGCGGTGGGGCGGTCCGGCCGTGGTGGCCGAACCGCCCCTTCGCCTCCGCCGAACCGGTTCAGCCGGCCGGCTGCCCGGCGCGCGCGATCAGCGCGTTGAGCAGGGCCGCCCCGCGCTCGGCGTCGTCGACGCTGACCGCGAAGTCCGTGCCCTGACGGGTGCGGACCACCAGGCAGACGCCCCCGCGCAGCATCACGGTGGTGCCGAGCCGGTTCATCCGGTAGCCCCAGCCGCCCGCCTGCGCGGCGGTGCGCTGCTCGGCGCGGGCGGATTCGAGCTCGGCGGGGGACCAGTGGCGCACGGGCCGGCCGAACGGGCCGAATCCGACGGTCAGGCCGCCGGCGGTCACCCGCGCCCGCACCGAGGAGCAGGCGAGGCACGCGAGGGAGACGACGGCGAACGGCACCACCAGCGCCCAGTCCAGCTCGGCGACCCCGCTCGCGGCGGCCAGCACCCCCGCCACCGTCACCAGCGCGAACACCGCGGCGGCCAGCTGCAACCACGGGTTGGCGGCCCGGGAGAGCCAGACGAACCGCTCGCCCGCGGGCATCTCCAGCGGATCCGCCCCGGCCGCCGGGAGCCGCTCGGGCCGGCCGCCGAAGCGGCGGCCGGCCAGCAGGGCCAGCAGCCCGGCGAGGCCGGTGGCCAGCAGGATCAGGACCACCTCGACGCCCATCGGTGCGGCGTCCTGCCAGCGGGCGCGGTCGAGGTTGGCGTGCACGATCGAGGTCTGCGCCCCCGTCAGCAGCACCCCGCCGGCCGCCAGCGTGGCCGCCGCCGCCCCGGGCGACCGGTCGGCCCAGTACCGCCGCACGGCCACCGAGGTGAGCACCAGGACCGCCCAGAACGCGGCCGGGAACAGTGCGGCCGCCGTCAGCGACATCGAGCCGTTCGGCTCCCGCCCGCCCCAGTGGGTGGCCAGCGGGTCCGGCAGCCGGTGGCGCGCCACCAGCGGCAGGGCGATCAGCAGTGCCAGCACGCCGACGGACCAGGCCGCCGCGGCCCAGAGGGCACCGCGAGCCGCCGGTCGCTCCGCCGCGGTCGCTTCCTTCGTTGTGCCGTCGTCCGTCACGACATCCCCCTGATCATGTCCACGAGATCGTTCCTGCTGTAGCCGAACCGGGCCGCGTCCTCGACCAACTGCCGTACGCGGTCGACCAGTTCGGATCGGGTGTCGGCGCCGGTCGCGATCGTGATGCCGCGGCCCCGGCGGAACTCCAGCACCCCCTCGTCGCGTAGCGTCCGCAGCCCGCGCAGGACGGTGTTGGTGTTCACCCCCAGCGCCCGGGAGAGCTCCCGGGCCGGGGGCAGTTTGTCCCCGGGGGTGCACTCGCCCTCGGCGACGGCCCGTCTGATCGCGCCGGCGACCTGTTCGTGCAGCGGTCGGGTGTCCCCGATGTCCAGCTTCAGCAACATAGTGCTACTGACGATAGCACCATCCCTGTCTTGTGCCACTGCCACTGCCACTGGCACTGCCACGGGCCTCGGGGCGGTGCTCCCCGCCCGCAGCCACCTCCGCCCGTCGGCTACCCCCGCTCGTCCTCGATCAGGCCGAACTCCGAGGCCCTGCCGTTCCGACAGCACAACGCCCCGGTACGGGCTCGGGGAAGTCCGTACCGGGGCGGATGGGGTGCCAGGGGATCTTCTACCAGTAGATCACTACGTACCCGTTACCACCGTCACCTCCGGTGGGGTTTGGACGGAGGGGGACGTCGCCTTCACTCTGCCAGGCGCGGGACTTCCGCATGGGTTCGGCTGTGTACCGCGCAACAGTGTTACCGGACGGTCCCACCACTGCGAGGCTCTCCGGAACGAGGTTCCCGCCGCTGACGATCTTTTTAAGAGTGTCAAAAAATGACACTAACGACATGGCCCTTACGCCGTACCACCCACTCCACCACCCTGCGTGACCACAGACCCCACCCCCAGGAGACCCCAGTGACCACCCCCTCCCGAGCCCCCTGGATACCCGGAGGCGGCACCGCACTGGAGTGGGGCCTGCGCCACCCCTGCCCGGTCGGCGTTGGCCCCGGCGGCCACCGTGGCGACGGGGGGAAGGTGTGGTGCCTGTGGTGCGGCGACCGCTACGCCGGGCGCCCTGCCCAGGTCGGCGACGACCACCTTCACCGCGACGACGCCCACCACGCCGCCAGGCTTCACGCCGACGACCACGAAGCCGACTTCCGCCGGTTCATCACCGGCGAGCGCACCAGGGAGGCCCGTGAGAAGTCCGGGTGGACCACCCGTGTGTACGACCTGGTCGCGGCGGCCACCCTGCCCGCCTCCGAGGGCGGGGTCTGGTGGGACGGCACCGGCTACCGCCTCGTCCCCGCCGGGGCCGGATCGGTGCCAAGGGCCGCCCCGTGCGCCGCAAGGTCGTGGAGCTGGTCATCGCCGCCGGATTCCTGCACCTAGATGAACACGGTGACGTGGTGGCCACCACCGACGGCCGCGCCATGCTCGCCATCCGGCGGCACCACCTCGCCGACCTCGCCGAGCCCTGGCCCGCCCGCCATGAGCCCCAGGCCCTGCCCCCGCTGCCGGTGGCCAGGAAGCCGCCCGCCGCCGTGAGGCAGCCCGCCAGCTCCGCGCGGAGCTGGAGCGCCAGGCCGCCCAGAGCCGCGCCGAGTTCCTGCGGCGTCGTGAGGAAGCCGAGCAGCAGCACCAGGCCGAACTGGCAGCCAAGCGACAGCGCCGCGCCGACGAACAGGCCGAGCGCGTCCGCGCCGAGCGGGCCCGCACCGGGGCAGACATCCACCTCACCTGGTCCGCGGTGGCCGCCGGCCGCTGGACCGTCACCGGTGCCGGCCACGACCGCCGGCTGGACGTCGTCCTCAACGACCGCGACTTCGCGGAGGACATGTACGAGATCCGGGAGAACGGACACTTCATCTCCCGCCATACCTACGAGCACCAGGCCGAGGCCGCCGTGCGGCAGCTGCTCGCCGACGGAGTCGAGATCGGGCAGCGGACACCAAGCCCCACCCCTGCGGCCTCCACCCCGCTATGCTCCACCGGCCCCGCTGGAGCTATCGGTCGGAGGGCTTGTCGTCGTGATTCCCGCAGGGAAGGGCGCGCCTGACGGTCACGCAGTGTCCAGCTCGAAGCTCTCCACCGCCAAGACCAACTCCTCGATGGCAACCTCGGTGGCGGTGCCGCTGAGCGATGGTGCCGAGTACTGCTTGGGCCAGGCGTTGGTGAACTTCCACCGCAACGCCGGTTTGCCGGCCTCGTCGTTGAGCACGATGTGGCCGGTGCGGCGAACCACAGTGCCCTCCAGGACGGCCCGCCGCCAGTCCCACAGCTCGCGGTTGGTGGTGAAGCCGCGCTTGAGCGTGATGTCACCGGACTTCTTCAGCCCTGGGAGCTTGATCACCGAGAAGTCCATGTTGCCCTCGCGGTACTCGATCACGTCCTGCTCGGTGTTGGCTCCGCGGCACTCGGCGAAGCCATGTGAGCCCGCCAGGCCGTCGATGTCCAGCGTGAAATTGAACGCAGCGAATGGATCAACCCGCTGTCCGGTTTGTGCCATAGCCGTTCCTCTCTGTGCCTTCCAGGGGACTGGGGGCAGCCCCTTGCACTCAAAACGGCAGATATGCCAACTCGAAACGGGTGTATGGGAAGGAAAAGAACTAGGCCGCGTATTCGGTCGTGATCAATGGGTTCGGGTGAGGTCCTTGATCCAGATCATTGCGCCGCGGAGGTGAAGGCCGGCGAGGTAGCTTTCCGGGCTCTTGTCATACCGGGTCGCGATGCCTCGCCAGGCCTTCAGCTTGTTGATCAGGCGCTCGACGGTGTTCCGCTCCTTGAGAGCTCGGCGTCGTGGCTGACGGGCCGGCCGCCCCGGCTGCCCTTCTTCTTCCGGTTGGCGACCTGGTCCTTCTTCTCCGGGATGACCGCCTTGATGCGGCGTTTGCGCAGGTGGGAACGGTTGCCGCGGGACGAGTAGGCCTTGTCCCCGGCGACCGCGCCGGGCCGGGTGCGGGGACGGCCGACGGGTCCGCGGACCCGGACCTTCTCCAGCACGGGGATGAACCGCGGGCTGTCCGCGGCCTGGCCCTCGGTCAGGATGAACACCAGCGGGCGGCACTTCCGCTCACCGGCAACGTGGATCTTGCTG
>NZ_JBVJBI010000029.1:81690-108817 GCF_055589745.1 Kitasatospora sp. NPDC041917 | reverse complement strand
TCGGCGAAGATGATGTCGGGCTTGCCGGCCAGGGCGCGGGCGCAGGCGACGCGCTGCTGCTGGCCGCCGGAGAGCTGGGAGGGGCGGTGGCTGAGCCGGCCGGAGAGGCCGACGGTGTCGACGACGCGGTCGAGCCAGGCCTTGTCGACCTTGCGGCCGGCGATGTCCATCGGGAGGGTGATGTTCTCCAGGGCGGTCAGGGTGGGGAGCAGGTTGAAGGCCTGGAAGATGAAGCCGATGTGGTCGCGGCGCAGCTGGGTGAGCTGCTTGTCCTTGAGGCCGACGAGCTCGGTGTCGCCGATGGTGGAGGAGCCGGAGGAGACGGTGTCCAGGCCGGCCATGCAGTGCATGAGGGTGGACTTGCCGGAGCCGGACGGGCCCATGATGGCGGTGAACTCGCCCTGGGGGAAGGTCACGGTGACGTTGTCGAGGGCGACGACGCGGGTCTCCCCCTCCCCGTAGACCTTGTTCAGGCCGGTGGCTCGGGCGGCCGCCAGGCCGGTGCGGACGGCGGTTGCGGTCGGCGTGGTCACGGGGGGCTCCTTGTGCTCGTGGACTTGTACCTCCATGCTCCGCGACGTGATCATGGTCTTGCGTCGCTCCGCCGGACGGTTGGCCCTACCACCGCTGGGCGTACGGGAGGGCTGGACCCTCCTCCTGCGGTATGACGTGAACCCTGAGGCGGCGGGATGGCCGGAACGGATATCCTTCGTGGCCGAATCCCGGACAGTTCGTCAGATGGCAAGGAAACATGACAACTTCCGGGGCAGGGAACATGCGAAAGAGTGAGCCGGGCGACTAGGCTCAGGGTGGTTTCGCAAGAGCCCGGATGGTGGAACGCAGACACGGGCAGCTTAAAACTGCTTGGCCGCGAGGCCGTGCCGGTTCGAGTCCGGCTCCGGGCACCGACAACCGCGGGGGCGCCGACGGCGTCCCCGCCGGTCGTTGTTCACCGGATCCTCCTCGCGGCGTATCCCGGAATTTTTGCCAAGCCATTACCCTTGTACACGGGCGGTGCAGTGCCGCCACGGAGGGAATGAGCAATGAGAAGCAGCAACCCGGTCTTCTCGCGGGAGGGGTCCTTCACCCGCGACTCCGGCTACGCGGGGTTCGGTACCACCGCGCAGGCCGGGAGCCCGTACGGCCAGAACGCGCACGGTCAGAACCCCTACGCGGGTACGCCCTACGCCCAGCAGCCGCAGGGCCAGGCCCCCATGACCGACGAGCAGCTCTACGAGCTGTACAACGGGCCGTCGGCCGGCCCGGCGGCCACCGGGCGGATGACGCTGGACGACGTGGTCGCCCGCACCGCCATGACGCTGCTGACGCTGGTCGTCGCCGGCGCGGTGGCCTGGTTCGCGCTGCCGTTCGAGAACTTCGGCTTCGCGATCGCCGCCAGCCTGGTGGCCATGGTCGTCGGCCTGGTGGTCTCCTTCAAGCGCAGCGTCAGCCCGCCGCTGATCCTCACCTACGCGGCCCTCCAGGGCTTCGCGATGGGCGCCGTCTCGCACGCCTTCAACACCTGGCTGAACGGCATCGTGATCCAGGCGGTCCTGGGTACGGCGGCGGTCTTCGCGGCGATGCTGTTCGCCTACAAGAGCGGAAAGATCCGGGTCACCGCGCGCTACCAGCGGATCGGCATCGCGATCGCGCTGGGCTTCGTGCTGCTGATGCTGGTCAACATGGTCGCGATGGCCTTCGGCGCCGACATGGGCCTGCGCTCCGGCCCGCTGGGCATCGTGGTCGGCCTGATCGGCATCGGCCTGGGCGCCTTCTTCCTGTCGCTGGACTTCGCGTCGATCGAGGAGGCCATCGCCCAGGGCGCGCCGCAGCGGGAGTCCTGGCGGGCCGCCTTCGGGCTGACCCTGTCGCTGGTCTGGATCTACATGGAGATGCTGCGGCTGATCGCGATCCTGCGCGGCGACGACTGACGGTCCCTTCCTTCGTGAACCACTGCCGCCGGGCCCCGGAGCGACTCGCTCCGGGGCCCGGCGGCTTTTCGCCTAGGCTCGCTGCCATGCATGACGTAGCGCCCCTGGACGTGGATCCCCTGGTCGAAGCCGCCGAGTCCCTGGCGGATCGTTTCCGCTCGCTGCCGCAGAGCAAGCTGCTGGGCGCCGTGCCCGGGTACGGGTCGCGGGCGGCGGCCGCGCTGGAGCTGGCCCGGCGGCTGGTCGCGCTGACGGCGGCGGTGGAGGGCGGCCCGCGGCGGGAGTTCCCGGACGCCGGGGCCTTCGCGGCGGGGGACCAGCTGGCCGTCGCCGCCCACGACCTGGCGGCCGCGCTCGCGGCGCTGCCGGAGGGCGCGGAGGTGGCGCTCCCGGACGGGCCGGTGGCGGCGGCCGAGGTGCTGGCCGGGGCGGCGGCCGCGGTGCGGGAGACGGCGGCGCTCTGCGGCTGAGGCCCCGGGACGCGTGTACACGCCGAAGGCCGGCCGGGTCGGTAACCCCGCGACCCGGCCGGCCTTCGGTGCGCCGCGCGCTGGTGATCCCGCGATCAGGTGAGCCGGTGTCAGATGCTGGCGACCACCCGGTCGGCGAGCACGTAGACGGCCTCCTCGTCGGTGGAGAAGGTCAGCGAGTACGAGCCGGAGAAGCGCGAGCCGCCGAGCAGTCGGACGTGCTCACCGGCACGGACCGCGTCGATCAGCCGGTAGGCGGCCTCCCGGTCGCCCGGGGCCACGCAGAGGGTGGTGCCGTCGGCGAAGGCGTACACGTCCAGGGTGCCCAGCGGGCCGGGGCGGACGTCGATCAGGGCGACGGCCTCCTCGGCGAGGGCGGCCAGCCGGGTGTCGGTCCACTCCCGGGACGGCGCCTGGCTGGGCACGAAGTCGGGGTGCGAGGGGTGGCGGCGCGGGTCGGGCGCGGCGACCGGGGCCTCCTCGACGGCCTGATCGGCGTCCAGCAGCCCGGCCTCCAGGCCGGTGGCCAGCAGGTCGGCCTCGCGGCGGGCCCGGGCGTCCTTGGTCTCGCCGGCCGGGTGGCCGGGGCGCAGCGGGACGCCGCCCTCGGTGCCGGGCTCGGCCGGGGCGGTGCCGCCCTCGTTGATCAGGTCCTCCAGCGCGGAGCGCAGCGCCTCGCCGAACTCCGGGTCCATCGTCCCGGCGTTGTCGACGGCGTCCTGCGGGCCGGTGGGGCGGGGGAAGAACAGCGGCCACTCGTCGGTGCCGGAGAACGCGCCGGAGAACGGGGAGTCGAACAGCGGGGCGTCCTCGGCCGCGCGGGCCTCCTGCTCGGCCCAGAACGCCCGGGCCTCGGTGATCTCCCGCTCGCGGTCGGCGGCGAGCGCCTCGGCGACGGCCCGGCGTATCGCGGCCTCGTCCACCGGGGCGGGCTCGGCCGGGGCCGCGGCCTGCGCGTCCAGTCGGCGGGAGAGTCCGCGGAGGTGGAGCAGCACGGCGGTCGACACGGCGATCAGGATCAGCAGCAGGATGGTGTAGACGGCGCTCACGGAACGTACTCCTAGCGAGGAGCGGAACGGGGTTACGTGTCCACACTGCCGCATGCGGGGCTGTTACCGCAGTGGCGAATGTCCAATTCGTCCAGGACTTTCGCTCTTGTCCCCAAATTGTTAGGTAACACCGTTCTACGCAGTGGAGTTGATCCGCTCCGCAGTGTCGATTTCCGGGTCGAAAACGAACGAAAAGAGGGCCGGATCGACCTCGCGGTGTGATTCGGCCCTCAATTACGCTGCGTCACTCCAAATGGGTGGTCCAGACCCTTCGGAGGGTGTCCCGAGGGTCAGCTCAGGCGCTCGACGACCATCGCCATGCCCTGGCCGCCGCCGACGCACATGGTCTCCAGGCCGAACTGCTTGTCGTGCCACTGCAGGGAGTTGATCAGGGTGGTGGTGATCCGGGCGCCGGTCATGCCGAAGGGGTGGCCGATCGCGATCGCGCCGCCGTTGACGTTCAGCTTGTCCAGGTCGACGCCGAGGTCACGGTAGGAGGGGATCACCTGGGCCGCGAAGGCCTCGTTGATCTCGACCAGGTCGATGTCGTCGATGGTCAGGCCGGCCCGCTTGAGCGCCTGCCGGGAGGCCTCGACCGGGCCGTAGCCCATGATCTCGGGGGAGAGCGCGCTGACGCCGGTGGAGACCACCCGGGCGAGCGGGGTGATGCCGAGCTCGCGGGCCTTGGTGTCGGACATGATGACCAGCGCGGCCGCGCCGTCGTTCAGCGGGCAGCAGTTACCGGCCGTCACGGTGCCGTCCGGGCGGAACACCGGCTTCAGGCCGGACACGCCCTCCAGGGTGACGCCGGCGCGCGGGCCGTCGTCCTTGCTGACCACGGTGCCGTCCGGGAGCGTCACCGGGGTGATCTCGCGCTCCCAGAAGCCGGACTCGATGGCGGCCTCGGCGAGGTTCTGCGAGCGGACGCCGAACTCGTCCTGCTCGGCGCGGGTGATGCCCTTGAGCGCGGCCAGGTTCTCGGCGGTCTGGCCCATCGCGATGTAGGCGTCCGGCAGCAGGCCGTCCTCGCGCGGGTCGTGCCACGCGCCGCCGCCCTCCTCCGCACGCTTCTTGGTGCGCGCCTGGGCCTCGTCGAAGACCGGGTTCATGGTGCCCGGCATGCCGTCCGAGGTGCCGTTCACGCTGCGGGAGACGGTCTCCACGCCGGCCGAGACGAACACGTCGCCCTCGCCCGCCCTGATCGCGTGCAGCGCCATCCGCGTGGTCTGCAGCGAGGAGGAGCAGTAGCGGGTGATGGTCGCGCCGGGCAGGTAGTCCATGCCCATCTGGACGGCCACGATGCGGGCCAGGTTGTGGCCCTGCTCGCCGCCGGGCAGGCCGCAGCCCAGCATCAGGTCGTCGATCTGGCGGGGGTCGAGCTGGGGCACCTTGGCCAGGGCGGCCTGGATGACGTGGGCGGTCAGGTCGTCCGGGCGGACGTCCTTGAGCGAGCCCTTGAAGGCCCGGCCGATCGGCGAACGGGCAGCGCTGACGATGACGGCTTCGGGCATGGCGGGCTCCTCGCTGGGTGACGGCGGACCTGGCGTCCGGGAGGAAAGTTACCGCCTGGTAGGTCAGTCGTCACCCGCACCAGCGTGTGAGCTGGCCGACGTATTCCCAGGGGCTCCGCCGGCGCGCGGACCGGCCTCCTTCCCGCTCTCCGGGCCGGTCGGGCCGATCCGCAGCCGGTGCCTCAGCTGGGCCCAGCGGCGGCCCGCGCCCTCCGCCGCCACGGCCGTCACCTCGGTGCCCTCCCGCCCGGCCGCCGCGGCGGCCGCGACCGCGACGGGCAGCACCGCGGCGCCCCGGACGGCCGTGGCCGGGCGGTCCTCCTGGGGCCAGAGCCCCAGCACGGCGCAGACCGAGGGCAGCACGGCCATCGCGGCGGTCGCGTAGCCCTGGGCGGAGGGGTGGTAGCGGTCGGCGGCGAACATCTCGGGGCGCGCGGCGAACTCCGGGCCCAGCAGCGAGCCCAGCGAGACCGTCCGGCCGCCGGCCTCCACCACCGCGATGGTCTGCGCGGCGGCCAGCTGCCGGCTCAGCCGGCGGGCCACCCAGCGCAGCGGCGGCCGCACCGGCTTGATCGTGCCGAGGTCCGGGCAGGTTCCCACGACCACCTCGCAGCCGTTGGCGCGCAGGGCGGCGACGGCCTCGCCGAGCTGGCGGACGGCCAGTTGGGCCGGGCTGTGCCGGGTCACGTCGTTGGCGCCGATCATGATCACGGCGACGTCCGGGCGGTGCGGCAGCGCCTGCTCCAGCTGGCCGGAGAGGTCGGCGGAGCGGCCTCCGGAGCGGGCCACGTTGACCAGCCGGACCGGGCGCTCGGCCACCGAGGCGAGGCCCGCGGCCAGCAGTGCGCCCGGCGTCTCGCCGGAGCGGGCCACGCCGAGGCCGGCGCCGGTGGAGTCGCCGAGGACGGCCAGCACGAGCGGGGGCTGCGGGGCGGCGGAGCGGTCGGCGAAGGCCTCGCCGTAGACGCCGTCGGCCCTGGGCGGGTGGGTCTCCAGGACGCCGATGGCCTGGATCGCGAGTTTGCTCTCGGTCAGCAGCAGGCCGACCAGGCCCACCCCGAGCAGGCCGAGCCCGCCGCCGCCGTACGCCGCCGCGGTGGCGATCCGGCGGGCCACCCGGGCCCGCGAGTGCTGCGCCCCTGGCATCCCGGTGCCCCCTTCCCGTGCTCCTGCCGGCCCCTCCGGGCCACGGCAATGCCTGCACAGCGCTCTTACCCGCGCGGGGGCCGGGAGTACCGGGGGCGCCGGTGGGGGTGGGCCATTGGGGGCGGTGGGAAGGAGGGGAACCGCGGGGCGGGTGCCACGCCCTACGCTTTGCAGTACCGATAAGCAGTCGCACGCCCACACTCCGGGAGGATCCCCGTGCGGTACCACAACTCGATCATCGACCTGGTCGGCAACACGCCGCTGGTCAAGCTGAACAAGGTCACCGAGGGCATCAGCGCGACAGTGCTGGCGAAGGTCGAGTACTTCAACCCCGGTGGCTCGGTCAAGGACCGCATCGCGATGCGCATGATCGAGGCCGCCGAGGCCTCGGGCGCCCTCAAGCCGGGTGGCACCATCGTCGAGCCGACCTCCGGCAACACCGGTGTCGGCCTGGCGATCGTGGCCCAGCAGAAGGGCTACAAGTGCATCTTCGTCTGTCCCGACAAGGTGTCCACCGACAAGATCAACACCCTGCGCGCGTACGGCGCCGAGGTGGTCGTCTGTCCGACCGCCGTCGCTCCGGAGCACCCGGACTCGTACTACAACGTCTCCGACCGCCTGGTCCGGGAGACCCCGAACGCCTGGAAGCCGGACCAGTACTCCAACCCGGACAACCCGGCCTCGCACTACCACTCCACCGGCCCGGAGCTGTGGGAGCAGACCGAGGGGAAGATCACCCACTTCGTGGCGGGCGTCGGCACCGGCGGCACCATCTCCGGCACCGGCAACTACCTGAAGGAGGTCTCCGGCGGCAAGGTCCAGGTGATCGGCGCCGACCCGGAGGGCTCGGTCTACTCGGGCGGCACCGGCCGGCCGTACCTGGTCGAGGGCGTCGGTGAGGACTTCTGGCCGACCGCCTACGACCGCGGCGTCGCGGACGGGATCGTCGCCGTCTCCGACAAGGACTCGTTCCAGATGACCCGCCGCCTGGCCAAGGAGGAGGGCCTGCTGGTCGGCGGCTCCTGCGGCATGGCCGTGGTGGCCGCGCTGGAGGTGGCCCGCGGGCTCGGGCCGGACGACGTCGTGGTGGTGCTGCTGCCGGACGGCGGCCGCGGCTACCTGTCGAAGATCTTCAACGACGACTGGATGGCCGACTACGGCTTCCTGCCCTCGTCCACCGACGAGGCGCACATCGGCGAGGTGCTGGCCCGCAAGGAGTCCATCGAGCAGGGCGGCGTCCCGCAGTTCGTCCACATGCACCCCAACGAGACGGTCGCCGAGGCGGTCCGGGTGCTGCGCGAGTACGGCGTCTCGCAGATGCCGGTGGTCTCCCCGGGGGCCGGCCACCCGGACATCATGGCCGGCGAGGTGATCGGCTCGGTGGTGGAGAAGCTGCTGCTGGAGGGCATCTTCGCCAAGGACATCGAGCTCACCGACACGCTGGACAAGGTGATGTCCAAGCCGCTGCCGGTGGTCGGCTCGGGCGAGACCGTCACCAACCTGATGACCGTGCTGGAGAAGGCCGACGCGGCCGTCGTGCTGGTCGAGGGCAAGCCGCAGGGCATCGTCACCCGCCAGGACCTGCTGGGCTTCCTGACCGGTCGCAGCCAGCACTGACCCGGCGTCACCGGCGCCCCGTCACCGCCCTGTCGTCGCGCTCCCGTTGCCGCGGACGGGCGCGGAGGATTCGTCCACGGCGGAAGTGGTACACCGGCGTCACCTGTCCGCAGCACGTGGTTAACACGGCTCGGGCATCGTGGTGGTCAACGGCAGGACGCCGAGTGAGGCGACGGCAACCGTCCGGGAGCGGCTCCCCGGCGACCGCGGTCGGCTCCGGACACATCGGGTGGCCCTGACCCGGCCGCTGTGTCCTCCGCCGTGGGAGGCGCCGTCGTCCCGCCCCTGCCCGGCCCCGGCCGGCTGACAGGGTGCGGCGGCTCCCGCGGCAGCACCGCGCCGCACGGCGCGTGTCCCCGCGGCTCCCGGGTGGGGGAGCCCAGGCGGGGCAACGGTGGGGCCGGTCCTTCTCCGAGGGGCCGGCCCCTTCCGTTCGCGCCGTTCGCGCCGGGCGCGCGGGGCGTGCTCCGGGCGGCCGCCCGTGCTCCGCGCCGGGCGCGGCCGTCCCGTACGCTCGCACGCATGACCAGCACTGAAACGACCGACCAGGATGCCCCGCGCTACGTCCGGGTGAAGATCGAGCTCATCGCGGAGATCACCGACGAGGGCGCGCTGAAGGCCGCCGCCCTGGAGGCGGTCACCGCGGACGAGTACCTCGACGACGAGGAGCGCGCCCAGTCCGTCGAGGCCATCGAGGTGGACCCGTCGGGTTCGCTCGCCCACTTCATCGACCCCGTCGCGCTGCTCGGCGACGTGCCCGGCGTGGAGCTCGCCTCGGCGACCTGGGAGTCGGCGCAGACCGAGTTCGACCCGGACGACGAGGAGTGGGACGAGTACCAGGTGGAGGGGTCCGCCGAGTAGGACGGAACCGCCGGGTGACGGTGCTCGCCGTCACCGCAAGTGAACGCCCGGTCCGCTCCGCGGGCCGGGCGTTTTGTCCCTGTTCGTCGGGAAGTTGGGTCATCTCATACGATCGCTTACCCTTCGGTGATGGAACCGTGAACGGGCGTATTGCGTTTCTGTATCCGTAATGCCCGGGATGATCAGCAGGGAGACGCGACGTGACGGCACGGGACGGTCAGGGGCGGGTGGCCGGAAGCAACTGGAGCCGACGCGGGGTCCTCGCGGGACTGATCGGCGCGCCCGTCCTGCTGCTGGCGGCCTGCAACGACAACAGCGGCGGCGGCAGCGGTAACGGCGGTGGCAGCAACGGCGGCGGCAGCGGCTCCGGCGGAGCGAGCGGCACCCCGGCCGGTGGCGGTGCGAGCAGCGCCCCGAAGACCTCGGCCGCGGTCATCACCGTCGCCCCGGCCGACGGCGCCGCCTCCGCGAGCTTCAGCGAGCCGGTCAAGGTCACCGTCGCCAACGGCACCCTGAGCAGCGTCAAGGTCACCGACAGCACCGGCAAGGAGCTGGCCGGCCAGCTCTCCGCCGACGGCACCGGCTGGACCTCGGCCGCCGCCCCCGCCAGCGGCACCAAGTACACCGTCGCCGCCACCGCCCTCGACAAGGACAAGCTGGAGGCGGACTCCAACGCCGTCTTCACCACGGCGACCCCGGCCAACACCTTCGTGGGCTACTTCACCCCCGAGGACGGCTCCACCGTCGGCGTCGGCATGCCGGTCTCGATCAGCTTCAGCAAGCCGGTCACCGACCGCAAGGCCGTCCAGCAGGCGATCACGGTGATAGCCGAGCCGGGCGTCGAGATCGTCGGCCACTGGTTCTCCAGCACCCGCCTCGACTTCCGGCCGCAGGAGTACTGGGCCAAGGGCACCAAGGTCACCCTCAAGCTCCGGCTCAAGGACGTCGAGGGCGCCAAGGGCGTCTACGGCACCCAGTCCAAGGACGTGAGCTTCACCATCGGCCGCGCCCAGACCAGCGTCGCCGACCTCGCCACCAAGAAGCTCACCGTCACCACCGACGGCCAGGTCAGCGCGGTCTACAAGATCTCCGGCGGCTCGCCCGAGCACACCACCTGGGGCGGCAAGATGGTGATCTCCGAGCAGTACACCCAGACCCGGATGAACTCGCAGACGGTCAACCTGGGCAGCGAGTACGACATCGCGGACGTGCCGCACGCCCAGCGCCTCAGCACGTCGGGCACCTTCATCCACGGCAACTACTGGTCCTCGCCGTCGATCTTCGGCGGCCAGAACACCAGCCACGGCTGCATCGGCCTGCGGGACGCCCAGGGCGCCCAGGACACCGGTACGGACGGCTTCAAGTTCTACAAGTCCTCGATGGTCGGCGACGTGGTCGAGGTCGTGAACTCCGGCGACAAGACGGTCGCCCCGGACAACGGCCTGAACGGCTGGAACATGGGCTGGGCCGCCTGGAAGGCCGGCAGCGCCGTCTGACCCGGCACCGCACCCCGGCCGGAAAAACTTCCCGGGCGGACCGAACCTCGCGGTCCGCCCGAGGAGTAGGACGGGTGTGAAACGCGAGCAGAGGCAGCGACAGGACGACGAGTTCAGCGCGTTCGTCGCCGGGAGCGGCCGCCAACTGCTGCGGCTGGCCGAGCTGCTGACCGGAGACCCGGACCGGGCCAAGGACATCGTGCAGTCGGCGCTGGAACGCGCCTACCTGCACTGGCACCGGATCACCGGCGACGACCCCACCGCGTACGTCCGCAGGATCGTGGTGAACCAGCACCGCGACTGGTGGCGCCGGCTGCGCAACCACGAGCTGCCCATCGAACGCGTCCCCGACCGGCCGCTCGCCGACGACCTCGCCGAACGGCAGGCCGAACGGGCCGTGCTGCACCAGGCGCTGGGCACGCTCACCCGCCGGGAGCGGACGGTCGTCGTGCTGCGGTACTACGGAGACCTCACCGAGGCCGCCATCGCGGCCGAACTGGGCATCGCCCCGGGCACGGTGAAGAGCACGCTGCACCGGGCGATGTCGAAGCTGCGCGCACTGCCCGAACTCGCCGACCGCTCCGGCGTGGCGGTGGGTCCCACGACGCACATCGAGGTGACGGTATGAGCTTCGAGCGCCGGATCGGCGAACTGCTCAAGGACGAGGACCCCTACGCGGTCGGGCCGGACCCGGTGGTGATCATCGCGGGCGCCCGACGCCGCCGGGCCAGGCGCAGGGCCGGGACCGGGGCCGCCGTGGTCGCGGTGGCCGTGGTCTGCGGGGTGACGGCGGTGACGGCCGGGAACGCCCGGCACGCCGGGCGGATCGCGGGCGAGGCCGGGGCGGCGATGGCGCCCTCGGCGGCGACGGCCGCGGGGGCGCCCGCCGTCCCGGCGCGCACCGCGCCGACGCCGACCGGGCTGCCGTTGTCGCCGGTGAAGCGGGTCGCGGCGAAGGAGAAGGTCGAGGTGGTCCCCGGGATCCGGCTGTCGGTGACCCCGACCCAGGACTGCCAGGACACCGTCGAACCGGCGACCGGCGTCTACGGGCGCACGGCGTGCACCGACGTCCTCTCCGCCCCCGGCATGCCGTACGACCGGCCCGGCATCACCCTGGCCTACAACGAGACGGCCGACCGCCTCGTCGTGCACAGCTACTACCGGGGGCCGGCCCCGGCCCGGATCGTCCTCTTCGTGGGCGGCAGGCCCACCGTCGCCACCCTGCTCACCACCCCGGGCATGCAGGGCTGGATCTCCTACTACGGCGACCTGCCGCGGGCCGACCTCCGGACGGGGAGGGTGCAGGCCGTCCCGGCCGTCGGGGCCTACGACGCCGCCGGGAAGCTCCTGGCGGGAAGCCCCGGCCAGGCGGCGGACGGGGCCGCGGAGAAGCCGCCCGCCATGCTCTGAGACGTTCCGTTCACCGCTTCGCGTAGTCCGCGAAGCCCTGCCAGTCGACGATCACACAGGCCTCCGGGCCCACCGTCCAGGCGTCGTGTCCGGGCGGACAGAGCATGAAGTCGCCGGGGCCGACCTCGAATCCCCGGCCGTCGTCCATGACGATCTTCATCCGGCCGGAGACCACGTACCCGGCGTGGGAGGCCTGGCAGCTGTCGGTCCCGGCGATCGGCTTCACGTGCTTGGACCACTGCCAACCCGGTTCGAACACGGCCCGGCCCACCGGGCCGCCGTCCAGGTTGACCAGCCGCAGCTCCCCTGTGCCCTCCTCGAAGGGACGGACTTCCTCGGGATCGTCGAAGTTCCGCTGGTAGAGATCGGACATGGCGCACTCCTCTCCCACGAGGACGGCCCGGCCACCAGCGGGTGGCCGGGCCGGCCCTGCTGGCCCTTCCAGTCTGCGCCCCGATCGGGGATCGGTCACGTTGAGTGGCCGCTCCCGGGCCCGCCCCCGGGCCGCGTTCGGGCCGCGTCCGGGCCCGCCCCCGGGCCTTCCCGGCGCCCGGGAGGTCAGCCCCGGGTGCGGGCCACGCCGATCGGGCAGGAGGCCCCGGTGCCGCCGAGACCGCAGTAGCCGCTGGGGTTCTTGGCCTCCGACAGGTACTGCTGGTGGTACGGCTCGGCGGGGTGGAACGGGCCCGCCGGGGCGATCTCGGTGGTGATCGGGCCGTAACCGAGCGCGGTCAGCGAGGGCTGGAACGCGTCCCGGGTGGCCGCCGCGGCCTCGGCCTGGGCCGGGGAGTGGGTGTAGACGGCGGAGCGGTACTGGGTGCCCACGTCGTTGCCCTGGCGGTTGCCCTGGGTCGGGTCGTGCGCCTCCCAGAAGGTCTTCAGCAGGCGCTCGTAGGGGATCACCGCCGGGTCGTACACCACCCGGACCGCCTCGGTGTGCCCGGTCAGCCCGCTGCACACCTCCTCGTACGTCGGGTTGGGGGTGTGGCCGCCCTGGTAGCCGACCAGCGTCGTCCAGACGCCGGGGAGCTGCCAGAAGACGCGTTCGGCGCCCCAGAAGCAGCCGAGCCCGAAGTCGGCCACCTCCAGGCCGTCCGGGTACGGGCCGGACAGCGGGTGCCCGAGCACGGTGTGCGGCTCGGTCAGGGTGAAGGCCGGGGTCGGCCGGCCGGGCAGCGCCTGGTCGGCGGGGACGAGCGAGGTCTTGTGGCGGTTGAACAGCACGGCCTGCTCCAGCGGGTCGGGGATCCTGGCACGGTGTGCAACGCGAACGGCCGCCCCCGGATTCCGGGAGCGGCCGTCGCGGCCGTCGTCGGCGGCCGGTCGGGCCCGGCGCTGAACGCGTGTTCGAGCGATGGGGTCGCGGCGGCCGAAGGGGCCCGCGCGCCGCGCTTGCGGCCCGCCGCACCCCCGCTCCCACCTGCGGGTTCGTCCCGATCGTCGGTTCGTGCGGGCTCGACGGCATTCGCACACTAGGCTCGGACCCATGACCGAGCACCAGCTTCCTCAGGGCTTCGAGACCCTCGCCATCCACGCGGGTCAGGAGGCAGACCCCCAGACCGGGGCCGTCGTCACGCCGATCTACCAGGTGTCCACCTACAAGCAGGACGGGGTGGGCGGCCTGCGGGGCGGCTACGAGTACAGCCGCAGCGCCAACCCGACCCGTACCGCGCTGGAGGAGTGCCTCGCGGCGCTGGAGGGCGGCGCCCGCGGCCTCGCCTTCGCCTCCGGCCTGGCCGCCGAGGACACCCTGCTGCGCAGCATCCTCAAGCCGGGCGACCACATCGTGATCCCCAACGACGCCTACGGCGGCACCTTCCGGCTGTTCGCCAAGGTGCTGACCCGCTGGGGCGTCGAGTTCTCCGTGGCCAACACCCAGGACCTGGCCACCGTCCGCGAGGCGATCCGCCCCAACACCCGCGCGGTGTGGGTGGAGACCCCGTCCAACCCGCTGCTGGGCATCACCGACCTGGCCGCGCTCGCCGAGGTCGCCCACGGCGCCGGTGCGCTGCTGGTGGTCGACAACACCTTCGCCAGCCCGTACCTCCAGCAGCCGATCGCGCTCGGCGCGGACGCCGTGGTGCACTCCACCACCAAGTACATGGGCGGCCACTCGGACGTGGTCGGCGGTGCGCTCGTGCTGGCCGACGCGGGCCTCGGCGAGGAGGTGGCGTACCACCAGAACGCGATGGGCGCCGTCTCCGGCCCGTTCGACGCCTGGCTGGTGCTGCGCGGCATCAAGACGCTGGGCGTCCGGATGGACCGGCACAGCGCCAACGCGGAGAAGGTCGCCGAGCTGCTGGCGAGCCACCCGAAGGTCAGCCAGGTGCTCTACCCGGGCCTGCCCGAGCACCCCGGCCACGACATCGCGGCCAAGCAGATGAAGGCCTTCGGCGGCATGGTCTCGTTCCGGGTCGCCGGCGGCGAGGAGGCGGCCGTCGAGGTCTGCAACCGCGCGCAGCTGTTCACCCTCGGCGAGTCGCTCGGCGGTGTCGAGTCGCTGATCGAGCACCCGGGCCGGATGACCCACGCCTCGGTGGCGGGCTCGGCGCTGGAGGTGCCGTCCGACCTGGTGCGCGTCTCGGTCGGCATCGAGTCGATCGACGACCTGCTGGCCGACCTCAAGCAGGCGCTGGGCTGAGGCGGTAGGGGCCCCGCGGCCCCTCGTCGCCGCTCACTGCCCCTGCTGGTCCGCCGTGTACGTCTCCATCGCGAGGTTGAAGCGGGCCAGCAGGGCGCAGAACGCGTGCTGCTCCTCCGGTGGCCAGTCGGCCACCAGGCGGCGGGTCAACTCGGCCCGGCCGTCCCGGACTTCGGTGAGCCGGCCGACGCCGTGCGAGGTCAGCGCGAGCCGTACGGCACGGCGGTCGGCCGGGTCCTGCACCCGGCCGACCAGCCCGGCCGCGACCAGCGGGGCGACCTGGCGGGTCACCGTGGAGGAGTCCACGCCCAGGGCCTCGGCCAGGGCCTTGACGTTGGCCGGCCCGTGCCGCTCCAGCCGGTCGAGCAGCAGATAGGCGGCCCGGTCCAGCGCCCCGACCCCGCCGCCGGAGGTCCGGACCTGCTCCATCCGGCGCGCGAACACCGCGAGCTGGTACTGGAGTCGGGCGTGCACGGGGTCGATGCGGTCGGTGGCCTGGGGCGAGGTCGTCGTCATCGCGGCTCACGATCGTCGTGCGGTGAGGGAGGCTCAGAAGCAGCAGCGTACGCGGGCCGGGCGGGCCCGGGAACAGGCCCGACATCCCGGATTGCCGCCGCCCCCACCCGTAGTCTGGCGCCATGCACACCTGGCCGATCACCCTCGACGACGTCCGCGGTGCCCAGAAGATGCTCGCCGGGGTCGCGCGGGTGACCCCGATGGAGGGCAGCCGGTACCTCTCCGGGCTGATCGGTGCGCCGGTCCACCTGAAGTGCGAGAACCTCCAGCGCACCGGGTCCTTCAAACTGCGCGGGGCGTACGTGCGGATCGCGGGACTCTCGCCGGTGCAGCGGGCCGGCGGGGTGGTGGCGGCGAGCGCCGGGAACCACGCCCAGGGGGTGGCGCTGGCGGCCGCGCTGCTGGGCGTGCGCTCCACGGTGTTCATGCCGGTGGCCGCTCCGCTGCCGAAGGTCGCGGCGACCCGCGAGTACGGCGCCGAGGTGCGGCTGCACGGCGCCACCGTGGACGAGGCCCTGCAGGCCGCGCAGCGGTACGCGGAGGCGACCGGCGCGGTGTTCATCCACCCCTTCGACCACTGGGACGTGGTCACCGGGCAGGCGACCGTCGGCCTGGAGATCCTGGAGCAGTGCCCGGAGGTGCGGACCGTCCTGGTCGGGGTGGGCGGCGGCGGGCTGTTGGCCGGGATCGCGGCGGCGGTCAAGCCGCTGCGCCCGGACGTGCGGGTGGTCGGGGTGCAGGCGGCCGGTGCGGCCGCGTACCCGCCCTCGCTGGCGGCCGGGCGGCCGGTGTCGCTGGAGCACTTCGCCACCATGGCGGACGGGATCATGGTCGGGCGCCCCGGCGACATCCCGTTCGAGGTGGTCAACACGCTGGCGGACGGCATCCGTACGGTCTCCGAGGACGCGCTGTCGCGGGCGCTGCTGCTCGGGCTGGAGCGGCTGAAGCTGGTGGTGGAGCCGGCCGGAGCGGCGCCGATCGCGGCGCTGCTGGAGCAGTCGGATTCCTTCGAGGGCCCGGTGGTGGCGGTGCTGTCCGGTGGCAACATCGACCCCCAGCTGATGCAGCGGGTGCTGCGGCACGGGCTGGCGGCGGCCGGGCGCTACCTGTCGCTGCGGGTGCGGCTGGCGGACCGGCCGGGCGCGCTGGCGGGCCTGCTGTCGGTGCTGACCAGGGTGGACGCCAACGTGCTGGACGTGGCGCACGTGCGGATCGACCCGCGGCTGGGGCTGACCGAGGTCGAGGTGGACCTGCACCTGGAGACCAAGGGGCCGGAGCACTGCGCGCTGGTGGTCGGGGAGTTGCGGGACGCGGGGTACGTGGTCTCCCGCTGACCCCTCTCCCTTGACGCGATATATCGCGTACTGGGAGACTCGCGATACATCGCGTTCTGGCCCCGCGGGCCGAGAATCGGGTCGCCCGTGCGCCCAATATCAGGGCAAAGTGGGACAGATCGCCCCATATGTTCGAGGAGATGAGGCAAGGCCATGGCGCCAGCCATCCAAGCCGAGAACCTGGTGAAGACCTTCGGCGACGTACGAGCCCTGGACGGCGTCAGCCTCGACGTCCCCGAGGGCACGGTGCTCGGGCTGCTCGGCCCGAACGGCGCCGGGAAGACCACCACCGTGCGGGTCCTCACCACCCTGCTCCGCCCCGACTCCGGCCGCGCGGTGGTCGCCGGGGTCGACGTGCTCAAGCACCCCAACCGGGTCCGCAGCCTGATCGGCCTGTCCGGCCAGTACGCGGCGGTCGACGAGTACCTGACCGGCTTCGAGAACCTCACCATGGTCGGTGAGCTCTACCAGATGAGCAACCGTGCCGCGAAGGCCCGGGCGCTGGAGCTGCTGGAGTGGTTCAACCTCACCGCGGCCAAGGACCGCACCGCCAAGACCTACTCCGGCGGCATGCGCCGGCGCCTGGACCTCGCCGCCGCGCTGGTCGTCCGGCCGCCGGTGATGTTCCTGGACGAGCCGACCACCGGCCTCGACCCGCGCAACCGGCTCGCGCTCTGGGAGGTCATCGAGACGCTGGTCGAGCAGGGGACCACACTGCTGCTCACCACCCAGTACCTGGAGGAGGCCGACCGGCTCGCCCACGACATCGCGGTCGTCGACCAGGGCCGGGTGATCGCCCGCGGCACCGCCGACCGGCTCAAGGCGCAGATCGGCGGCGAGCGCATCGAGGTCGTGGTGCACGAGCCCGGCCTGGTCGCCGACGCGGTCGCCGCGCTGTCCGGCTACGCGCTGAACGAGCCGACGGTGGAGCGGAACACCCGCCGGATCACCGCTCCGGTCACCGGAGGTGCCCGGGTGCTCGCCGACGTGATCCGCGAACTGGACTCCCGCGGGATCGAGATGGACGACATCGGCCTGCGCCGCCCGACCCTGGACGACGTCTTCCTCACCCTCACCGGCCACGTCGCCGAGGAGCGCCCCGAGGAGGAGGACGCTGCCGGCCGCAAGGAGCGCGGCCGGGGCAAGGGCGGCCCGGGGCCGGACAAGCAGGCCGTCGCGGCCGGGAAGGAGAGCTGAGATGAGCAGCGCCACCGAGCACGCCATCGGCCCGGCGATGCCCAGGCAGCGCCGGGGGGCCGCCGCCGCCCTGCACGACTCCTGGGTGGTCGCCAAGCGCAACCTGCGCCGGATGACCCGCATCCCGGAGATCGTGGTCTTCGGGCTGATGCAGCCGGTCATGTTCGTGCTGCTGTTCTCGTACGTGATGGGCGGGGCGATCAGGATCCCCGGCACGAACTCCGGCTCGGACACGTACATCCAGTTCCTGATGGCCGGCATCTTCGCCCAGACCGTCACCTTCGCCGTCGCCGGTGCCTCGGCGGGCATCGCGGAGGACATGAGCAAGGGGCTGGTGGACCGGTTCCGCTCGCTGCCGATGGCCCGTTCGGCGGTGCTGGTCGGCCGCACCCTCGCGGACCTGTGCCAGACCGCGTTCATCCTGGTCGTGCTGGCGATGGTCGCGCTGCTGGTCGGCTGGCGGATCCACGACGGCCTGCTCAACGCGCTCGCCGCGTTCGGCCTGCTGCTCCTGCTCGGCTACGCCTTCTCCTGGATCGGCGCGCTGATCGGCCTGTCGGTGCGCAGCCCCGAGGCGGCCACCTCGGCCGGGCTGATCTGGCTGTTCCCGCTGACCTTCGTGTCCAACGCCTTCGTGCCGGTCACCTCGATGCCGGAGTGGCTCCAGCCGGTCGCGTACTGGAACCCGTTCAGCGCCACCGTGCAGGCCTGCCGGGTGCTGTTCGGCAACCAGGTCGGGCCGGTGGACAGCGCCTGGCCGATGCAGCACGCGGCGCTGGTGTCGGTGCTGTGGTCGATCGTGATCACCGCGGTGTTCTCCTGGCTGTCGGTGCGCAAGTACCGCTCCTCGACCGCCTGACCGGGCGCCGCCCGGAACGCCGGAGGGCGGCCGCGGAAGTCCCGGACTTCCGCGGCCGCCCCCTGTCGTGCGGCCGGATCAGCCGGCGTGCGGCACGACCTTGACGATCTTCACCATGGCCGGCTTGCCGTTCGGCAGCTCGTAGGTGGCCTCGTCGCCGATCCGCTTGCCGTCGATGGCGCGGCCCAGCGGGGACTGCGGGGAGTAGACGTCCAGGTCGTCGGCGCCCGCGACCTCGCGGGAGGCCAGCAGGAACTCCATGAGGTCGTCCGCGTCGCCGTCGAAGGCGACCGTGACGACCATGCCCGGGGCCACCACGCCCGAGTCGGCCGGCGCCTCGCCGACCTTGGCCCGCTCCAGCAGCTGGGTCAGCTGACGGATGCGCAGCTCGTACTTCCCCTGCTCCTCCTTCGCCGCGTGGTAACCGGCGTTCTCCTTGAGGTCGCCCTCCTCGCGCGCCGCCTCGATCTTCTGGGCGATCTCGATGCGCCAGGGCCCGGTCAGGTGGTCCAGCTCGGCCTTGAGCTGGTCGTAGCCGGCCTGAGTGAGCCAGGTCACGTTCTCGCTGGTCTGGGTCACGGGTGCTCCTCGTAGGTGCTGGGGGCTGTGCTGAGGGTGTGAGTCGTCAGCAGGGGTCGGTGGTGATATCGGTCTCAACTACAAAGCAACGCCCGCTCCCGTACCATCCGGTGCGGAAGGGGCGAAACCACGAGACTAACAAGTCCTGCTGACAAGCGGGAGGGGCGTTTGCGCGCCATTGACGGCGGCGTTACGCCCTGGTGTACGGCAGTGGTGTGCGGGACCCTCTACGGATGCCCGCTCCCCGGATCGAATATGCGCGCTACCGGGGGCGGGTGCGCCGCCCGGGGCGCGCGTTGCCCGGGGCGCGCTACTTGGCCGGGGTGCAGCCCAGCAGCTCCGCGGTGGTGCCGCGCGCGGTGGTGCGCAGGGTGACCACCGCGTCGTAGCTGGAGCCGGCCGCCGGGACCGGGAAGTCGGCGACCCCGACCACCGCGTGGTCGTCGGACTGCGAGCGGACCGTGCAGGTACCGGCCTGCCCGTCGCCCTTGCGCACGGTGAGGTGCAACTGGACCTCGGAGTCGGAGAGCACCTGGAAGGTCGGCACCGAGCCGTTGATCTTCGACTCGCGCAGCAGGTAGGAGCCGCCCAGCCAGGCGATCAGGCCCAGGCCGAGTACGCCGCAGACCGCGCCGATCACCTTGAGGCGGCGGTCCGAGTCGCGGTCGCCGCCGCGGCCGTAGCGCCCCTCGGGCAGACCGGTGGCGGTGGTGTCTGCACTCATCGGACTCCGTCCTCTCCTGGGGGCGCGGGGTGGTGCGGGGGAATGCGACGCTCCTCCAGTCCGTCACTATAGGAGGGGCACGCCCGCGGCCGGTCCGGCGGGGGCAGGGCTCGGCCGCGCCGGTGACGTTCCGCGGCCCGGCCCCGCGGCGACGCGGTCCCGGAGTGAGCGGTTCGAACGGTGGGCAGACCCGGACTTCGCGGAACGCCCGACGAGTGTGGAAGGAACGCAAGGCGTTGACTGAGCAGTTGCGACTGATGGCGGTGCACGCCCACCCGGACGACGAGTCCAGCAAGGGCGCGGCCACCATGGCCATGTACGTCGAGCAGGGCGTGGACGTGCTGGTGGCCACCTGCACGGGGGGCGAGCGCGGGTCGGTCCTCAACCCCAAACTCCAGGGGGACCCGTACATCGAGGAGAACATCCACGAGGTGCGCCGCAAGGAGATGGACGAGGCGCGGGCGATCCTCGGCGTCGGGCAGGCCTGGCTGGGCTTCGTGGACTCCGGCCTGCCCGAGGGGGACCCGCTGCCCCCGCTGCCCGAGGGCTGCTTCGCCCTCCAGGACGTCAAGGAGGCGGCGGAGCCGCTGGTCCGGCTGATCCGCGAGTTCAAGCCGCAGGTCATCACGACCTACGACGAGAACGGCGGCTACCCGCACCCGGACCACATCATGACCCACAAGATCACCATGCTGGCGTTCGACGCCGCGGGCGACCCGGACGCCTACCCGGAGGCCGGCGAGCCCTGGCAGCCGCTCAAGCTGTACTACAACCACGGCTTCCCGATGGGCCGCATCCGAGCCCTGCACGAGTACCTCACCGAGCACGGCCACGAGTCGCCGTACGGCGAGTGGATCGAGGGCTGGGAGAAGAGCGGCCGCAAGGAGCGCGAGATCACCACCCGGGTCCGCTGCGACGACTGGTTCGAGACCCGCGACCGCGCGCTGATCGCCCACGCGACCCAGATCGACCCGGACGGCCCGTGGTTCCGCGTCCCGCTGGAGGTCCAGCGCGAGGTCTGGCCCACCGAGGACTACGAGCTCGCCCGTACCCTGGTCGACGTGGACCTGCCGGAGGACGACCTGTTCGCCGGCCTGCGCACCCCCACCCTGGCGGCCGAGGCCGCCGACACGCGCGACTGAACCACCCCCCGACGGCCCGGCTCCGCGTGAGCCGGGCCACCATAGAGATATGAGCGCCTCCGTGAACCTCATCAACATCGCCGCTGACCTCGCCGTCGACGACGCCAAGGTCACCCCCGGCCTGCTCGGCTTCCTCGTCTTCGCGGCCCTCGGCGTCGCGACCTGGTTCCTGGCCAAGTCGATGAACCGGCAGTTCAAGAAGGTCGACTTCGTCGAGCAGCCGGAGGCGCCGAAGGAGTGAGCCGTCGGCCGGTCCCGCGGGACCGGCCTTCGGTGAAGCCGCCCTGGCGGGCCGTCGGGCTTCGTAGGATCCCGAACCATGACGTGGTCGTGGCACACCGTGGTGCGCAGGGCGGGGTACGGAACGGCGGCGGCGGGGGTGCTGGCGGCCGCGGTGGCGGGGTTGGGGAACCCGGGGCCGCTGATCGTCCTCTCCGGCGCGGTGGCGGTGGTGGCCGGGCTGTTCCCGGCGCTCTGGGCCCCGGGACGGGTCGGCGCGGTGGGCCCTTCGGTGCTGGCCGCCTGCGCGGTGTCGCTGCTGGTGACGGCCGGCTACCGCGGGCCGGTGTTCGGCAGCATCGAGTCCTGGTGGCTGCTGGAGACCGTCGCGCTGCTCGCGCCGGTCGTCCCCGCGGTGCGCAGGCCCCCGGCGGCGGCCGCCTTCGGCTACGGCGCGCTGCTGGTCGCGGCGGTGGCGCTGATACCGCTGCGGATCGGGGTCTGGGCCGAACCGCCGGCCCCGCCCGCGGTGACCACCAAGCTCTGCCTGATCTCCGCGCTGCTGGCCTGCGCGGTGGTCGGGGTCGGCTGCTACCTGCGCTCGATGGACACCCGTGCCCGGGCGGCGGTGGTGGCCGAGCGGCGGGCACAGCGCCTGGACCTGGCCCGCGACCTGCACGACTTCGCCGCGCACGACGTCACCGGGGTGGTGGTGCTGGCCCAGGCCGCGCAGGTGCTGGCCCAGCAGGACCCCCAGCGGGTGGTCGAGCTGCTGGCCGGGATCGAGGCGGCCGGCCGGCAGGCGCTGGTCACCATGGACCGGACCGTGCAGGTCTTCGCGGCGGACGACGCCGATCCGGAGCCGCGCGGGCGGTCCGGGACGGAGGCGACGGCGGACCGGGGGGCCGCCCCGGGAGCCGGACGGGGCGCGGGGCGGGCGGCGGCGGGCGGGCCCGGTGCGCGCACTCTGCGCCGCGACCTGAGCGAACTGCCCGCGCTGGCCGAGCGGTTCACCCGCAGCGGTTCCGCGCGGGTGCGGCTGGAGGCCCCCGCGGAGGCCGAACTGGCGGCGGTGCCGGCGGCGATCAGCGGGCTCGGCTACCGGCTGGTGGTGGAGGCGCTGACCAATGTCCGCCGGCACGCGCCCGAGGCCCGGGAGGTGGCGATCGAGGTCCGTCCGGACCGGTGCGGCGAGCGGCCGGCGTTGCGCGTCACGGTCACCGACGACGGGGTGCCGGGCGGGGCGGGGGACTCCGGCGGGGCGGGCGGTAGTGATGGCGCGGGCGGTAGCGGCGGTGCGGGCGGCGCGCTGGGCGGGGCCGAGCGGGAGGGCGGCGGCTTCGGCCTCGCGGGCCTGCGGGAACGGGTGGAGGCGGCCGGCGGTGAGCTGACGGCCGGACCGGGGCCGGAGGGCGGCTGGCGGGTCGGCGCGGTGCTGCCGACGGAGGGTGTGGCGGGCCTCGGGGGCTGACCGGGCGGGGTGGTTCCGTCGGTCCCGGCCGGACGGCTGATTCGAGCCTGCCGACGGGTCCATCCAGGCCATTCGGCACATCCGGCGGCGGCCGATTCGGCGTTCCGAACGATCAAATGGGCCGATCGGCCGATGGCGACGCGCCTCGTGGGCGGGCAAGGATGTCGGTGCGGCGATCAGGGCGCGGGGTTCCCCTGGGCCGTCCCGACGCAAGAATCCCGAGCGGGGGAACAGCCTGTGATTCGCATTGCGATGTCTGCCGAGGATCTGGCTCGTGTACGAATTGCTGGAAATGTCGACCAGGAGATGGAGGCGGTGCTGGCACTGGAGGCGTGGCGGAGCGGCGGGGAATTCTTCCGCCCCTGGCAGCGGGCCGTCCGCGGGCAGTTGGCGCGGCAGCCGGTGCTGGCCGAGCGGCTGCGGCGCCTTTCGGGAGCCAACGGTGGTTTCCGGGACGTACTGCGGGTGTGGGCGAATGGCCGGATCGTGTCGTCCGGCCGCGGCGCCGAGCCGGTGGTCCAGCGGGCCGATGTGGCCGCGGCGGTCCGCGAGTTCCACCGGGTGGCGCTGGAGCCCTGCTGGGCGGACGTCCGGTCCCGGCTGGAGGCGGAGCGGGACGTCCGCCGCCAGATCGCCGGCCGCGGCGGGGTGGACGCGCTGCTCGGCACGCTGCACCCGCAGATCCGCTGGGCCGCCCCGGTGCTGGAGATCCCCGCCGAGCGGGACGTCGAACTCGCCCTCGACGGGCGGGGGTTGCGGCTGGTGCCGTCGCTCTTCCTGCAGGGCGCCGGAGTGGTGCTCCGGCCCCGGCGCGGGGAGCCCGAGGAGGCCCCGACGCTGCTCTTCGCGATGCGTCCCGACCGGATCGGCCTTCCCGTGCCCGCGGGTGCGCCGGACGCGGCGCGGTGCGCGCGCCGGGGCGGGGACGAGCCGCTGGCCGCCCTGGTCGGCCGGACCAGGGCCGCGGCCCTCCACGCCGTGCTGGACGGCTGTACCACCGGCGAGCTGGCGGGGCGGCTGGGCGTGACCGCCTCGGCGGTCAGCCAGCACACCTCCGTGCTGAGGGCGGCCGGGCTGATCGACACCCGGCGCTGCGGCAACGGCGTGCTGCACACCGTCACCCCGCTGGGGCGGGCGCTGCTGCGCGGTGAGGCCCCGTCGGGCAGGGAGGGTCGGCCCCTCGGCGGCGCGGCCCCGCGGTGGGTCGAGGGCCGTCGACGGGCGCTGCGATGAGGGGCCCGGGTCGCGCGGCGGGTCGCGGGCGGGCCGGCTCAGCCGCGCTCGGTCAGGCCCGACTCCCAGGCCCAGGTGGCGATGCCCACCCGGTTGCGGGCCTTCAGCTTGCGCTGGAGGTTGGCCAGATGGGTCTTGACGGTGCTCAGCGAGATGAACAGCTCGGCGCCGATGTCGGAGTTGGTCAGCCCCTCGGCGACCAGGACGGCGATCTCCTCCTCGCGGCCGGTCAGCGGCTCGACGGGGGAGCGGTCGACCCGGCGCGGGCCGGTGAAGTGGTGCAGCAGGCGGGTGGTGATCTGCGGGCTGATCAGCGAGTCGCCGACCACCGCCGAGCGGATCGCCTCGGCGAGCAGCGCGGGCCCCGAGTGCTTGAGCAGGAAGCCGCAGGCGCCGTTGCGCAGCGCGGTGTGCACGTACTCGTCGAGGTCGAAGGTGGTCACCACCACGACCTTCACCTCCGGGGTGATGCCGGTCAGCCGGCGGGTGACCTCCAGCCCGTCCAGCTCCGGCATCCGGATGTCGACCAGCAGGACGTCCGGCCGCAGGGTGCGGACGGCCTCCAGGGCCTCCAGGCCGTCCGCGGCCTCGGCCACGACCTCCATGTCGGGCTGGGCCGCCAGGATGTGCCGGAACCCCTGGCGGACGCTCGCCTGGTCGTCGGCGATCACGACACGCGTCTTCATGGCGTCATGATCGCACGGGCTTTCGGTGCCTCCGAAGTGAAGGCCGGGATTCCGCCTGGTATGCGTCGGATTCAGTTCCCGCTTAACACTGTTGTCACATGACGGGGCGTCCGGGAAGGATGGTTCCTGTCGGAACGGGGCACCGAGGCTTCGAAAGTTCCGGCGAACATCGGAATTCGGTTCAGCGGATATTCGAAAGGGGGCGGAGGGCGAAGTGGACGCGAAATACGAGTCGTATGCGATAGCCGACCCGGTGTGGTACGACGCCCTGGAGCGGTGTGACGACCGGGACTCCCGGTTCGCTCCGGGCGGGGGCCTGCTGCCCGAGGGCTGGCGCGGCCGCACCCAGGGGGTGTGGGAGGTGCTGGCGCCGCCCGGCGGCCCCCGGCTGCCGGAGCAGGGCTGGAAGGTCCACGTCAGCGCCACGCCCGAATCCGCCGAGGAGACGATCGAGACGGCCTGGCGGGTCTGCCGCCGGCTCGGGCTGCCCTGGAAGTACCTGCGCAGCCGGCTGGTGGTCGCGGTGACGAACGCCAAGTACGCCGACCGGTCCGCCAGCGGCAAGGTCGTCACCGTCTACCCGCGGACGGCCGCGGAGCTGGAGACCGTCCTCGCCGAGCTGGACGAGGCGCTGGGCGGCCGTCCCGGTCCGTACGTCCTGTCCGACCTGCGGTGGAACCAGGGCCCGGTGTCGGTGCGCTACGGAGGCTTCGCCCTGATGTGGTGCGAGCTGCCGGACGGCACCAGGGTGCCCGCGGTGGAGGACCCGGACGGCCGGCTGGTGCCGGACGCCCGGCGCCCGCGCTTCACCGTCCCGGAGTGGGCCTCCACCCCGGACTTCCTGGCCGAGCGGATCGCCGCGGCCGCCGCCGACGCGGGAGCCGGCCTCGGCCGCTACCGGGTGGTCAAGGCGCTGCACTTCTCCAACGCCGGCGGGGTCTACCTCGCCGAGGACGAGGACGGCCGACAGGTCGTCATCAAGGAGGCCCGTCCGCACGCCGGACTGGACGCCTCGGAGACGGACGCGGTGGCCCGGCTGCTGGTCGAGCGGGACGTCCTGGAGCGGATCGGCCACCTGCCGTTCGTGCCGGAGCTGTACGAGTACTTCACCAGCTGGGAGCACCACTACCTGGTGATGGAGTACATCCCCGGCGAGTCCTTCAGTGCCTGGCTGGGCCGGGAGTACCCGCTCACCCGGCACCGCCCGGACGCCCGGACGCTGGCCGACTTCGCGGGGCTCGCGGTCACCCGGCTCGCGCTGGTCGAGGAGTGCGTCGCGGCGCTGCACCGGGAGGGGGTGGCGTTCGGGGACCTCCACCACCGCAACATCATGATCCGTCCGGACGGCACCGTCGCCCTGGTCGACTTCGAACTCTCGACGCCGCTCGACACCCCGCGCCGGCGCACCCTCGGCGCCCCCGGCTTCACCGACCCGGCGATCACCGACGCCCGCGAGGCCGACCTGTTCGCGCTCGGCTGCTGCCAGCTCGCCGCCTTCGTCTCGCTGACCGCGCTCACCCGGCGCAACCCGGCCGTCGTCGGCGGGCTGCTGGACCTCGTCGCGGAGTCCTTCCCGACGGTGCCCGCCGGCTTCGCCGAACGGATGACGGAGCGGCTGGCCCTCTCCCCGGCGCTGCGGCCCCACCTCGGGGCCCGGCCCGCGGCCGGGCCCCGGGCGGAGCTCACCGCCGCGGCCCTGCTGCGCGGCATCGACGGGGCGGCGACGCCCGGGCGGGAGGACCGCCTCCATCCCGGCGACGTGGCCGGGCTGCGCCCCGGCGGCGCGCTCGGACTGGCGTACGGCTCCTCCGGCGTGCTGCTCGCCCGGCACCTGGCCGGGGCCGCACCGGACGAGGAGCAACTGGACTGGCTCGCCGCCGTCGTACGGCGCGCCCCGGCGGACACGCCCGCCGGGCTGTACGACGGGCTGGCCGGAGCCGGCTGGCTGTTCCACCGGCTCGGGCACCCGGACGCCCCGAACGTGGTGGACCGGCTGCTGGCCGGCCCGTTGCCCTCCTCGCTCGGCCTGTACGGCGGCCTGACGGGCGTCGCCCAACTGCTGCTGGAGGCCGGCGCGACGGACGAGGCGCTCGCCCTGGCCGCCAAGGCCGCCGGGCGGATCGGCGAGACCGGGCTGCTGGACCGGCCGGGGCTGCTGCGCGGCTGGTCCGGGCCGGCGGTGCTGTTCGCCCGCTGCGCCCGCCTCACCGGCGACACGGCCTGGGCGGAGGCCGCCGAACGCGCCGTCCGCTGCGACCTGCGGCACGGCCGGCTGGTCGACGACATGCTGCAGACGTACAGCTCGGGCCGGCTGCTGCCGTACCTGGCGGAGGGCTCGGCCGGAGTGGCGCTCGCCGTCCTGGCCCTGCCCGACGCGCAGGCCGAAGCCCTCGGCGCCGAGCGGGTGCTGGAGGCCGCGGCCCGGGCCGGCGCGGTCCGGGTGGTCGTCCAGGGCGGGCTGTTCAACGGCCGCGCCGGGCTCGCCTACACCCTGTTCCAGGTCGCCGCCCGCCTGCCGCACTGGCGGGCCGAGGCGGAGGATCAACTCCGTCTGGTGGAGCTGCACCTGGCCCCCCACCAGGACGGCAGCGTCCTGCACGGGGACCAGCTGATCCGGCTCTCGACCGACCTGGCCACCGGCTCCGCCGGCGCCCTGCTGGCGCTGGCCGCCGCCAAGAGCCCCGGGCAGTGCCTGCTCCCCGGCGCCCACCCCGTTCACGGGTGGACGCCGGAGCCGGCCGAGCCCGGTACCACGTCCCGGCGAGATGACGAGGGGAGGTGACTGACATGGCCAACATCCTGGCGCTTCAGGAGCTCGACGAGGAGATCGTCGTCGACGCCCCGTTCAGCTCGATCAGCGCGTTCAGCTGCTGATTCCCGTGGCCCGGTGCCACGTTCCGGCGAGATGGCGAGGGGAGGTGACTGACATGGCCAACATCCTGGCGCTTCAGGAGCTCGACGAGGAGATCGTCGTCGACGCCCCGTTCAGCTCGCTCAGCTACTTCAGCTGCTGATCCCGGCACCCCGGTGCCGTG
>NZ_JBVJBI010000029.1:0-81591 GCF_055589745.1 Kitasatospora sp. NPDC041917 | reverse complement strand
GGCGAGACGGTGAGGAGGAGGTGATTGTGATGGCCGACATTCTGGCGCTTCAGGAGCTCGACGAGGAGATCGTCGTCGACGCCCCGTTCAGCTCGCTCAGCTACTTCAGCTGCTGATCCCGGCACCCCGGTGCCGTGTTCCGGCGAGACGGTGAGGAGGAGGTGATTGTGATGGCCGACATTCTGGCGCTTCAGGAGCTCGACGAGGAGATCGTCGTCGACGCCCCGTTCAGCTCGTACAGCCTGTTCAGCTGCTGACCCTCGGGGTCCGGCAGTACCGGATGGCAGGTGGGGAAGGCCGCGGCACATGCGGCCTTCCCCAACTCTGCATCCTATTTACCGTTTTGGGGTGAGATAACCGTGGCCGTGGCATCGGAACCGACTACCCGACCGAGCGGACCGCTCGGCGCGCTGCGACTGTGCGTCGCCGAGGTACGGGCGTACCCGGGGCGGGTCATAGGTGTCGCGGTCGCCTGCGCGCTCACCGCCACCGGCGTGGGCGCCTGCCTACTGCTGCTCGCGGCGGTCAGCGGCCCGTCCTACCCGGAGGGTTCGGCGGCCGGGGCGGCGGCCAAGGACGCGCAGAGCCTGCTGGGCCTGCTGCTGACGCTGCTGCTGATGTCGGCGGTGCTGGTGACGGGGTCGACGGTCGCGCTCTGGACCAACCAGCGGCTCGGGCAGTTCGCCGTGCTGCGCGCCCTCGGGGTGACGGCCGGCCGGCTGCGGGCCCTGGTCGTCGCGGACGTCGCGCTGGTCGCGCTGGCCCCCTCCGCCGTCGCCGCGGTGGCCGGGACGGTCCCGGCGGCCGGGTTCGGCCGTCGCCTGCTGATCGAGCGCGAGCTGTTCCCCGCCGCGGTCGACCTGCCCTCCGCCGGGCAGACCTGGGCGATCGCGGCCGGCGCCTGCCTCGGCACCTGCGCGGTCGCGGTGCTGGCCGCGCTGGCCAGCGTGCTGGCGGCCGGCCGGGTCCAGCCGATCGACCTCCTCAAGGACCAGTCACTGGCCCTGGCCCCGCCCCGCCGCAACGTCGGCCGGCTGGTGGCGGGCATCGCCATGGTCCTCCTGCTCTGCGGTCCGCTCGTGGCCCTGATGGTCGCGATGGACCTGCCGCCGGTGCTCCAGGGCGCGATGGTGATGGGCCTGGCCACGGTCGTCATCCCCACGCTCGCGGTGCTCGCGCCCTGGTTCGTGCCGCTGCTCGTCGGCCCCTGCTGCGCGGTGCTGCGGCTGGACCGGAAGGCCGGCCGGATCGCCGCCGCCGGGCTGCGGGCCGCGCCCGCCCGGACGACCGCGATCGCGGTGCCCGTCCTGCTGGCCGTCGGCACCGTGGTCTGCCTGCTCGGCTCGGGGGCGACCATCGGGGCCGCCGTGCAGCAGCAGACCGAGCAGGCGCTGCGGGCCGACGCGGTGGTGACGGCCGAGCCGGGCAACCAGTTGCCCGCCCGGCCCGCCGGCCTGCCCGGCGGGAGCACCGTCGCGCCGATCGCCACCCGGGTGACCGCGCCGCCCAGCTTCTACGACAACAAGCCCAAGCCCACCCGCGCCTGGGGCGTCGACGGGGCGGCCCTGCGGAGTGTCCTGGACCTCGGTGAACAGCAGGGCCGGCTGGACGAGTTGGCGCCCGGTACGTTCGCCGCCGGCAGCACCGAGGCCACCTCGCACCACTGGAATCTCGGCCAGGTCGTCACCTTCACGCTCGCCGACGGGCAGGCGGCGCAGCTGCGGCTCGTCGCCGTCTACCAGCGGGATCTGGCCTTCCCCTCCTACGTCCTCCCCGCCGACCTCGCCCTCGCGCACACCCCGGCCCCGTACGCCGACCGGGTGCTGCTCCGCGGTGACCCGAGCGCCTGGGAGCTCCGGCCCGGCCAGCGGCTCGCCGCGCGGGCCGACTACCTGGCCCACCTGCGGCCGCGCAACGTGCAGGACGACATGGCCTCCCGGCTGATCGTCTCCGTGGTGGGCGGGTACGCGCTGCTCGCCGTCGCCAACACCTGCGCCATCGCCCAGCGGGACCGCCGCTCCCAGCGCGCCCACCTGCGGGCCCTCGGCCTCGGCCGCGGGCAGCTGCTGCGCTGCGTGGTGTACGAGGTGCTGGCCTCGGCGCTGGTCGGGACGGTCCTCGCGGTGGCGACGGCCGGGATCTGCCTGGTGCCGCTGGCCGGGGCCGTCGGACAGGGGGTGCTGCCCGCCCTGGACGTGCCGTGGACGGTCGGCGTGCTGCTCGGGGTGCTGGCCGCCACCGCCGTCCCGGCGGCGCTGGCGGCCCGTCCGTTGCGCGGCATCCGGAGCCAGTTCGCGACGGGGTCGGCGTGAGCGCGGCGGCCGTCGGGGGGCTGGGGCGGTCGTTCTGGCTGCTCTACGGCGGGGAGTCCGCCTCGGCCCTGGGGACGGCCGCCTCGGTGATCGCCCTCCCGGTGGTCGCGCTGCGGGCCGGCGGCGACGTCCGGCAGGCCGGACTGGCCGGCACGGCGCTCTCCGTCGGGGTGCTGCTGGCCCGGCTGCCGGCCGGCGTCCTCGCCGACCGCTGCGAGCGGCGGACCGTGCTGCTGCTCGGCAACGCGGCCGGCGCGGCCGTGCTGGCCGTGCTGGCCCTGTCGGCCGCCGGCGGCACGCCACCGCTGTGGGCGCTGCTGGTCGCCGCCCTGCTGCTCGGCGCGGTGGGCAGCACCCTGGCGCCCGTCGAGAACGTCGTGGTGCGGTGCTTCGTGCGGCCCGAGCACCTCCCCCGCGCGGTCGGCCTGTTGCAGAGCAGGGCGGCCGTCGCGACGACCGCCGGCCCGCTGGCCGGCGGCGCGCTGCTGGCCGTCCACCCCTCCTGGGTGTTCGCCGTCGACGCCGGCAGCTACCTGGCAGCCGTCTGCTGCGTGGCCCTGCTGCCCGGGGGAAGGCGGGAGCGCCCCGAGGACGAGCCCGCCGCGCCCGGAGTCCGGGCCGCGCTGGCCGAAGGCGTCCGGTTCATCTGGCGGGTGCCCTTCCTGCGCTACGCGGTGGTCAACGCGGCCGTGCTCAACCTGGTGTTCAACGGGCTGCTGATCGTGGTGGTCGCCTCCGGCGGGGGCGCCCTGCACATCGGGGTGCTGACCGCGGCCCTGGGCACCGGCGGGCTGGCCGGATCGCTGCTCGCGCCGGCCCTGGCCCGGCGGCTGCCGCCCGCCCGGGGCATCGCCCTCGGCACCGCCGTGGTCGCGCTCGCCCTGCCCGGTTTCACCCTGGCCCAGGGGCACTGGGCGGCGGTCCTGCCACTGGCCCTCGCCGCGGCCGCCGGGCCGGTGGTCACCGTGCTGATCGCGGTCACCCAGATGGAGGTGACCCCACCGGGTCTGCAGGGCCGGGTGCACAGCGGCATCGGCTTCCTCGCCCAGCTGGTCGCGCCCGCCGGGCCGACCCTCGCCGGCCTGTGCGCCCACGCGTTCGGACTGACCGGCACGGTGGCCGGCGCGGCCGTGATCGTGGTGGTCCTCGCCGTGGTCGGGACGGCCGCCACCGCGGGCCGGTCCGGCTACCGGCCCCCCGGCCCCGCCGGGCCGGGAGGCGACCCGGAACGACGGAGCGACAACCCCGCGGAGGCCGTCCATGGCTGACCTCGACCACCGGGCGGCGTACCCCGCGCCGGCGGACCCGTACCGCTGGCTGGAGGACGCGGACGCCCCGCGCACCCGGGCCTGGCTCGCCGATCAGCGGCGCCTGCTGGCCACCCGCCCGCAGCGCTCCGACGAGCCCGCCTGGGCCGCCCTGCTCGACCGGGTGGAACGGGAGGCGCCCGACCGGACGCCCACCCCGCCCGCCGAGGCCGGCGGCCTGCTCTTCCGCCACGAACGCGGCCCGGACGGCGACGTCCTGACCGTCCGGCACCCCGACGGCACCCGCCGGACACCGACCGAGGGCCTCATCGGCCCCGGCGACCGGATCGCCGGCTGGCAGCCCGAGCCGCACGGCCGGTTCATCGCCGTCCAGCTGCACCGGGACGGAGCGGAGACCGGCGGCCTGCACCTGCTCCCCACCCACCCGGGCGACCGGCCCCGCCACCTGCCCGACGCGGCCCCGTACGCGACCGTCGCCTTCACCGGCGAGGCGCTGGTGTACACCGCCGGCACCCGCACCGAGCACACCCTGGTGGCCCGCCACCCGGCCGACGGCCCCGCCCGTCGGCTCGTCCTGCCGGTGCCCGGCCCGGTCCGGCTCACCCTCCACGGCGGACCGGGCGGGAACCTGCTGCTGCGCACCCGCCCGCAGCCGTCCGGCCCGGTGCGCTGGTGGGCCACCCGGTGGACCGGCCGGGCGGTGCCCGACTGGCAGCCGCTCGACCTCGACGGCCGGCGGGTCACCGCCCTGGACCTGAACGAGACCGTCTGCTTCCTCGCCGGCGACGAGCTGCTCGCGCTGGACCTGGACGAGCTGGCCCGGGGCGCCACCGGCCGGCCCGTGCCGCTCGTCGCGCCGCTCGCCGTCGGCGGGCCGCCCGCTGCCGGCGAATCGCCCGTCGCCGGTGAAGCGCCCGCGGGCCCGGTCACCGCCGTGCGGGTGCTCGGCCCCGGCCGGAGGCCCGGCCTGGCGCTGCTCCGCCGGCTGGGGACCACCCACCGGCTCGACGTGCACCGGCCGGGCGGGGCGGCGGGCGGTGCGCCGGGCGGCCGTGCCACCGCACTGCACTGGCCCGCCCGGCTGCGCCTCGGCGCCACCCCGTACGACCGGCACGGGCGGGTCGGCGGGTCGGTCTGGCTGCTCGCCGACGACCCCCGGTACGGCACCTGGACCAGGAGCCTGGACGGCTCGGGCCCGGTCGAACCCCCCGAGCGCCGCGCCGCGCTGCGCACGCTCACCGCCGCCGGCCGGGACGGCGCGCCCGTCCCGGTGACGGTCTGCGACCCCGGGCCGCAGGACCGCGGCCGCCCCGCACCCACCCTGCTCACCGTCTACGGGGGCTTCGGCCTCCCCCTGGAACCCGCCTGGGACCCGGCCCTGGAGGCCTGGCTGCGGGCCGGCGGCCGGATCGCCTGGGTGCACGCGCGCGGCGGCGGCGAACTCGGCCCCGCCTGGGCGGCCGCCGGCCGGGGCGCCGGCAAGAGCGCCACCGTGGACGACTTCCGGGCCGCCGCCGCGATGCTGGTCGAACGCGGCGAGGCCCCGGCCGGCGGGCTGGGCGCGCTGGCCGCCAGCAACGGGGCCCTGGTCGTCGCCGCCGCGCTCACCCGGGAGCCCGGTCTGCTGTCCGCCGCGGTGTGCGCGGCCCCGCTGACCGACCTGGCGCGCTACCAGGTCGGCGGCCTCGGCCGGCTCTGGGCGGAGGAGTACGGCGATCCGGCCGACCCGCAGGCGCTGCGGGCGCTGCTCGACTACTCCCCGTACCACCGGGTGGTGCCCGGGACGGCGTACCCGGCGGTGCTGTTCGCCACCGGGGCGAACGACGCGCGGGTACCGCCCTGGCACGCCTGGAAGCTCTGCGCGGCGCTCGGACGGGCCGGCACCGGGGCCGCGCCGGTCCTGCTCGACCACCACGACAGCGGCGGCCACCAGGGCCGCCCGGCCGCGGCCGGGCGGGAGCTCGCGGTCCGCTCCCTCGCCCTGCTGGGCGCCGGCACCGGCCTGGTGCCGCCCGCCGGCCTGCCCGCCGGCCCGCCCGCCGGTCCGCCCGGCCCCCGGCCCAGACCCCAGTCCTGACCTTCGCCCGTGTCCAGCCGAGGAGAGCACCACCGATGACCGAGCCCCACTCCCTCGCGGGAGGCCCGTCCCGTCCCGGAGGCCCGCCCCGCGCCGCCGCGAACCACGCCCCGGCCGCCGCGGCGGCCGTCGACCTGACCAAGGTGCACGGGTCGGGAGACGCCCGGGTGGTGGCGCTGGAGCGGGTCTCGGTGGCCTTCCGGGAGGGGGAGTTCGCGGCGATCATGGGCCCGTCCGGTTCCGGCAAGTCCACCCTGCTCCAGTGCCTCGCCGGGCTGGAGTCCTGCACCTCGGGCGCGGCCCGGATCGGCGACGTGGACCTCACCCGGCTGAGCGACGGCCAACTGACCAGGCTCCGCCGTGATTATGTGGGCTTCGTCTTCCAGGCCTTCCACCTGATCCCCACCCTGACGGTGTCGGAGAACATCACCCTGCCGCTGACCCTGGCCGGCCGTACCCCCGACCGGCAGTGGCTGCGCACCCTGGTCGAGGCGGCCGGCCTCGGCGCCCGGCTCGGCCACCGCCCGGCCCAGCTCTCCGGCGGGCAGCAGCAGCGTGTCGCCTGCGTCCGGGCGCTGGCCGGCCGGCCCCGGATCGTCTTCGCCGACGAACCGACCGGCAACCTGGACTCCCGCTCCGCCGCCGAGATCCTCGCGCTGCTGCGCCGGTGCGTCCGGGAGCTCGGCCAGACCGTCGTGATGGTCACCCACGACCCGGTCGCGGCCTCGTACGCCGACCGCGTCGTCTTCCTCGCCGACGGCCGCATCGTCGACGAGCTCCTCGGCCCGACCCCCGACCAGGTGCTCGGACGGATGCGCACCTTCGACGCCAATCTCGGGATCAGTTACTGGTCCGGACCGGCCTGACCTGCCGCGCGCCGAGCGCCGGATGCGCGAGGATGGACGCATGCCGAACCGTCTCGCGGACGCGACCTCGCCGTACCTGCTCCAGCACGCCGACAACCCCGTCGACTGGTGGCCCTGGGGCCCCGAGGCCTTCGCGGAGGCGGAGCGCCGCGGCGTGCCGGTGCTGCTGTCCGTCGGTTACGCGGCCTGCCACTGGTGCCATGTCATGGCGCACGAGAGCTTCGAGGACGCCGGGCTCGCCGAGTACCTCAACGAGCGGTTCGTGCCGGTCAAGGTGGACCGGGAGGAGCGGCCGGACGTCGACGCCGTGTACATGGAGGCGGTGCAGGCCGCGACCGGGCAGGGCGGCTGGCCGATGACGGTGTTCCTCACTCCCGACAAGGAGCCGTTCTACTTCGGTACCTACTTCCCGCCGCAGCCCCGGCACGGGATGCCGTCGTTCCGGCAGGTGCTGGAGGGCGTGGAGGCCGCCTGGCGGGACCGCCGGGAGGAGGTCGGGCAGGTCGCCGGGCGGATCCGGGCCGACCTGGCCGAGCGGGCCGCCGTCTACTCGGCCGGCGCCCACAACCCGCCCGGCGAGGCGGACCTGCACCAGGCGCTGGTGAGTCTCAGCCGGGACTTCGACCAGAGCCGGGGCGGCTTCGGCGGCGCGCCCAAGTTCCCGCCGGCCATGGTGCTGGAGTTCCTGTTGCGCCACCACGCCAGGACCGGTTCGGAGGCGGCGCTGGAGATGGCCGTGCGCACCGGCGGGGCGATGGCCCGCGGCGGCATCCACGACCAGCTCGGCGGCGGCTTCGCCCGGTACGCGGTGGACGCCGACTGGGTGGTGCCGCACTTCGAGAAGATGCTGTACGACAACGCCCTGCTGCTGCGCGCCTACCTGCACCTGTGGCGGGCCACCGGCTCGCCCCTCGCCCGCCGGGTCGCGCTGTCCACCGCGGACTTCCTGCTGCGCGAACTCCGCACGCCCGAGGGCGCGTTCGCTTCCGCGTTGGACGCCGACAGCCTCGACGAGGAGACCGGGCAGTCCGCCGAGGGCGCCTACTACGTGTGGGAGCCCGGCCAGTTGGTCGACCTGCTCGGCCCCGCCGACGCGGCCACCGCCGCCCGGCTGTTCACCGTCACCGCCGAGGGCACCTTCGAGCACGGCACCTCGGTGCTCCAACTCCTCTCCGACCCGGAGGACTTCGCCGAGTACGAGGCGATCCGGTCGCGGATGGCCGAGGCCCGGGGGGCCCGCCCCGCCCCGGCCCGGGACGACAAGGTGGTCGCCGCCTGGAACGGCCTGGCCGTCGCCGCGCTCGCCGAGACCGGCGCGATGCTGGACCGCCCCGACCTGGTCGAGGCCGCCGAACGCGCCGCCGACCTGCTGCTCGCCGTTCACCTCACCCCGGACGGCCGGCTGCTGCGCACCTCCCGGGACGGCCGGGCCGGTGCCAACGCCGGCGTGCTGGAGGACTACGCGGACACCGCCGAGGGCTTCCTCACGCTGTACGCCGTCACCGGCGAGTCCTCCTGGCTCCAGCTGGCGGGCGGCCTGCTCGACACCGTGCTCAAGCACTTCACCGACGAGGCCTCCGGCGCGCTCTACGACACCGCCGACGACGCCGAGGAACTGATCCGCCGCCCGCAGGACCCGACCGACAACGCCACCCCGTCCGGCTGGACGGCCGCCGCCGGCGCCCTGCTCACGTACGCCGCGTACACCGGCTCCGACCGGCACCGCACGGCCGCCGAGCGGGCCCTCGGCGTGGTCGGCGCGCTCGCCGGCCGGGCGCCGCGGTTCATCGGCTGGGGCCTCGCCGTCGCCGAGGCGCTGCTCGACGGGCCGCGCGAGGTCGCCGTGGTCGGCCCGGACGGCGATCCGGCCACCGCGGCGCTTCGACGGGCCGCGCTGCTCGGGACGGCGCCGGGGGCCGTGGTCGCGGTCGGCGCGCCCGGGGAGCCCGAGGTGCCGCTGCTGGCCGACCGGCCGCTGGTCGGCGGGGCGCCCGCGGCGTACGTCTGCCGGCACTTCGCCTGCGACGCCCCGACCACCGATCCGGCGGCGCTGGCCGGGAAGCTGGGCGTGGCGGTCGAGTAGCGGGAGCCCCGGCGGCGGCCGCGAAATCGCTGGCGAACCGGCCCCGGGCGGTCCACCATGGGCCATGACCTGGACTTTCAGCACCTCCCTCGACGAGTTCCGCGACCAGGCGGGCGCCTTCCTGGCCACCCGCCCCGCCGAGAACACCGTCCTGCTCACCATCGCGCACCGGCTGGCCGCGTCCGGCCTGACGGTGTTCGGTGAGCCGCCGGTCTTCGGCTGGTGGCGGGCCGAGGAGGACGGTCCGGTCGCCGGGGCCTTCCTCCAGACGCCGCCGTTCGACCCCAGGCTCTCCTTCATGCCGCCGGCCGCGGCCGCCGAGCTGGCGGTCGACCTGGCCGCCGCCGGCTCCGGGTTCACCACGGTGACCGGGGTCGGCGGGGGTGCCGAAGCGGTCCGCGCCTTCGCCGCCGCGTGGACGGCGGCGACCGGCACCGAGCAGTCCGTCCGCTTCGACGAACGGCTCTACCGGCTCGGCGAGTTGACCGACCCGCCGCGCCCGCCCGCGGGCCGCCACCGGCTGGCCGAACCGGCCGACCGCGAGCGGGCGATCCGCTGGTACGAGGAGTTCCTGGCCGAGGCGGGGGTCGACGTCCCCGACGTCCCGCGGGCGGTGGACGAGCGGACCGCGAGCGGCTGCCTGCACCTGTGGGAGGACGACGGCCGCCCGGTCGCCCTGGCGGGCAGCAGCCCGATCCTCGCCGGGATGTCCCGCATCGGCCCGGTCTACACCCCCGTCGAGAGCCGCGGCCGCGGCTACGGCACCGCCGTCACCGCCGCCGTCTCGGCCCACCTTCTCTCCCGCGGCGCCACCGAGGTCCTGCTCTACACCGACCTCGCCAACCCGACCAGCAACTCCATCTACCAGCAGATCGGCTACTTGCCGGTGGAGGACTCCCTGATCATGGACTTCCGCCGGGCGTAGCCGGTGCCGGTGCCCGGTCGCGCGGCCCCTGGCCGGGCACCGGTCCGGCCGCCCCTCACTCCCAGTCCCAGCGGATCCCCAGCAGGCACGGCCGCACCGCCGTCGCCACCAGGTGGACGCAGTGGTGCCCGTCGAGGGTGAGCTCCTCGGTCTCGTACGGGGCGGCGCCGGGGGAGTGGAGGGCGAAGCGGTGGCAGCGGACGGGGAGGGCGGCGGGGTGGAAGGTGATCTGGAGGACGTACTGACCGGCGCCGGAGTTGAAGCCGCGGACGTACTCGCAGCTGGGGTCGGGCGAGGGGGAGTCGTCGAAGCCGTAGCCGAGCAGGTGGGTGTCGCCGGTGCGCAGGCGGCGGTCGAGGAGGAGTTCGGCGGCGAGCAGGTGGTGGGCCTGGTCGCGGCGGATGCGGCCGGGGCGGCAGTTCTCCTCGGCGCGGACGCCGACGCGGGTGATGTCGCTGCCCAGGTCGCCCTGGTAGAGGGCGAGGTAGCGGTCGATGCCGTCGCGGTGGGCGCGCAGGGCGTGCTGGGAGTCGCGGCGGGCGATCCGGCGGTCGGGGCCGACCCGGATGCGCTCGATGTGGGTGATGGTGTGCAGCCCGGTGTCGCGCGGGCCGGCGAGGGTGGCGAGCAGTCCGTCGACGGCCACGGCCGGTGAGATGAGGTCGCGGTAGGGGCGCACCGGCGGGCCGGCCGGTGCGGGGCCGGCGGCGCGACGGGGGCCGAGCAGCCGGGTCAGGGAGTGCTCGGGCAGGTCGAGGACGTCCTCCAGGGCGGCGACGGCACGCAGTGACTCGGCGCGTTCCGGGCGGCGGTGGCCCTGCTGCCAGTAACTGAGGCTGGTGAGGCCGACGTTGACGCCGCGCAGGGCGAGGTGTCGGCGGATGCGGTGCAGGGCGAGGCCCCGGGCGGAGATCGCGGTGCGCAGGGCGAGGTGGAAGGGGCCCGTGCGCAGGGCGGCGGCGAGGTCGGCTGGGTCGCTCCTGTGGATGGCGGCCTCCTGGGGCGGGCGTGCGGGCGTGCGGGCGTGCGGGCGGTCCGGCGCCGACGGCTGGGACGGGCCGCCGTTTGACCGTGAATATTCACATCGATGCGGCGGTTTGTCACCGGTCCGGGCCTGCTGCGCGGGGGTTCCCGGGGCGTCGTTCACATCCGCGCCGGCCCGTTCACATCCCGGTCCGGGCCGCACCGAGGCCCGTTGACCCGTACCTGACGAGGCGCGATGCTCGGGGCGCGATCCGGACCGCGCCCCCACACAGCCCCTCGCTCCACTCGTGCAAGGAGGCATTCCCCCATGCCAGTTCCACGGATACGGCTGCGCCGTGCGGTCTCGCTGCTCACCCTCGGCGTGCTGGGCCCGGCGCTCACCGCCGCGATGGCCGCACCCGCGATCGCCGCCGCCCCGGCCGGGCAGCCGGCCCAGTACCAGGCCCAGGCCCAGGACCCGGCCCAGGACCGGGCCGCGCACCAGGTCCGCCAGGCCGCCGCGCCCGGCAGCACGGCCGACCTGGCCGGCACCTACAAGAAGCTCAACATCACCATGCAGCAGCAACAGCAGACCAACTGGTGCTGGGCGGCGAGCGGGAACACCATCGCCACCTGGTTCGGCTACAACTACAGCCAGAACCAGTTCTGCAACGCCGCGTTCGGCCGCTCCGTCAACTCCAGCTGCCCCAACAGCCAGGCCACGCTGGGCGATGTGCAGAACGGGCTGAGCTGGGTCGGCATCAACCCGGGCTCGTACGTCAACGGGTACCTGAACTACGGCACCGTGCAGTCCGAGGTGAACGCCAACCGCCCGATCGAGACGCGCATCCAGTGGAGCTCGGGCGGCGGCCACATGCACGTCCTGTACGGCTACGACACCGGGAGCAACTGGGTCTACTGGGGCGACCCGTGGCCCTCCAACTACCGCTACAACTGGGCGGATTACCAGTACTACGTGAACAACGACACGTTCTCGTGGACCCACTCCCTGTACCGGATCGGCGCGTGAGGGCGACCATGACCGAGATCAAGAGCCGCCGTCGGGCCGTCACCTCCGCCGCCTCCACGGCCGCCGTCACCGTCCTGCTCACCGCCGGTCTCGCGCTGGCGCTCGCCCCGGCCGCGCACGCGGACTCCCCGTCCGCCCCGGCCCCGGTGCCCGCCGCCGAGCTGGCGCAGGCCCGCAGCGCCGTCCAGGACGCGGCCGTCCTCGACAAGGTCGGCCACTTCTTCGCCCGCAAGGGCGTCCCGCCGACCCGGCAGCTGACCATCGGCGCCGCCGAGGAGGCCCGGGCGGCGAGCGAGGCCGCGCCGCGGCTGGCCGGCGACACGGTGCCGGTGTACCTGCTGGACCCGGGCTTCGTGGCCGGCACCCCGGGCGCACCGGTGGCGAAGGCCGAGTTCACCGCCAGCAAGGTGGTCGCGGCGGACGGGCAGAGCGCCTCGGTCTGGACCGTGCGGCAGGGCGGGGCCTGGAGGGTCGTCAACATCGCCTCCGGCGGTGACGAGAGCGACTACGCGGCGAAGGCGGCGGGCAGCGGCGGCGGCACCGCCTTCCGCGAGCCGCAGGTCAACGCCTGGTACGTGCTGCGCGACGGCCGGGTGCTGCCGCTGGACGACGAGGCCCGGCGCTCGGTGGGCGCCGGCGGGGTCACCCTGGCCGCGTACCAGCAGCTGGTGCACCAGCGGTACGGGGACAAGCTGCCCGGCTCGGTGTACGACCGGTCGGGCGAGGGCGGCGGCTACCAGGTGGACGCCGCGCCGGAACTCGCCGCCGTGGCGCAGGCCCCGCAGGCCCCGGGCGGCGGTTCGGAGCTGCCGGCCGTGACGGCGGCGGCCGCCCTGGGGGCCACCGCGCTGGTGGGCGCGGGTGCCGTGCTGCGGCGGAGGACGGGCGTCCGCCGCGGCTGACGGCGGGCGGGGTCCGGTCGGTCGGGCCGGACCCCGCTGCCCGCACACGTGACGAACCCGCACACGTGACGAACCCGCACGCGTCATGTACCCGCACATCGAACAGAGCGGAACGGAGAGGACAACCGCAAGGGCGCCGAACCGGCCGCCGACCGCCTGGTCGGCGGCCGGTTCGGCGCCCTGCGTGCTGCCGTTGGGGCGTCCGGCGCGTCCGGCGCGTCCGGTGCGTCCAGCCTGTTCGACGGAGGTGAACCGCGGCTACGCTCCGTGATGTGTCCTGGAAGTGCTGCTTCCGCACGAGGAATTGACGCAACGTTGATCTGTCGTTCGCCGCCCCGGGGCAGTTGGCCATGACTGTCGGTAGATACCATGTGGCAATCGGTCAGTGCTGGCCGACGCGTGCCGAGAGCGGAGAAGAGGTGGGGCGGCGGGAGCCGACCACGAGCCCGGCACCGGGAAAGGGGACCGAAGTGGCCGACGCGGACGACAAGCAGATGAGCACCCAGGTGTGGGGTTCGGCGGTGGTGGTGGGCTCTGCGCTGGCCGTGGTCGCGGCCTATCTGATCAACGGCGCCCTGCTGGTCCTGGCGGTCGCCGGGGTCGAGACCCTGCTGCTCATGGTGTACGTCGCCCGCCGCTGGCGCGCGACGCACGGGGATCGGGCCCCGGTCCGGCACCGCCCGCGCCGCGGCATCCCGGACGCCGCGCACTGCGAGCGCTGCCGTCGGGCCCGCGAGGCGCTCGACGCCCGGCAGGCGCGGGCCCGCTCGGCCGGTGCGCCGGGGCGGTCCGGGTCCGCGGCGCTCCCGACGGCGGCCGGGTCGCCGCGCGAGCCGTACCGGGAGTCGCGCGAGCCCCGCCGGGAGTCGCACGGGGAGCAGCACCACGCCCGCGGGGAGCAGTACTACGCCCACGGCGAGCACCACCACGCGCACGGGCTGCTGCAGGATCCGGGCCCGCAGTCGGAGTCCGGCGCCGTCGACCACGCGGCCGTCCCGCGCCGCCCGCAGCTCCGGGCCCCGTACGAGCGGCCCTGGACGGCGGAACGGGCGGCCGGCCGGTCCGTGGACCGTTCGACCGCCCGTCGGGGTGCGCCGGGATCAGCCGGCCGTGCTGTACGCCACCAGTGAGACGCCGATGTACTGGACGATGAACGCCCCCAGGGTGAAGGCGTGGAACACCTCGTGGAACCCGAACCAGCGCGGTGAGGGGTTGGGCCGCTTGAGCCCGTACACCACGCCGCCGATGCTGTAGAGCACTCCGCCGACGACCATCAGCACCAGGACGGCGACCCCGCCGGTGTGCAGGAAGTCCGGCAGGTAGAAGGCGGCGGCCCAGCCCAGCGCGAGGTACACCGGTGTGTACAGCCAGCGCGGCGCGCCGACCCAGAACACCCGGAACGCGATCCCGGCCAGTGCGCCGCCCCAGACCGCCCAGAGCAGCAGTTGCTGGTCGGCGCCCTTGAGCAGCAGCATCGTGAACGGCGTGTAGGTGCCCGCGATGATCAGGAAGATGTTGGCGTGGTCCAGCCGGCGCAGCACGGCGTCCCCGCGCGGGCCCCAGTCGAAGCGGTGGTACACCGCGCTGACCCCGAACAGCAGCCAGGCGCTGACCGAGTAGATCGCGCAGGCGATCCTGGCGGGTGTGGAGTCGGCCAGGCAGATCAGCACGATCCCGGCGGCCACCGTGGCGGGGAACATTCCGGCGTGCAGCCAGCCGCGCCACTTCGGCTTGCTCTCTATGAGTGCACTCTCCGCGAGCGCAGCAGCAGTCATGCGCAGCATGCTACCCGTTACCTACGGATCCGTAGGTTACTGGCGCGTAGGAAGTGGCGATCGTCACTGTTGGACGTTTTGGAGTAATAGGAGTGTGGCGCCGCACACTCCGTCGCGGGTGAGGCTGCTCTGTTACTGGCCAGTAATCATACTGGCTGGAGTAAAAGGTGCGTCAATTTCGACGCTTCGCCACGTTCCGGCCTTGAGTCCGGAGCTACGCTGCAAGCACCCTCAGACCCCCGCGACGCCGTCTCCTCGCCGAGATGGCGTGAAACGGAGCGATCGTGTCGTACGAGATCTCTGCTCTCAGCGCATCCGCGCCCACCCGCCACAAGCAGCTGCTCGCTTGGGTGAGCGAGATCGCCGAGCTCACCCAGCCGGACCGCATCGAGTGGTGCGACGGTTCCGACGAGGAGTACCACCGCCTCGCGGACCTGCTGGTGGCGCAGGGCACCTTCAAGAAGCTCAACGAGGAGAAGCGCCCCAACTCCTACTACGCCGCCTCGGACCCCACGGACGTGGCGCGCGTGGAGGACCGCACCTTCATCTGCTCCGAGCAGGAGAAGGACGCCGGACCGACCAACAACTGGAAGGCCCCCGCCGAGATGCGGGAGCTCTTCCAGGGCGAGCAGGGACTCTTCCGCGGCGCGATGAAGGGCCGCACGATGTACGTCGTGCCCTTCTCGATGGGCCCGGTCGGCTCCCCGCTGGCCGCGTACGGCGTCGAGATCACCGACTCCGCCTACGTCGCCGTCTCCATGCGCGTGATGACCCGCATGGGCCAGGCCGTGCTGGACCAGCTCGGCGAGGACGGCGACTTCGTCAAGGCCGTGCACACCGTCGGCGCCCCGCTCGCCGAGGGCCAGGCGGACGTGCCGTGGCCGTGCAACAGCACCAAGTACATCTCGCACTTCCCGGAGACCAAGGAGATCTGGTCCTTCGGTTCGGGCTACGGCGGCAACGCCCTGCTCGGCAAGAAGTGCTACGCGCTGCGCATCGCCTCGACCATGGCCCGCGACGAGGGCTGGCTGGCCGAGCACATGCTCATCCTGAAGCTCACCCCGCCGAACGGCGAGGCCAAGTACGTCGCCGCCGCCTTCCCGTCGGCGTGCGGCAAGACCAACCTGGCCATGCTCCAGCCGACGGTCCCGGGCTGGAAGGTCGAGACGATCGGCGACGACATCGCCTGGATGCGCTTCGGCGCCGACGGCCGCCTGTACGCCATCAACCCCGAGGCCGGCTTCTTCGGCGTCGCCCCCGGCACCGGTGTGGACACCAACGCCAACGCCATCGACACCCTCTGGGGCAACACCGTCTTCACCAACGTCGCCCTCACCGACGACGGCGACGTGTGGTGGGAGGGCCTCACCGAGGAGCCCCCGGCGCACCTGACCGACTGGCGCGGCAACGACTGGACCCCCGAGTCCGGCACCCCGGCCGCCCACCCGAACGCCCGCTTCGCCGTCCCGGCCGCGCAGTGCCCGACCATCGCCCCGGAGTGGGAGGACCAGGCGGGCGTGCCGATCTCGGCGATCCTGTTCGGAGGCCGCCGCGCCACCGCCGTCCCGCTGGTGACCGAGTCCTTCGACTGGCAGCACGGCGTCTTCCTCGGCGCCAACATCGCGTCCGAGAAGACCGCCGCCGCCGAGGGCACCGTCGGCGAGCTGCGCCGCGACCCGTTCGCGATGCTGCCGTTCTGCGGCTACAACATGGGTGACTACTTCGCCCACTGGCTGAAGGTCGGCGCCCGGGCGGACGCCGCCAAGCTGCCGAAGATCTACTACGTCAACTGGTTCCGCAAGGACGCCGAGGGCAAGTTCGTCTGGCCCGGCTACGGCGAGAACAGCCGCGTGCTCAAGTGGATCGTCGAGCGCCTGGAGGGGACCGGCGAGGGCGTCGAGACCCCGATCGGCGTGCTGCCGACCGTCGAGGGCTTCGACCTCGGCGACCTGGACCTGTCCAAGGAGGACCTCGACCTGCTCTTCACCGTGGACGCCGACCTCTGGCGCCAGGAGGCCGCTCTCGTGCCGGCCCACCTGGAGACCTTCGGCGACCACACCCCGAAGGAGCTGTGGGACGAGTACCGGAACCTCGTCGCGCGCCTCGGCTGAGCCTGAGCCTCAGCCGGGAGAGAGGCGGGCGCGCGGCACGAACCGCGCGCCCCGCCGAGCGGCAGGACGGCCGGAGTTCCGCCGGGCGATTTTCCCCCGACCAAGGAGATCGCCCGGGCCGGGACTCCGGCCGTAGTGTTTCTCCCGGGTGCTTCCCGCCCGGGGCTACGGCTGGACGTAACCCCCGAGGAAGTCGCCGATCCGGGTCACCGCGTCGGTGATCTCCTCCGCCCGGGGCAGGGTGACCAGCCGGAAGTGGTCCGGCTCCGGCCAGTTGAAGCCGGTGCCCTGGACCAGCAGGATGCGCTGGGAGCGCAGCAGGTCCAGCACCATCCGGGCGTCGTCCTTGATCTTGTGGACCTTGGGGTCCAGCCGGGGGAAGGCGTACAGCGCGCCCTTGGGCTTGACGCAGCTGACCCCCGGGATCTGGTTCAGCAGTTCGTACGCGGCGTCCCGCGAGGCGTGCAGCCGGCCGCCGGGCAGCACCAGGTCGCGGATCGACTGCCGTCCGCCGAGCGCGGCGGCCACCGCGTGCTGGGCGGGCATGTTGGCGCACAGCCGCATCGAGGCGAGCACGGTGAGGCCCTCGATGTAGCTGCGGGCCCGGCGCCGGTCGCCGGACAGCACCATCCAGCCGGAGCGGAAGCCGGCGACCCGGTAGGCCTTGGACAGTCCGTTGAAGGTGACGCAGAAGAGGTCCGGGGCCAGGGTGGCCAGCGGGACGTGTTCGGCGTCGTCGTAGAGGATCTTGTCGTAGATCTCGTCCGCGTAGACCACCAGGTCGTGCCGGCGGGCGATCTCCGCGATGCCCTCCAGCACCTCGCGCGGGTAGACCGCGCCGGTCGGGTTGTTCGGGTTGATCACCACGATGGCCCTGGTCCGGTCGGTGACCCTGGCCTCGATGTCGGCGAGGTCCGGGTACCACTCGGACTGCTCGTCGCAGCGGTAGTGCACCGCGGTGCCGCCGGCCAGTGAGACCGAGGCGGTCCACAGCGGGTAGTCCGGGGCCGGGACGAGCACCTCGTCGCCGTCGTCCAGCAGCGCGGTCATGGCCAGCTGGATCAGCTCGGAGACGCCGTTGCCGAGGAAGACGTCGTCGACGGAGAGGCCGTGCAGCCCGCGGTCCTCGTAGTGCATGACCACCGCGCGGCGCGCGGAGAGCAGGCCCTTGGAGTCGCCGTAGCCGTGCGCGTTGGCGAGGTTGCGCAGGACGTCCTGGAGGATCTCCGGGGGCGCCTCGAAACCGAAGGTGGCCGGGTTGCCGGTGTTGAGCTTGAGGATGCGGTGGCCCTGTTCCTCCAGCCGCATCGCCTCGTCGAGCACCGGGCCGCGGATGTCGTAGCAGACATTGGCGAGCTTGCTGGACTGGATGACCTGCATGTCCGCCTACTTTAGGGGTACGGAGGGGCCGTGCGGCCGGACTCCGCGGGGGTGCTTTCGGGGGCCCGAACGGCCCCCTTGGATTGGTAGGCGGGGGTGGCGGACGGCCTTCCGAACCAGTAGTCGAATGTCCGGAATGCTCGTGTATGCGAGGAGCGCTGTCGCGCTGCCGTGCGGAACGAGACGGACGGCACACGGCCCGGCGCGGGAGGATGGGGCCGGTCGCGCCGATGGCGTCGGTCGCGTCGGTCGAAGAGGGGGTGCGCCGGTGGTCCCGGTCGTGGTGGCGGCGGTGCTGGTCGGTCTCCTGGCGGCTCCACCGCTGCGCGGGCTGATCGCCCGGTTCGCGGTGCCGGAGGGCGAGCCCTGGTGCGAGGACTGCCCGGCCTGCGGGCGCCGGCTGCGCCTGCTGCCGCCGACCGGGCGCTGCCGGGGCTGCCGGGAGCGGCTGGGCGCCGGCCCCTGGACGGTGGAGGCGGTCGCGGTGGCGGTCGCCGTCGCGGTGGCGTACGCGGCGGACCGGCTGGTGGTGGTGACCCTGGCGATGGGCTGGGCGGCGGCGCTCGGCGTGGCGCTCGGTTTCGTCGACGCGCGGGTGCGCCGGCTGCCGTACCGGCTGACCCTGCCACTGCTCGGCGGGGTGACGGCGCTGCTGCTGGCGGCGGTGCCGACCGCGGGGCCCGGGGTGACGCTGCGCTGCCTGCTGGTCGCGCTCGCGGTCGGGGGTGTGCTCGAACTGGCCGTCTGGCTGGGCGCGTTGGGCCCGGGGGACTCCCCGCTCGGGCTCGCCCTGGGCGGGCTGCTCGGCTGGTACGGCTGGTCGGTGGCGCTCGGCGGGCTGTTCGCCGCGATGGTGCTCGCCGGGCTGTGGGGCACCCTGCGGGCCGCCGCCGCGCTGGTCCGTCGCCGCCCGGTGCGCGGACTGGACCTCCCGGTCGGCCCGTTCCTGCTGCTCGGCGCGCTCACCGCGGTCCTGGCGCGGTGAGCACGTGCCGCCGGGACATTGAACGCGTCAAAGGGGAGAGGAACGGAAGGGCCCGCCGCACCGGTCGGTGCGACGGGCCCGGCCGCCGACGCGCAGGCCCCACCCTCAAGGAGCGGCGCGCCGGGGGAGTGGAGCTCGGGTGGCCGCGGCCTTCGGCAGCCGCGGCCGGGTGCCGTTACGGCATCTTGTGGACGAACGGGCCGACCGCGTTGGAGAACGCGTTGCCGTTGTTGACGTCCCAGTTGGTCGACCAGGTCATCGCGCCGCGGATGGTCGGCCACTTGGCCGGCGGCACGAAGCTGCCGCAGTTGTTACCGGTGGCCAGGCAGTCCAGCGCGTTGTTCACCACGGTCGGCGCGACGTAGCCGCCGCCCGCGGCCCGGGTGGAGGCCGGGACGCCGATGCCCACCTGGTCCGGCCGCAGGCCGCCCTGGATCTGGGTGCAGACCTGCGAGGTGATGAAGTCGATGGTGCCCTGGTTGTAGACCTTGCCGTCGCAGCCGTTCATGCCGCCCGAGTTGTAGAACTGGGTGTTGACGACGGTGAGGATGTCCTTGGTCTTCAGCGCCAGCTGGAAGTAGGCGCCGGAGGTGTTGTACATCCCGATGGTCTCGGGGGCCATGGTCAGGACGAAGCCGGGGCCGACCTTGGCCTGCAGGGAGTGCAGCGCGTCGCCGAGCGGGCCGGCCTGGACACCGTTCTCCAGGTCGACGTCGATGCCGTCGAAGCCGTAGTCCTTGATGATCGCGTAGGCGCTGTTGACGAAGTTGGCGCCGGCGGTGGCGTCCCCGACGGTGATCGCGCCGTTCTGGCCGCCGATGGAGAGGACGACCTTCTTGCCGGCCGCCTGCTTGGCCTTGATGTCGGCGCGGAACTGGGCGTCGGTGTAGCCGCCGAGCGCCTTGGACAGGCCCGGGTCCAGGGTGAAGCTGATCGCGCCGGTCCTGGTCGGCACGGCGTCGGCGAAGGACACCGCGATGATGTCGTACGCGCTCTGGACGTCGCTCAGCCGCTGCACGGTCGAGTTGTTGTCGAAGTTCTGCCAGTAGCCGGTGACCACGTGGGCGGGCAGGCCGGTGGCCGGCGGGGTGGTGCTGGTCGGCGTGGCGGTGGGGGTCGCCGTCGCGGTCCGGGTGGGCGTCGGGGTCGCCGTCGCGGTGGGCGTCGCGGTGGCCGTGGGGGAGGCGGTGGCCGTGGGGGTCGCGGTGGGGGTGGGGGTCGCGGTCGGCGACGGGGTGCCGGTGCCGCCGGGGCCGATCAGCGCGACGTCGTCGGCCAGGTAGGCGCTCTGGCCGTACCAGCCGTGCAGGTAGACGGTGACGCTGGTGGCGTTCGCCCCGGTGGTGAAGGTGCTGGACAGCTGGTTCCAGCTGTTCTGGTTCGACCAGGCGGACGGGTCGGTGCCGCCGGTGCCGCGCGCACCGAGGTAGACGTACGGGCCCTGGACCCACGCGCTCAGGGTGTAGCTGGTGTTGGGCAGCACGCTGATGGTCTGGGTGCACTCGGCGGTGTCACCGGCGCCCGGGGTCGCCTGGAGCGCGCCGGTGCCGGAGTGGACCGGGGAGGAGACCGTGGTCGCGGCGCCGGTGCAGGTCCAGCCCCCGAGCCCGCCGTCGAAGCCGCCGTTGTCGACCAGGTTGCCGACCGCCGCGCTGGCGCCGCCGGCGAAGAGGGCGAGGCCGCCGCCGGCCAGGGCGAGGGCGGTGGCACCGGCCGCGACGGCCGGGAGGGGGCTGCGCCGGCGCTTGTGCGAGGGCTGGTTCAGCGTACGGGCCATGGGGCGACGCTCCTGGGGGAGGAGCGGCCGCCGCGGTGGGGGGCGCGGCGGCCGCGTGTGGGGGAGGGGAGGTCCGAAGTGAGCCTGCGGGGCGGAGCCGGAGGATCGTTCCGTCCCGGATCAAAAGCTGGACTAGACCATTGCTGGTCGTCAAGCATCGGAAGAACGGCTTACGGTTCCGTTAAGGATTCGGAGACCGTTCCGTGTCCGCGCCCCGGGAGCCCCGCAGCGGCCCCGCGGCCCGCCCGGACGACCCCCGACACGCCCGTCGGGACAGACTTCGTACAGGACCGTGACCAGACCGCTACCTGCGGCTTTACTGTGCACCTGCGCGCCGGAGTAGGCTGCGCCCGGGGCGGAGACGCACCAGTTGCAACGAGCACGGAGGGGCCGGGAAAGATGGGTCTGCGCGATGTCGCCGAACGGACGCCGGGGCTGCGCACCCTGCTCGGCGGGATGTACGGGCTCTACGGTCGACGGGTCGAGGTCCACCTCGCGAGCACCCCGCGCCACATCGGCGTGATCCTGGACGGCAACCGCCGCTGGGCCAAGGCGGCCGGCGGCTCCACCGCGTACGGCCACCAGCGCGGCGCCGACAAGATCAGCGAGTTCCTCGGCTGGTGCGACGAGACCCACGTCAAGGTCGTCACCCTCTGGATGCTCTCCACCGACAACCTGGACCGCCCGGCCGACGAGCTCGTCCCGCTGCTCGGCATCATCGAGGACGCCGTCACCGGCCTGGCCGCCGCCCGCCGCTGGCGGGTCAACCCGGTCGGCGCGCTGGACCTGCTGCCGCAGCACACCGCCGACGTGCTCAAGCGGGCCGCCGACCAGACCGCCGACATCGACGGCATAACGGTCAACGTCGCGGTCGGCTACGGCGGTCGGCACGAGATCGCCGACGCCGTCCGCTCGCTGCTCCAGGAGCAGGCCGGGCGCGGCACCTCGATCGAGGAGCTGGCGGAGGTCCTGACCGTCGAGCACATCGCCGAGCACCTGTACACCCGCAACCAGCCCGACCCGGACCTGATCATCCGCACCTCGGGCGAGCAGCGGCTGTCCGGCTTCCTGCTCTGGCAGAGCGCGCACAGCGAGTTCTACTTCTGCGAGGCGTACTGGCCGGCCTTCCGCAAGGTCGACTTCCTGCGTGCGCTGCGCGCGTACGAGCAGCGCCACCGGCGGCTGGGGCTGTAACCCCGGCACGGCGGCCCCGGCCACCGGCCCGTCCGGAGGAAATGACCGCCGTAGGCCTGGCCTACCCGGTGCCGGCGCGAGGCCAAACGTTCACCGGCAATGATCCGTCAGTTCTCCAGGGGCGCGAATGCACCGCTCCCCGCCTGGGAATACTCCAGTCAGTCCGGTCCCGAGGCCACCGGGGCAGCGGGGGCCGGCATGCCGCGGATGACGCAGGGTCATCCGCTCTGGAGGCCTAGTGGTCAGTTCGAAGAGCCGCCGGACACCAGACCGGCGCACGTACGTTCTCGACACGAGCGTGCTCCTGGCGGACCCGCTCGCCATGACCCGCTTCGAGGAGCACGAGGTCGTCCTCCCGGTGGTGGTGGTCACCGAGCTGGAGGCCAAGCGGCACCACCCGGAGCTGGGCTACTTCGCCCGCCAGGCGCTGCGGCTGCTCGACGACTACCGGATCCGTCACGGCCGGCTCGACGAGCCGATCCCGGTCGGCGAGCTCGGCGGCACCATCCGGGTCGAGCTCAACCACTCCGACGTGTCGATACTGCCGGCCGGCTACCGGGCCGGCGGTGAGGCGGACACCCGGATCCTCGCGGTCGCCCGCAACCTCCAGGCCGAGGGCTACGACGTGACCGTCGTGTCCAAGGACCTGCCGCTGCGGATCAAGGCCAGCTCGGTGGGCCTGCTCGCCGAGGAGTACCGGGCCGAGCTGGCGATCACCTCGGGCTGGACGGGCATGTCCGAGCTGCACGTCCCGGCCGACCAGGTGGACGCGCTGTTCTCGGCCGGCCACGACGCGGGGGTGGACGTCGACGGCGCCACCGAGCTGCCCGTCCACACCGGACTGGTGCTGACCTCGGAGCGCGGCCGGGCGCTCGGCCGGGTCACCGGCGACGGCCGGGTGCGGCTGGTGCGCGGGGAGCGCGAGGCGTTCGGGCTGCGCGGGCGCAGCGCCGAGCAGCGGGTGGCGCTGGACCTGCTGCTCGACCCGGAGATCGGGATCGTGTCGATGGGCGGCCGGGCCGGCACCGGGAAGTCGGCGCTGGCGCTGTGCGCGGGGCTGGAAGCGGTGCTGGAGCGGAGGCAGCACCGCAAGGTGATGGTCTTCCGGCCGCTGTACGCGGTCGGCGGCCAGGAGTTGGGCTACCTGCCCGGTTCCGAGGCGGAGAAGATGGGCCCCTGGGCGCAGGCGGTCTTCGACACCCTCTCCGCCGTCACCACCCCGGACGTGATCGAGGAGGTCATCTCCCGCGGGATGCTGGAGGTGCTGCCGCTGACCCACATCCGGGGGCGCTCGCTGCACGACGCCTTCGTGATCGTGGACGAGGCGCAGTCGCTGGAGCGGAACGTCCTGCTGACGGTGCTGTCCCGGATCGGCCAGGGCTCGCGGGTGGTGCTCACCCACGACGTGGCGCAGCGGGACAACCTCCGGGTGGGCCGCTACGACGGCGTGGTGGCGGTGGTGGAGAAGCTGAAGGGTCATCCGCTCTTCGCCCACATCACGCTCACCCGCTCGGAGCGTTCGCCGATCGCGGCGCTGGTCACGGAGATGCTGGAGGACATCCACCCGTGATCCGCCCCTGATCGGGGCATAGTGGGACAATATGGTCAACTCATGACCCGGAGCCCGCTCCTGATGGAGCGGGCTCCGCCCGTTTCATCACATCGAGTGCTTTCCGTCCGGGAAACCGCCGTACGGTGAATGTGACATGCGCCACGCGAAGGGGAATTGCGTCGACCGTGCCCGGTGCGGCATGGTGAGGGTTCTGTCAGGCCCCGCGTACGGCGCGGCAGGGCTTCCGGACTCCGGGAGTCAGGCCCGGGAAGGTTCGCCAACTCCGGTCGGTGGACACACAATTGAACACCGTTGAGCCGTACGCCGCCCGATTTCAACGCCCGGTCACCTCGGCCGGACGCCGGGCCAGCACCTCCCGTGACCAGAGCACTGTGCGGAGGTCCGTGCCAAGGGGCATGTTGCGCCCGTACGGTCACGCGTGGGCGATGCTGGAAGGAAACCATGTGACTCGGATCTCGGTCCGGGGAGTTGCTGTGGCCTCCGCCACCGCCGTCACCGCTGTCGGTGCCGTCGTGGGTATGGCCTCGGGCAGCGAGGGCAAGACCATGCAGACGGTCGACGTCGCCGGCGCGACCCTGCTTGCCGAAGTCCCCTCTGGCGCCCAGGCGCAGACCATCAGTGACAACATCGGCCAGCAGGCATCCGCCCAGCAGGCCTCCGCCGACGCCGCCGCCAAGGCCGCCGCGGAGCAGAAGGCCGCCGAGGAGGCCGCGCGCCAGCAGGCCGCCGCGGACGCCCAGGCGAAGGCCGATGCCCAGGCCAAGGCCGACGCGGAGAAGGCCGCCAAGGCCGCGGACGACAAGCGCAAGGCCGACGAGGCCGCCGCGAACCGGTCCAAGTCCCGTTCCGCGATGACCGCGGTCGAGGACAGCGCTCCGCCCGTCTCGGTCAGCCCCGGCTCGGTCCAGGACCTGGCCCGGCAGATCGTCGGCAACGACGCGCAGTTCCAGTGCTTCAGCCAGATCGTGAAGCGCGAGAGCGGCTGGGACTACACCGCGACCAACAAGAGCTCCGGCGCGTACGGTCTGGTCCAGGCGCTGCCCGGCACCAAGATGGCCTCGGCCGGTGCCGACTGGCGCACCAACCCGGCCACCCAGATCAAGTGGGGCGTCGGCTACATGAACTCCCGCTACGGCAGCCCCTGTGGCGCGTGGTCGTTCTGGCAGGCCCACAACTGGTACTAGGACCGGCTGCCGCCCCGGCGGCGCGGTTCCCGCGGCCCCCGGCCGTTCGCCCTCCCCGGGCGAGCGGCCGGGGGCCGCGGCGTTCTCGGGCACGGCTGTCGCTCGGGCGTCGGCCCAAGGGGGTGCGGGGTGCGGGGCGCGAGCCCGGGGGGCGGACCGCGCCGCCCGGGCTGCGCTGACCAGTGCGCCCTCGGGCGGTGCGGTCCCGGTTGCGGACGCGGGGCGCGGGAAGGGGTCCTGGTTGCTTCCCGCACCGGCCGGTCCGCCGGCAGTTGGCCGCGGGGCGACCTCGGTGGCCGGGCTCCGGGGTCTCGTCCCGACTCCTCCCCAGCGGACCGCATCCGAAACCGGATGGAACCTTGCGTTTTGTCCGGTTCGTCGGCATGGGAGGTTCGAGTCGAACGGGCCCGCGGCCGGACTGGCCGCGCCCTCGCCGGGTAGCGTCATCCCTGACGGCCGCGGCGGGACCCGCGGCGTACCGCCGGGCACGGCGGGTTCGGCGGGTTCGGCAGTGGAGCGGTGGTAGCGAGGATGGCGCGGGGCGGAAAGGCCTTCAAGGCCGTGGCCAAGGGCATGGCCGTGGTGGCGAGCGCGGCCGCCGTGATCGAACGGCGCCGGCGGGCCGCGATGGCGGCCGACCCGCACGAGCCGGCCCTCCCGGGGCCGGCCGCCGGGAACGTTCCGGCGCTCGTGGACGGGCACGTCCCGGCACTTGTCCCGGCACTCGTCGAGGCGCCCGGACCGGTCCCGGTCCCGCGGACCGACCCGGCCCCGGCGGCCGAGGCGGTCCCGCCGTCCGCCGCGGCGGCCCCGGTCACCGCGCCCGCGCCGGTCGCGCACACCGGGTTCGGGCGGGAGTACCACCCCGGCCGCCCGGCCACCCCCGCCGAGGCGGTGCCGTGGGGGCTGCGGGTGGCCGCGGAGTCGACCTGGCGGCTGCTGCTGCTCGGAGCCGCGCTCTACGTCGTCTTCTACGTGGTCGACATGCTGCGGCTGGTCGCCTTCTCGGTGCTGGCCTCGCTGCTGATCACCGCGCTGCTGGAGCCCTCGGTCTCCTGGCTGCGCCGGCGCGGGGTGCCGCGCTCGCTGGCGGCGGGCGGGGTGTTCCTCAGCGGTCTCGCCGGGATCGGACTGGTCGGCTGGTTCGTGGTCTGGCAGGTGTCGACCAACCTCTCGGACGTCACCACCCAGGTGAAGACCGGCGTCAACCAGATGCGGGACTGGCTGGTCACCGGGCCGTTGCACCTGACCCAGCAGCAGATCACCGACTTCGCCAACCAGATCACCAAGGCCATCACCACCAACACCGATCAGCTCACCTCGGCCTCGATCACCGGCGCGCAGATCGCCGTCGAGGTGCTGACCGCACTGCTGATGACCTTCTTCACCACCTTCTTCTTCCTCTACGACGGGGCGAAGATCTGGAACTGGGCGCTGCGCGGGCTGCCGCGGCATTCCCGCTTCGCGATGGCCGGGGCCGGCCCGAAGGCGTGGGCGACGCTCACCGCCTATGTGCGCGGCACGGTCTGCGTGGCCTTCATCGACGCGCTCTGCATCGGCATCGGCGTCGATCTGCTGGGCGTGCCGCTGGCCCTGCCGCTGGCTGTGATCATCTTCCTGGGCGCCTTCGTCCCGCTGGTCGGCGCACTGGTCACCGGCACCGTCGCGGTGCTGATCGCGCTGGTCACCCAGGGGCCGTGGACGGCGCTGATGGTGCTGGTGGTGCTGGTGGTGGTGATGCAGGTGGAGAGTCACATCCTCCAGCCGCTGATCCTCGGCCGGGCCGTCCGGGTCCACCCGCTCGGCGTGGTGCTCGGCGTCGCGGCCGGCGGCATCATCGGGGGCATCGGCGGCGCGGTGGTCGCCGTCCCGCTGATCGCCGTCACCAACACCGTGGTCACCCACCTGCGCCGGCGCAACGAGGCCGGCCAGGCCGTCTTCACCGCGCTCGAAGCCGCCCGCGAGGCCGCCGAACGGACGGCCGGACAGGCCGCCGAGCGCACCGCGGCCACCAGTTCCGCCCCGCCGGCCGCGCCCGCCACCGACTGACCCTCCGCCGTGCCGGACTGCCGGTGGGGAGAACGACGACGGGCCCTCCCGGACATGGTGTCCGGGAGGGCCCGTCGGGGTGCCGGGTGCGTCAGGCGGTGACGGCGGCGAGGGCGGCCTCGGAGTCGAGGACGCCGGCCACGGCCTGCAGGACGGCGGCGATCTTCATCGAGGCCTGGACGACCTCGCGCTCGACGCCGGCCTTGCGCAGCACGGCCTCGTGCGAGTCGAGGCACTGGCCGCAGCCGTTGATGGCGGAGACCGCGAAGCACCAGAGTTCGAAGTCGACCTTCTCGACGCCCGGGGTGCCGATGATGTTCATCCGCAGACCGGCCCGCATCGTGCTGTACTCCTTGTCGGAGAGCAGGTGCAGCGTCCGGTAGTAGACGTTGTTCATCCCCATGATCGCGGCCGCGCCCTTGGCGGCGTTGTACGCCTCCGGGGACAGGTTGGCCTTGGCCTCGGGCTCCAGCTCACGCAGCAGGCCGGGGCTGCGGGTGGCCATCGCGCAGGACAGCACGGTGCCCCAGAGCTGCTGGGCGGGGAGGTCGGAGTTGCCGATGACCGAGCCCAGGTTGAGCTTGAGGTCCTTGGCGTAGTCCGGGAGGGCGGCCTTCAGGTCGTCGAGAGCCATGGGTCAGCCCGCCAGCAGGGCCTGGGCGTCGAGGGTGTCCTCGCCCTTGTTCCAGTTGCACGGGCACAGCTCGTCGGTCTGCAGGGCGTCCAGCACCCGCAGGACCTCCTTGGGGTTACGGCCGACGGAGCCGGCGGTGACCATGACGAACTGGATCTCGTTGTTCGGGTCGACGATGAAGACGGCGCGCTGGGCGGTGCCGTCCTCGCCCTCGACGCCGCAGGCGCGCATCAGGTCGTGCTTGATGTCGGCCAGCATCGGGAAGGGCAGGTCGCGCAGGTCCTTGTGGTCCTTGCGCCAGGCGTGGTGCACGAACTCGGAGTCGCCGGAGACGCCGAGGACCTGGGCGTCGCGGTCGGCGAACTCGTCGTTCAGCTTGCCGAACGCGGCGATCTCGGTCGGGCAGACGAAGGTGAAGTCCATCGGCCAGAAGAAGACGATCTTCCACTTGCCCTCGTAGGACTTGTGGTTGATATCGGCGAAGGCGCTCGCGGCGTCCAGGTCGACACAGGCCTTGAGGTCGAACTCGGGGAACTTGTCACCGATCGTGAGCACGTTCGCTTCTCCTGAAGTGAGATGAGGGGAGCTTGTCCGGAATCCGGACACCACTCACAGTTCCACATCGTGGACTGATCAGGGAAATAGCTACACTGGATGTGTCTGATCGGAGATTGTTATCAGTACTGAATCCCCCACGTCGCGGCCGCGTCCCCGCCGGAACGGCGACCCCAAGGGCGACCCGACTGTGGCGAGCGCCACAGTCCGCAGCCCGCGCACCCCGACCGTCGCCCAGTTGCGCGCCTTCGTCGCGGTGGCCGAGCACCGGCACTTCCGGGAGGCCGCCGCCGCCACCGGGACCAGCCAGCCCGCGCTGTCCGGGGCGGTCGCAGCGCTGGAGGAGTCGCTGGGCGCACAGCTGGTCGAGCGTACGACGCGCAAGGTGATCGTCACCCCACTGGGGGAGCGTGTGCACCAGCACGCGCGCCGGGTGCTCGCCTCGCTGCAGGCCCTCACCGAGGAGGTCGAGGCCGCCCGCCGTCCGTTCACCGGGCCGCTGCACCTGGGTGTCATCCCGACCGTCGCGCCCTACCTGCTGCCCACCGTGCTGCGGCTGGTCCGCGACGGCTTCCCGGACCTGGAGCTGCACGTCCACGAGGAGCGCACCCCCTCGCTGCTGGAGGGCCTGGCCGCCGGGCGGCTGGACGTCCTGCTGCTCGCGCTGCCGGCCGGCGGGGCCTCGCCGACCAAGGACATCCCGCTGTTCGACGAGGACTTCGTCCTGCTCACCCCGCCCGGCCACCCGCTCGCCGGGCGGATCGACGTCCCGCGCGACGTGCTGCTCGACCTGGACGTGCTGCTGCTGGAGGAGGGCCACTGCCTGCGCGACCAGGCGCTGGACATCTGCCGCGAGGTCGGCGCCGACCCGGCGGGCTCGACCACCCGCGCTGCCGGCCTGTCCACCCTGGTCCAGCTGGTCGCCGGCGGCCTCGGGGTGACCCTGCTGCCCGCCACCGCGCTGGACGTCGAGGCCGGGCGCACCGACCGGCTGGCCGCCGTCCGCTTCGCCGCACCGCAGCCCGGCCGCAGGATCGGGCTGGCCGTCCGGCCGGGCTCGGCCCGCAACGCCGAGTACGAGCGCTTCGCGGCCGCGCTGCGCGAGGTGCTGGTCGAGCTGCCGGTCCGGATCGTTTCCTAGCGCGAAGCGCGCAGGGGGTCCGGCCGGCGGAGTTCCGCCGCCGGGGTGCCCAGGCAGAGTCCGACCGTCGTCGCGACGAGGAGCTCCAGCGCCTCCAGGGTGTCCTGGTCGGGCCGGTCGCCGGGCCGGCGCAGGGTGAGGTGGCGGGCCGTCAGACCGTCGAAGCCGCCGAGGAAGTGGACGGCGATCCGGCGGGCGGGCAGCGCCAGGCTCAGGCCGTGGGCGGCCGCGAGGGCGTCGAGCATCTCGGTGGCGGTGCCCTCGATGTCGTGCTGGAGCCCGAGCATGATCTCCTGCATGTCCGGGTCGCGCATGGCCAGCGCCCCGAACTCGCTCAGCAGCACGCAGCGTCCGTGCTCGCCGGTGGCGGCCTCCCAGAGCGCGAGCACCAGGGTGCGGACCTGTTCGCCGAACGCGCCGTCGCCGGGGGAGGCGGCGCGCACCTCGCCGACGAAGTCGGACTTCAGCTGCTGGACGACCGCCCGGTAGAGATCCTTCTTGGTGCCGAAGGTGTAGTGCACCGTCGCCTGCGCCACGCCCAGCTCGGCCGCGATCGCGCGGGTGCTGCCGGCGGCGATTCCCTCCCTGGTCATCAGGTCGATCGCGGCCTGGACCAGTTGCGGTCGGCGTTCGGAGGCGGGGACGTGGGCCATCCAGTCAGGGTAGCGCCACGGGCAGGCAACTGTGTCGTGCGATCTTGTCGGTCAACTTTGTCACCCGACAAAGTTCGGTCTACGGTGGGACGCGACCTGCCCTGACCGACCCGAGGGACCGCCGATGGCCACGTACCTGTACCGACTGGGCCGATACTGCTTCCGGCGGCGACGGGCCGTCGTCGCCGTCTGGATCGCCCTGCTCCTCGCCATCGGCGGGGCCGCGGGCGCCTTCGCCGGCAAGACCACCGACGAGTTCAAGGTCCCGGGCACCGAGGCGCAGGCCGCCCTGGACCGGATCAAGGACACCTTCCCGGCGCAGGGCCACGGCTCCGCGCAGGTCGTCTTCGCCGCCGGCGCGCCCGGCGGCATCGGGACGCCCGAGGCCGGCAGGGCGGTCGGCGAGGCCGTCGCCCGGATCGCCCAGGTGCCGGGCGTGGCCGCGGTGCCGGACCCGTACGCCACCGGCGCGCTCTCGCCGGACGGGACGGTCGCTCTCGCGCTGGTCTCCTTCGACCACAAGCTCGCCGACGTCACCGACCGGCAGCGCGACGCGGTGAAGGCCGCCGCCGAGCCGGCCCGCGCGGCCGGGCTGGACGTGGCCTTCGGCGGCGACGCGTACAACACGATGGCCCAGATCGAGGGCGGCAGCGAGGCGATCGGCCTGGTGGTGGCCGGGCTGGTGCTGGTGGTCACCCTCGGCACGCTGGTCGCCGCCGGGCTGCCGCTGCTGACCGCGCTGGTCGGCGTCGGCGTGACGATGGCCGGCCTGCTGGCGCTCACCGGCTCCTTCGAGATCATCACCACCGCGCCGGTGCTGGCCCTGATGGTCGGCCTCGCGGTCGGCATCGACTACGCGCTGTTCATCCTCTTCCGGTACCGCCGCCACCTGGACGAGGGCCTGGAGCCGGAGGAGGCCGCCGCCCGGGCCACCGCGACCGCCGGCAGCGCCGTCGTCTTCGCCGGCCTGACCGTGGTCGTCGCGCTCGCCGGACTCGCCGTCGCGGGCGTGCCCTTCCTCACCGTGATGGGTCTGGCCGCCTCCGGGGCCGTCGTGGTGGCCGTCCTGGTCGCGATCACGCTGCTGCCCGCCGTGCTGGGCTTCACCGGCCGGGCGATCGACCGGCTGCCGATCTGGAAGCGGGCCCTGACCGCCAACGGCCGCACCACCATGGGCGAGCGCTGGGGCCGCTTCGTGGTCCGCCGTCCGCTGCCCGTCCTGCTGGTCGCACTGGCCGGGCTGGGCGCCCTGGCGGTGCCCGCCGCGAGCCTGAACCTCGGTCTGCCGAGCGGCGGTTCGCAGGCCGCCGGGACGGACGCGCGCAAGGCGTACGACCTGGTCGGCGAGAGCTTCGGGCCGGGCTTCAACGCTCCGCTGGTGGTCGTGGTGGACGCCCACGGCGCCCCGCAGCCCGAGCAGGCGGTGCGGGAGGTGGCCGCGAAGCTCCAGACCCTCAAGGGCGTCGGGACGCTGCTGCCGCCGACCGTCGACCAGGAGAGCCGCACCGCGCTGGTGACCGTCATCCCGCAGACCGGTCCGGACCACGCGGATACCGAGGCGCTGGTCAACGAGATCCGCGACCGGAAGGCGGAGCTGAAGGCGGAGACCGGCGCGGACATCGCCGTCACCGGCACCACGGCCGCCAACATCGACGTCTCCACCAAGCTCGGCCAGGCGCTGCCGCCCTTCCTCGCGGTGATCGTCGGGATCGCGGTGGTGCTGCTGGCGCTGGCGTTCCGCTCGGTGCTCGTCCCGCTCAAGGCGGTGGCCGGCTTCCTGCTCAGCGTCACCGCCTCGCTCGGCGCGGTGGTCGCGGTCTACCAGTGGGGCTGGCTGGACGGGCTGATCGACGTGCCCAAGGTCGGGCCGGTGGTGAGCTTCGTGCCGATCCTGCTGATCGGCGTGCTGTTCGGGCTGGCGATGGACTACGAGCTGTTCCTGGTCTCCGGGATGAAGGAGCAGCACGTCCACGGCGCGGCGCCGCGCGAGGCCGTGGTGGCCGGGGTGCGGAACGGGGCCCGGGTGGTCACGGCGGCCGCGCTGATCATGGTGGCGGTGTTCGGCTCGTTCGTCTTCGGCCACGACCCGGTCGTCCAGCCGATCGGCTTCGCCCTCGCGGTGGGCGTGCTGGTGGACGCCTTCGTGGTGCGGATGGCGCTGGTGCCGGCCGCGATGGCGCTGTTCGGCAAGGCCGCCTGGTGGTTCCCGAAGCGGCTGGAGAAGGTCGTGCCGCGGGTGGACATGGAGGGCGAGCAGCTGATGGCCCGGCTCGCGCGACGGCCGGCCGAGGACGGGACGCGGGAGCCGGCCGAGCAGCCGGCCGTGGAGCCGACCCGGATCTGACGGCCCCGGCCCCAGAAGCCCCGGCGCCAGAAGCCCCGGCGCCAGGAGGCCCGGCCCGGGGGCAGTGGTCGGACGACCCGTACGGGGCGCCCGGTGGGATCCGTTCCCGCCGGGCGCCCCCGCGTTGGAGGGGGCGCGGTCACATCCCCGCGGGCAGCCGCTGTTCGAACCAGACCACCTTGCCGGTGCCCAGCCTGGTCGCACCCCAGCGGTCCGCGCACCGGGCCACTATCTGCAGCCCGCGCCCGCGTTCGTCCTCCGGCCCGGTGCGGCGCGGGCGCGGCAGCAGCGGGCTGTCGTCGCCGACCTCGCAGCGCAGCCGGGCGGTGCGCACCAGGCTCAGGGTGACCGGCCGGGTCGCGTGCTGGACGGCGTTGGTGACCAGCTCGCTGACCATCAGCTCGGTCGCCTCGCTCAGCTCGTCCAGCCCCCAGCGGCGCAGCGTGTGCGCGGCCAGTCGGCGGGCCCGGCCCGGAGTCTCGTTGCGCGGCTGGAGGTACCAGTGGGCGACGTCCCCGGCCGGGATGCCGTCGAAGCAGGCGCCGAGCAGGGCGATGTCGTCGCCGCGGTCGCCGGGCGGCAGGATCCGCAGCGCCTCCTGGCACAGCTGCTCGGGGGACTGCCAGCGGGCGGCGGCGATCCGGGCGCGCAGCATCTCCAGGCCGTCGCTGATCGGGCGGGTGCGGGTCTCCACCAGGCCGTCGGTGAACAGCAGCAGGGCCGAGCCGGGCGGTGCGGGCAGTTCGACGGAGTTGAAGTCCACCCCGCCGACGCCGATCGGTGCCCCGGAGTCCAGTTCGACCAGCTCGGCGATGCCGTCCGGGCGGACCAGCACCGGTGGGACGTGTCCGGCGTTGGCCATCACCACCCGGTTGGCGATCGGGTCGTACACCGCGTAGACGCAGGTGGCCAGGTGCTGTTCCCGGCCGAGCCGCTGGGCCTGTTCGTCCAGGTGGTAGAGCACCTCGTGGGGCGGCAGGTCGAGGGCGGCCAGGGTCTGGGCGCTGGTGCGCAGCTGGCCCATGATGGCGGCCGAGGTGAGGGAGTGGCCCATCACGTCGCCGACGATCAGGGCGACCCGGTTGCCGGGCAGCGGGACGGCGTCGTACCAGTCCCCGCCGACCTGTGCGCCGCGCTCGCCGGGCAGGTAGCGCTGGGCGATCCGGACGCCGTGCGACTGCGGCAGGCGCAGCGGCAGCATGCTGCGCTGGAGTTCGTTGGCGATCTCCCACTCGCGGGCGTAGCGCAGTGCGGTGTCCACGGCCAGCCCGGCCTGGGTGGCGAGGTGCGCGGCGGTCGCGGTGTCCGCGGCGTCGAAGACCGGGCGGCCGGTGCGTTCGGGAGGGCGGCGGATCAGTATCAGCAGCCCGAGCACGGCCTTGCGCCCGCGCAGCGGCAGGGCGAGGACGGAGGTCCCGGCGGCCAGCCGGGCCACCCCGCGGGTGCCGTACAGCTCGCGCAGCAGCGTCTCGGCGCGTTCGGCGGCGGGGGTGCCGAGGACGGCGGCCTCGGCGGGGCGGCGGCTCAGCAGGGCGTGGGCGAGCGCCCCGCCGCGGGTCACCGGGGTGGCCGGGCCGCCGTCGGCGGTCGAGCGGGCGCCGTAGCGGGAGCGGCGCCGGTCGTCCAGACCGCTCGGGCGGCCGCGGCGGCCGATCCGGGTGCCGGTGCTGTGGTGTATCCGCAGCTCCTCCGGGAAGCCGGGTTCGCGTTCGACGTTGGGCAGCGGGTCGCGCAGGTGGACGACGGCGGCGTCGGCGAGCGTCGGGACCAGCACCCGGCCGATGTTGCGCAGCGTCGCGGCGAGGTCGAGGGCGCTGTTGATCCGCCGGGTCGCCGAGTCGAGGTACGCCAGGCGGTCCGCCATCTCGGTGCGTTCCGGCCGTGCGCCCGCCCGTCGTACCGGGGCTGCCGGCAGGGCCGTCGCCGGGGCCGGTGTCGCGGCCGGGACCTGGCGGCGCTGGCCCGGGACGGCGGGCGGCTGCTCCGCCTCGGTCTTGAGCTGGTCGCGCACGGCTGCCTGTCCTGGATTCGGTGTGGTCGGTGAGCTGTTCTGTTGCACCGGCCGCGGGTGCGGCCGGCCCTGTCCCGGTTCGATCAGCCGACGCGTCGACAGCGCAGGAACAGCTGTTCCTCCGGCGGCAGCGAGGTACTGGCCGGTGCGTACGGATGCCCCGAGCACTCCTCGACGGCGAAGCCGGCCGAGACCAGAACCCGCTCCAGATCCTCCCTCAGATACCCACTGATCCGCAGCTCTCTGCCAAGGAACGGAAGCGGAACGTGATCCAGGTCCGCCTCGACCATACCGAGCGCCAGCAGTCCGCCCGGCCACAGGAGTTCGCGCAGCTGCCGCAGCACGGTCGGGATCTCGTCCTGCGGCAGCAGGATCAGCGAGAAGAACGCGGTGACGGCGGCGAACCGGCCCCGGCCGTCCGGCCCCAGTTCAGGGGCGTTCCAGACCCGGTCCGCACGCTCGGTGGCCAGATCGTACAGGTCGATCCGATGGAACACCGGCGCGAACACGCCCGGGAAGGCGGTCCGCCGGGCCAGCGTGAGCATCCCGTCGGAGAGGTCCGCGCCGGTCACCCGCAGACCGTCGGCGACCAGCTGGCGGACGGTCGGTTCGCCGGTGCCGCAGCCCACGTCCAGCACCCGGGCGCCGGGTTCGAGCTCGGCGAGCAGCCGCCGGCCGCAGGCCAGCTGTCCGTCCTTGGCGGGGAACGCCTCGCCGTACTCCGTGCCGATGGTGTCGAAGGCGACCGCCTGCAGTGCCCGGGCCGCCCGCCGCCGCCGTACCTCGGGTTCGTCGTCGCCGGCGTCCTCGTCGACGGGGAACGGGTCCGATATCTGTCCGGTCGTCACGTTGCGAGGCACCCTTCCACCCGTGGCCTCCGGTGGCTCCTCCGCGGCCCCGCGGGCCGCTGCCGGTGGCGGTACGTCACGCTCTGCGCACCACGCGGACGGACTGCACCCCGATGCGTTTCCGAGCAGACACTCGTGTGCGTACTGGCATCTGAGAATATGCGTGATCACTGTGCCGTGGGGTTCCTTTCCGGCCAACTCGCCGCGCTTGGGCGGTTGTGGCCGGGGTTGCGGAAGCACGGGGGTGCGGGCGGGGTTGTGCGCGTGGCCACGCACGCCGGACAGCGCGCCAAGGGAACGTCGATGACCTGCGGTTTTGCCGATCCGCAGGCTGACTATCGGACGTTTATCGAACGTCAATCGGTCCGGTGCACAGTGGAGTCCAGCGCCGGGGAAGCGTTGAGGGCGCTCCCGCAGCCGGGGGGCTGCGGGGGCGCCGACGCGTGGAACGGGGGAGGTTCTCCGTGGGGGAGCGGAAGCCTTACGGCGCGGGGGGAGAGAGGGGCTCGGTGTGCTGCTGGGAGATGAGGTCCGCCACGGGGGAGGCCTCAGGCACACCGAGCCGCGTGAAGATCGCATGGGCCTCCTGGAGGCAGGCGAGTCCGCGAGCCGGCTGGGCGAGCGCCAACAGGGCCTCGCCCAGTGCGGCGTTCGCCAGGCCCTGGCAGTAGGCGGAGCCCAGCTCCTGGCCGATCGCCAGCGACTCGTCGGCCGCCGAGGCCGCCTCGGCGGGCTGCTCGGCGACCAGCAGGGCCGAGGCGAGCCTGGCCAGGGTGTAGCCCTCCCACAGGGGGTTCTGCTGCGACTGGTAGAGCCGGTGCGCCTCCCGCAGGTGCGGAACGGCGTCGCCGCCGGAGAGCACCACACCCAGCTGGTAGAGGGTCTGGGCGAGCAGCGGGCCGTTCTTGGACTCCCGGGCGGCGGCGACACCGTCACCGGCGGACCGGACCGCCGTCTCGGTCATCCCGAGCCGGTGCTGTGCCCGGGCCATGTTGCTGACGATGCGGGCCTCGGCGGTCGGCGCGCCGACCGCCTGGCTGGTGGCCCGGGCCTGTTCCATGAACGGCAGGGCCTCGGCCGGACGGTTGCCCAGGCTAAGGATCACGCCCAGGATGTTGGCGGTGGCCAGCAGCTGGACGGTCGGGACGTCCGGTGACTGGTGGTCCAGACTGCGGCGCAGCGAGTGCTCGGCGCCCTGGAAGTCACTGGTGACGTAGTTCAGGGCACCCAGGACGAAGTGCACCCGGGCGAGTGCGGCGGAGTCGTCGCGGAGCTCCGCCTCGCGTCCGAGGGCTTCCAGGACCGGTCGTACCTGCGGGCCGTGGGTCGGGTCCGGATCGAGGCCGTACAGCAGGATCAACAGGTCGATCGCCGCGTGCTGCGAGGAGCGGGGCCCGTTCGCCGCCGCCGCCGTCGAGTTGAGCAGGAGGGCGCTCTCGCTCCGGAGCCAGGACTGAGCGGAACCGCTGGTCGGCAGGCCGATCCCGGGCGAGGACGGCGTGGTGAGCAGCTCGGGCTCGGGGTCGTCCGGTTCGAGGGTCCGGGCCGCGTTGCGGACGGTCGGGATCAGCAGGTCGAGCAGCCGCAGGACGGCCCGTTCCTGCTCCCCGCCGTCGCCCGACCGGTCGTTCTGCCGCTGGGCGTAGAGGCGGAGCAGATCGTGGTAGCGGTAGCGGCCGGGGGTGAAGCACTCCAGCATGTTCGCCTCCACCAGGGCCTCGACGAGCTCCTCGGCGGTGTCCTCGTCCACGCCGAGGAGTGCCGCGGCGGCCGCGAGCGGGATGTCGGGGGAGTCGATCAGCGCGAGCAGTCGAAAGGCGCGGGCCTCGGCCGTGGACAGCTGTCCGTAGCCGAGCCCGATGGTGGTCTCCACGGCGAGGTTGCCGAGTTGGAGCTCGTCCAGGCGGTGACGCTGGTCGGCTAACCGACGGGCCAGGTCGGAGACGCTCCACCGCGGCCGGCTGGCCAGCCGGGCGGCGGCGATGCGGACCGCCAGCGGCAGGAAGCCGCACGCGGTGACCACCGCCATGGCCGCCTCCGGCTCCGCGGCGACCCGCTGCTCCCCGACGATGGCCGAGAACAGTGCCAGGGCCTCCCGCGGAGTCAGCTCCTCGACGTCGAACAGTTGCGCGCCGGGGATGCCGGCGAGCCGGGAACGGCTGGTGGCGAGCACCGCGCAGCCGGAGACGCCCGGGATCAGCGGCCGGATCTGGTCGGCGTCCCGTGCGTTGTCCAGCAGGATGAGCATCCGCCGGTTGGCGAGCAGCGAGCGGTAGAGCGCCGCGCGCTGCTCCATCGACTCCGGGTTCTCGGTGACACCGAGGGCGTGGAGGAAGTCGCCGAGGACGACGACCGGGTCGGCCGGCGAGGCGCCGGCGCCGCGCAGGTCGACGTACAGCTGTCCGTCCGGGAACTCGGCCCGGACCCGGTGGGCGACGTGGACCGCGAGGGTGGTCTTCCCGACGCCGCCGATGCCGGCCAGCGAAGTGACCACCACGGCCTGGCCGGTGGCGTTCATCAGGACCGTCGAGAGGTCGCTCACCAGCTCGGTGCGGCCGCTGAAGTCCAGGACATCGGCCGGGAGTTGGGCCGGCGCCGGGGCGGTGGGCCGGTCCTTCGCCGCCACTTCGGGCACGGCCGGGAGGGCGAGCGCGGGGTCGGCCGCGAGGATGCGGGTGTGCATCGTGGACAGGCCGACGCCCGGTTCCACCCCGAGTTCCTCGATGAGCAGTTTGCGGGTGTCGGTGTAGACGCCGAGGGCCTCGGCCTGGCGGCCGCAGCGGTACAGCGCCAGCATCAGGAGTTCGCGCAGCCGTTCGCGCAGCGGATGTTCCGTCGTCAGGTTGTTGAGCTCTCCGACGATTTCCGCGTGCTGGCCGATGGCGAGGGCGGCGGCGCACAGGTCCTCGGCGGCGGCCACCTGGCGCTCGGCCAGTCGGAGCCGCTGGGTGTCGGCATAGGGGCCGGGGATGCCGGTGAGCGGGCGGCCGCTGAACAGGCCCAGTGCCTCGGTCAGCAGCCGGTGCGCCTCCTGCTTGCCGCCGTTCGTCCGGGCGGCCGCGGCCTCGGCGCAGAGCCGCTCGAAGACCGTCAGGTCGAGGGCCTCGCCCGGGATGCGCAAGGCGTAGCCGTCGGCGACCGAGACCAGCAGCTCGGCGGGTGCGCGGACCTCGCGGCGCGGCTCGATGACCGAGCGCAGCCGGGAGACGTAGGTCCGCAGGGCGGCGACCGCCTGGGCCGGCGGGCGATCGCCCCACAGGGCGTCGACCAGGTCCTGGGTGGTGACCGGGCGGCCGGCGTGCAGCAGGAGGGCGCTCAGGACCGCCTGTTGCTGGGGGGAGCCGAGGGAGACGGGCTTCCCGTCGAGCCAGGCCTGGACCGGGCCGAGGACCTGGAAGCGCAGCGCGGGCGAGGGCGGCGTCTCCTGAAACTCCATGAAGTCCCCCGATGGCCTGTGGTGTCGATTTCGTGAAAGGGCGCTCGGCGGTCCGCCGCGGTGCTTCAGCTTAGGCGGACGCCCGACTCTGCCGGACGGTCCCGCAAGCCGCACGATGTTTATCGGACATTTAATCAACCCTACGATACTGTGCCCGCGCCCGCGCCAAGCCGGTCGGGCTGACGACATTTGATGACCGAAAGGCGGCCGCCAATGGCCAACGACCAGAGCGAGACCCCGGTGCCGTCGACGCCCGAGAACCAGGCGCAGACCCCGGCCCCGGACTCCGCTGTGGAGGCCGGCCAGGCTGTCGAGGGCGCGGTCGCCGCGACCTCGGACCCGACCGAGTACACCGAGCCGAGTGCCGACCGGAAGAACGCGATCGAGAACGGGATCTTCGGCGACGAGGCCGACCACCTGCTGGAGCCGGCCAAGCCGGACACCGGCAAGCCGGGCGAGAAGTACGAGCCGGAGAGCATCGTCTTCGGCCACGCGTGAGCCGTGCCGGTCGAGTGCCCCCGTCGCCCCCGTCCGGGCGCGGGGGCACCGGTGGTTATGGGCACGCCAATTCCCCAAAGGTGTCAACCGGGTGGCCGAAACATGCCCGCGGTGCACTCATGGTGACCGGCGATATCCGTAACGTGCCCGACGGCGGGTGCGGGACGTTCCGGAATTCCGGATTCACCCGGGGGTATTGCGGTGGTCGGAATGCCGCCGTTTGCCCGCGTTCTGCCGAAATTGCCGAGGAAGATCGTATTCGGCTGAATCGCCCGCCCCGGGGGCGGGGGCGACCTGGTGGGGGTCGGCCGTCCATTCCCGGCCGCCGGGCTCGGGGCGCAGGTAGTGCTCGCCGCCGATGGTGTCCATGTAGATGCCGGTGCGTCCGGTCCTCCGGTCGAGGACGAGTTCACCCACGTGGGGCCGGTAGGCCGGGGTGTTTCGCTGTCGGGTGCTCACCGTGCTGCTCCTCGCTCTGGTCGGCGACTGGCCAGCATCTCTAGAGAAGCTAATATCTCTAGAGATGTCAACGGTCGTATCTCCTTACCGGCGACCGCGGGCACGCCTACGATTTGTCCGAGGCAGAGGGAGCGGCGATGACCGGCAGCAATGGCGACAAGCAGCCCAAGTACCAGCGGATCGCCGAAGCGCTGAAAACGGCCATCGACACCGGCCGGTACCGCGCGGGCGACCGCCTGCCCGGCGAGAACGACCTCATGGACGAGTACGGCGTGGCCCGGATGACCGCCCGCCAGGCGCTGGGCGTGCTGCAGAGCGAGGGCATCGCCGAGGCGCGCCGCGGCGCCGGGGTGTTCGTCCGGGACTTCCGGCCGCTGCGCCGGCGCGGCATCCAGCGGCTGGCGCAGGGGCAGTGGGGGTCCGGCCGGTCGATATGGTCGGCGGACATAGACAACCGCAGCCTGGTGGTCGACCAGGTGTCCGTCACCGAGCAGGGCGCGCCCGAGCACGTGGCCCGGATGCTGGGGGTCGCCCCGGGCGCCCCGATGTGCGTGCGGCACCGCCGCTTCGTCCTCGACGGCAAGCCGGTGCTGCTGTCGACCTCCTACCTGCCCGCCGTCCTGGTCGCGGGCACCGCGATCACCCGCGAGGACACCGGCCCCGGCGGCACCTACGCCCGGCTCGCCGAGATCGGCGCCAAGCCCGTGCACTTCCGCGAGGAGGTCCGCTCCCGGATGCCCGGCGCCGAGGAGGCCGCCCGCCTGGAACTGTCCGCCGGCACCCCCGTCATCCTGATCTGCCGCACCGCCTTCGCCGACGAGGGCCAGGTCGTCGAGCTCAACGAGATGATCCTGGACGCCGCCTCCTACGTCCTGGAGTACGACTTCGACGCCTGAACGCCGGATGACGCCCACCGGCCGCGGCCGGCTGCCGTCCCCGGCGGGGGAACACCGCCGCCCCGGCCGCAGGGGCGACCGGGGCGGGGCGGGGGCGTGCGGGACTACTCCTTGGAGCGGACGCGCAGGTTGGTGATCAGCGGGCCCTCGGTGGTCTCGCGGAAGAAGTCGTTGCCCTTGTCGTCGACGACGATGAAGGCCGGGAAGTCCTCGACCTCGATGCGCCAGACCGCCTCCATGCCGAGCTCGGCGTACTCCAGCACCTCGACCTTCTTGATGCAGTCCTGGGCGAGGCGGGCGGCCGGGCCGCCGATCGAGCCGAGGTAGAAGCCGCCGTGCGCGGCGCAGGCGTCGGTGACCTGCTTGCTGCGGTTGCCCTTGGCGAGCATGACCATCGAGCCACCGGCGGCCTGGAACTGGTCGACGTAGGAGTCCATCCGGCCGGCCGTGGTCGGGCCGAAGGAGCCGGAGGCGTAGCCCTCGGGGGTCTTGGCCGGGCCCGCGTAGTAGACCGGGTGGTCCTGGAGGTACTTGGGCATGCCCTCGCCGGCGTCCAGGCGCTCCTTGATCTTGGCGTGGGCGATGTCGCGGGCGACGACCAGGGTGCCGGTGAGCGAGAGCCGGGTCTTCACCGGGTACTTGGACAGCTCGGCGCGGATCGCGGACATCGGCTGGTCGAGGTCGACGCGCACCACGTCGTCGTCCAGGTGCTCGTCGGTGGTGTCCGGCAGGTACTTCGCCGGGTCGGTCTCCAGCTGCTCCAGGAACACGCCCTCGGCGGTGATCCTGCCGAGCGCCTGGCGGTCGGCGGAGCAGGAGACGGCCATCGCGACCGGGAGCGAGGCGCCGTGCCGCGGCAGGCGCACCACGCGCACGTCGTGGCAGAAGTACTTGCCGCCGAACTGGGCGCCGATGCCGATCTTCTGGGTCAGCTCGGTGACCTTGGCCTCCAGCTCCAGGTCGCGGAAGCCGTGGCCGGTCCTGGCGTCGCCCGAGGTCGGCAGGTTGTCCAGGTAGTGCGCCGAGGCGTACTTGGCGGTCTTCAGCGCGAACTCGGCGCTGGTGCCGCCGATCACGATGGCCAGGTGGTACGGCGGGCAGGCCGCGGTGCCCAGCGAGCGGATCTTCTGCTCCAGGAACGAGAGCATGCTCGCCTCGTTCAGGATGGCCTTGGTCTCCTGGTACAGGTACGACTTGTTGGCGGAGCCGCCGCCCTTGGCCATGAACAGGAACTTGTACGCGTCGCCGTCGGTGGCGTACAGCTCGATCTGGGCCGGCAGGTTGTTGCCGGTGTTCTTCTCGTCCCACATGGTCACCGGGGCCATCTGGGAGTAGCGCAGGTTGAGCTTGGTGTACGCGTCGTAGACGCCCCGCGCGATGGCGGACTCGTCGCCGCCCTCGGTGAGCACGTTCTGGCCGCGCTTGCCCATGACGATCGCGGTGCCGGTGTCCTGGCACATCGGGAGGATGCCGCCGGCCGAGATGTTGACGTTCTTCAGCAGGTCGAGCGCCACGAAGCGGTCGTTGGGGCTGGCCTCCGGGTCGTCCAGGATGCGGCGCAGCTGGGCGAGGTGGGCGGGGCGCAGGTAGTGCGAGATGTCGTGCATCGCCTCGGCCGTCAGCAGCCGCAGCGCCTCGGGCTCGACCTGGAGGAAGGTGCGGCCGCCGGCCTCGAAGGTGGAGACACCCTCGGAGGTGATCTTGCGGTAGGGGGTCGGGTCAGCGCCCAGGGGGAGCAGGTCGCTGTACTCGAAGTCTGGCGTGGGAGCCATGGGGGCGGTCCTTAGCTGTCCAGTTGGTCCGGCTGCGTCGGCGAAGCATCATCCAGGGTAGGACCCGGTGGACGTCGGCATGCGGACAGGGCAGCCTTGCGTGACCGGGCTCACTCGCGCAGGAGTGCGAGCGACTAGGCTGACCCCCGTGGACAACTCGCCGTCGCACGACGATTCGGGGCAGCCGCCGGTGCCGGCGCCCGTACCGATGACCAAGCCCGAACCCGAGCCGGAACTCAAGCCCGAGACCAGGGCGGAGGCCGCGCCGCGGCCGCACGCGCCGGTCGCGGAGGCGGACCTGCGGGTCTCCGACGCCGACCGCGAGAAGGTCGCGGAACTGCTGCGGGACGCCTACGCCGAGGGCCGCCTGGACGCGGACGAGCACGCGGAGCGGATCGAGGCCGCGTACGCCTCGAAGACCTTCGGCGACCTCGTGCCGCTGACCCGGGACCTGCCGGCCCGCCCGCTGTCCTTCGAGAAGCAGCCGCTGAGTGCCCCGCAGGGCCCGCCGCCGCAGCCGCCCGCGCGCCAGGAGTCGCCGACGGTGGTGGCGGTCTTCGGCGGCGCGGCCCGCAAGGGCCGTTGGCGGGTGGGCTCGCACCTGAGCGCCTTCGCCGCGTTCGGCGGGGTGGAGATCGACCTGACCGACGCCGTGTTCGAGTCCCCCGAGGTGGAGATCACGGTGACGGCGATCTTCGGCGGGGTCCAGGTCAGGGTCCCGGAGAACGTGAGCCTGCAGGGATCCGGCATCGGCATCTTCGGCGGCTTCGACGTCCGGGAGACGACCGCGGCGGACCCGTACGCTCCGGTTGTCCGGATCAAGGGCCTTGCGCTGTTCGGTGGTTGCGAGGCGAAGCCGCGCCGGGGCAAGAAGCTGAAGGAATGGGTGCGGCGCCAACTCGGCACCGACTGACCGCCGTTGACCTGCACAGCGCCCGATCGGGGATCAACTCCCGGTCGGGCGCTCGGCGTTGCGGCCGGTGCTCTGCGTAGTCGATTGCGTGCAGTGTGCATGAATCGCGGCCGGGCGGGGTAGTTCCTTCCGCACATCGCTTCTTGGACGGCTGCGCACCGGAGGCGGCCGAGCGGCCGTGCCCGGGCTGGACAGCGGGGGCTCGCGGCCGGCGGGGGAGCGAGGGGTCCCCGTGTCCGAGAGCCTCGTCAGGAGTACGGCCGTGCTGCATCCGATCGAGTCCCGCACCACCTCGCCAGTCGCCGCTGCGCAGGTCCTGGAACGCCGTCCCGGCGTCCGTCCGCAGCCGCAGCCGCAGGGCGGCCCGGCGGGTTCCCCCGCGGGCGAGGACAACCCCTGGCACACCGGCGCCGCGTGTCGGCGGGACGAGGTGGGGCTGTTCTTCGCGCCCTCCAAGGAGCCGACGGCGGCCCGGCTGTCGCGCGAGGAGCAGGCCAAGCAGGTGTGCGCCCGCTGCCCGGTGCTGCTGGAGTGCCGCGAGCACGCGCTGGCCCAGCCGGAGCCGTACGGGGTCTGGGGCGGGCTGACGGCCGCCGAGCGGCGGGTGGTGCTGGCCCGGCGGCGGCGCCGGGACACGGAACTGCGCGAGGCGGCCCTGGTGACGGCGGCCGCGCGGCGCCGGATAGCCGGGTGACGACGGGCCCGGGCCCGAGAGCGGGACGGCGACGCACCGCGGCCCCGGCGGAGGGGGATTCCGCCGGGGCCGCGAAGCGCGCTCGGGTGGGGCTCAGTTGGCGCGGTCGAAGTCGATCGCGCTGTACGCCCGCAGCTTCGAGAGCTTGTGGGTGGAGTTGATCTCGCGGATGGTGCCGCTCTTGGAGCGCATCACCAGCGAGCTGGTGGTGGCGGTCTCCGAGCGGTAGTGCACGCCGCGCAGCAGCTCGCCGTCGGTGATCCCGGTGGCGACGAAGAACACGTTCTCGCCGCTGACCAGGTCGTCCGTGGTGAGGACCCGGTCCAGGTCGTGGCCGGCGTCCAGGGCCTTCTGCCGCTCGGCGTCGTCCTTGGGCCACAGCCGGCCCTGGATCACGCCGCCCATGCACTTCATCGCGCAGGCCGCGATGATGCCCTCCGGGGTGCCGCCGATGCCCATCAGCAGGTCGACGCCGGTGCCCTCGCGGGCGGCCATGATCGCGCCGGCCACGTCGCCGTCCGAGATGAACTTGATCCGGGCGCCCGCTTCGCGGATCTCCCGGACCAGGCCGTCGTGGCGCGGGCGGTCGAGCACGACGACGGTGACGTCCTCGACGGCGCTGCCCTTGGCCTTGGCGACCCGGCGGATGTTGACCGCCGCCGGGGCGGTGATGTCGACGAACTCGGCGGCCTCCGGGCCGGCCACCAGCTTGTCCATGTAGAACACGGCGCTGGGGTCGAACATGGTGCCGCGGTCGGCGACGGCCAGTACGGCCACCGCGTTGTTCATGCCCTTGGCGGTCAGCGTGGTGCCGTCGACCGGGTCGACGGCGACGTCGCACTCGGCGCCGGTGCCGTCGCCGACCCGCTCGCCGTTGTAGAGCATCGGGGCTTCGTCCTTCTCGCCCTCGCCGATGACGACGACGCCGTTCATCGACACGGTCGAGACGAGGGTGCGCATCGCCTTCACGGCGGCACCGTCCGCGCCGTTCTTGTCGCCACGTCCGACCCACCGGCCGGCGGCCATCGCGGCCGCCTCGGTGACCCGGACGAGTTCGAGCGCGAGGTTCCGGTCCGGAGCCTCGGGCGCGACCTCCAGGGCACTGGGAAGGTGGTGCGGGTACTGCGTGGTCATCGTCGTTACCTCTCTGTACGCGACGGCCAGTGAGCGCCCGACTACTGCCAGGTCGAACGCCGTGGTGAGGGTATTGCGATCGTATCTGCCCACGAGATGACTGTCTGTGGCGCAGGTCGCTGCTCTGTGGCGGAAACCACCGATTCGCCCGGTATCACCCGTCCGTGGACACCCCTGGTGACCGCCCGGGGATGTGGATGAGTCACCATGTGGGGGTGGCAGCAGACAGCAAGGGCATGAGGGGCCGGCAGACCGTACGGGACATGGTCCTGTCGATGCTGGCCGTCGGTTTCGTCGTCGGGATCGGGTACCTGTTCCTCCCGCACGGATCCGGCGGCGACCCGGTGCGCGTGGTCGGGTACCGGGTGGAGGCGGCCTCCGCCAAGCGCGCCGCGCCGTACCCGCTGCTCTCCCCGGAGGGGCTGTCGGACAAGTGGCGGGCCACCTCGGTCGGTTACCGGCCGGCCGACCAGAACAACGGCAAGGGCAACGCCTGGCACCTGGGCTTCGTGACCCCCTCGGGCCGGTACGCGGCGATCGAGCAGAGCGACGTGCCGCGCGACTCCCTGCTGGCCGACCACGTCAAGGGCGCCGCGTCGGACGGCACTTCCGAGGTGGCCGGCCGCACCTGGGACCGGGTGCAGGGCGAGAAGGACCGCGCGCTGGCCGTCCAGACCGGCCCCGGGACCACCCTGCTCACCGGCACCGCCTCCTACGAGGAGCTGGCCGAGCTGGCGCAGGCGCTCAAGTAGCCCCGCTTCCGCCCGCCTTCCCGGACACGCCGAAAGGGCCCCGCACCGGACGAACCGGTGCGGGGCCCTTCGGCGTGCGCGGGGCGGATCAGGCCGTGGTGACGACCTCGTCGTAGGCCAGGCGCGGCGAACGCGGGAACCAGGCGTCCTCGCCCGGGCGGCCGATGTTGACCACGGCCAGCACCGAGTGCTCGCCGTCGCCGAAGAACTCCTTGTTGATGCCCTCGGCGTCGTAGCCGGTCATCGGGCCGGCGGCCAGGCCGGCGGCGCGCACGCCGATGATGAAGTAGGCGGCCTGCAGGGCGCCGTTCATCGTGGCGGACTGCTCACGGACGCTGCGCTCCGAGAAGAACAGGTCCTTGGCCTGGGGGAAGTGCGGGAGCTGGGTCGGCAGCTCCTCGTGGAACTCGTTGTCCACGGCCAGGATGGCGACCAGCGGGGCGGCGGCGGTCTTGGCCTTGTTGCCGTCCGCCATCTGCCGGACGAGGCGCTCGCGACCCTCGGCCGAGCGGACCAGGACGACGCGCAGCGGCTGCTGGTTGAAGGCGGTCGGGCCGTACTTGACCAGCTCGTAGATGGCCTGGACCTGCTCGTCGGAGACCTGCTCGTCGGTGAAGGTGTTGGCGGTGCGGGCCTCGCGGAACAGGAGGTCCTGAGCGGCAGCGTCGAGTACCAGGGCGTCGGTGGTCATGCTTCTGCACCTCATGCGGAAAAGGGGTTCGTCGGGGTGATCGGCCGCGGCCGTTCACTTCCTCCAACATAGGTGAAGATTCAACGATTCCCCAAGCGGATGTGATCCGCCTCACTCCCCGTCGGGGGTCGCCCCCTCCTCGGCGGCCAGCGCGGCGTCCAGCCGGGCCCGGGCGCCGTCCAGCCAGCGCTGGCACACCTTCGCCAGCTGCTCGCCGCGCTCCCACAGGGCCAGCGACTCCTCCAGCGAGGTCCCGCCGGTCTCCAGCTGCCGGACGACGTCCAGCAGCGCGTCCCGGGCGTGCTCGTAGCCCAGCGCGTCGTCCGGGTTCGGCGCCGCGTCCTGCTGCTCCTGCTGCTCTGCCATGGGTGCCAGCGTAGGGGCTCGGGCCGACACTCCCCAGCCCCGGCCCGCGGCGGCGGGCGACTACCCGGGAGTCGCGGTGACATCGAAGCCGCCGCCCGCCACCCGCGCGTGCAGCCCCTCGCCGGGCGCGACCTGCGCCGGGTCGGTCACCACCGTGCCGTCCGTGCGCTGGAGCACCGCGTAGCCGCGCTCCAGGGTGGCCGCCGGGGAGAGCGCCACCACCCGGGCCAGGGTGTGCCCGAGGTCGCTCTGCGCGTGGTCCAGCCGGTGCCGCAGGGTGCGCCGGGCCCGCTCCAGCAGGCCGTCCACCTCCTGCCCCCGACCGTCCAGCATCCGGTGCGGGGCGGCCAGCGACGGGCGGCTGCGCACCCCGTCCAGCCCGTGCTGCTCGCGCTCGACCCGGGACAGCACGTACCGGCGGGCGCGGTCGCGCAGCTGGCGGACCTTGGCCAGCTCCTCACCGACGTCCGGAACCACCCGTTTGGCCGCGTCGGTCGGGGTGGAGGCGCGCAGGTCGGCCACGAAGTCCAGCAGCGGCTGGTCCGGCTCGTGCCCGATCGCGCTCACCACCGGCGTACGGGCGGCCGCGACCAGCCGCACCAGGCCCTCGTCCGAGAACGGCAGCAGGTCCTCCACGCTGCCGCCGCCGCGGGCCACGACGATCACGTCCACCTCGGGGTGCTCGTCCAGCTCCCGCACGGCCGCGCTCACCCGTTCCACCGCGCTGACCCCCTGCACCGGGACGTTGCGCACCTCGAAGCGTACGGCCGGCCAGCGCCGCCGGGCGTTCTCCAGGACGTCCCGCTCGGCCGCCGAGCCGCGCCCGGTGACCAGCCCGACGCACTGCGGCAGGAACGGCAGCGGCTTCTTGCGCTCCGCCGCGAACAGGCCCTCCCCGGCGAGCCGCCGCTTCAGCTGCTCCAGCCGGGCCAGCAGCTCGCCGAGGCCCACCGGGCGGATCTCCGAGGCGCGCAGGGACAGCTGCCCGCGCGCCGCGTACCACTCCGGCTTGGCGTGCACGACGACCCGCGCGCCCTCCTGCACCACGTCCGCGACCTGGTCGAACACCGAGCGGAAGCAGGTCACCGTGAGCGACACGTCGGCCTGCGGGTCGCGCAGGGTCAGGAACACCACGCCCGCGCCGGGGCGGCGGCTGAGCTGGGTGATCTGCCCCTCCACCCAGACCGCGCCGAGCCGGTCGATCCAGCCGCCGATCAGCGCGGAGACCTTGCCGACCGGGAGCGGCGCTTCGGGGGAGCTGGTGTTGGCCATGCGTACGAGGCTAGCGGCGTCCGCCGACACGGCCGGGACCCCGGCCGGTGCCGCCCCGGCCGGTGGAGCCCTGGACGGCGAGCACCACCAGGCCGACCACCAGCCAGACCAGCCCGACGAGCTGCGCGGTGCCCGAGGCCTCGTACACGACCGCCGCGATCACCGCGATCCCCAGCACCGGCACGACCACGTGCGGGAGCCACCGCCGCGAGCCGTGCCGCACCGCGTACCAGCCGATCACCGAGGCGTGCAGCAGCGCGAAGGCGGTCAGCGCGCCCACGTTCACGACCGAGGTGAGCCGGTCCAGGCCGTCGTCCCGGTTGGCCGCCCAGACCGCCGCCGCCATCGTGATCACCGCGGCCGCCAGCAGCGCCCGGCGCGGGACCGCGCTGGCCGGGTCGACCGAACCGAGGGCCCGCGGCAGCCGGCCGTCCCGGGCCATCGCGAAGAGCAGCCGCCCGGCCGCGGCCTGCCCGGCCAGGGCCGCGAAGGCCGCGCCGATCGCCTTGCTGGCCGCCACCAGTACGTGCAGCCAGTGCCCGACGCCGCTCTCCACGGTGTCGTAGAAGGCCGAGCCCTGCGCCGCCGGGTCGGCGGCCAGCTGCTGCGGTCCGGTCGGCTCCAGCAGGGCCGCCAGGTAGGTCTGGGCGACGAACAGCACCCCGGCCAGCGCCAGGCACCAGAGCACCGCCCGGGCCACGGCCGCCGAGGCGCCGACCGCCTCCTCCACGAAGGTGGCGATCGCGTCGAAGCCCAGGTAGGAGAGCACCGCGACGGACACCGCCGAGATCACCGCGGTCAGCGAGAAGTCCCCGACGGCGGTGAACGGGGTGTCCCAGCCGCGCCGGGCGCCGTCCTGGGCCAGCGCCACCACGGCGGCGGCCATGAACACCAGCAGCACCGCGATCTCCATCGCGAGCACCGCGAAGCCGATCGCCGCCGCCGTCCGCACCCCGGCCAGGTTGAGCGCGGTGGTCACCACCACCGCGAGCGCCGTCCAGACCCAGCGCGAGACGTCCGGCACCAGGGAGTTCAGCGCGATCCCGGAGAACAGGTAGGCCACCGCGGGGATCAGCAGGTAGTCGAGCATCACCATCCACCCGGCGATGAAGCCCGGGCCCTCGCCCAGCCCGGCCCGCGCGTAGGCGAACACCGAGCCGGTCTGCGGCACGGCGCGCACCATCTGGGCGTACGAGGAGGCCGTGAAGGCCATCGCCACCGTCGCGGCGAGGTACACGGTGGCGACGGCTCCGTGGCTCTTGGCGTCCAGCACGCCGAACACGCCCACCGGCGCCATCGGGGCGATGAACAGCAGCCCGTAGACCATCAGATCGCGCACGCCCAGGCTGCGGCGCAGGCCGCTCGGCGTCGCCTGCTCGCTCACAGAGCTCATAGACACCATATTTTGGGCGCAATTGACCGGGTCTGCGCGGAAAGTGTCCGCCATTGGTGGGGCGGCCCGGCGGGAGGCCGGGAGGACGAGCGCGGGTCGTGGCCGCCCGTACGATGGAGCCATGTCCAAGACCGCGCAGCGCCGTGTCCTGCTCGCCGCCCCCCGGGGCTACTGCGCGGGAGTCGACCGCGCCGTGATCGCCGTGGAGAAGGCCCTGGAGCAGTACGGGGCGCCCATCTACGTCCGCAAGCAGATCGTCCACAACAAGTACGTGGTGCAGACCCTGGAGAAGAAGGGCGCGATCTTCGTCGACGAGACGGAGGAGGTGCCGGAGGGCTCGATCGTCGTCTTCTCCGCGCACGGCGTCGCCCCGTCCGTCCACGACGAGGCGCGGGCCGGGAAGCTCGCCACCGTCGACGCGACCTGCCCGCTGGTCACCAAGGTGCACAAGGAGGCCGTCCGCTTCGCCGACGAGGGCTTCGACATCCTGCTGGTGGGCCACGAGGGCCACGAGGAGGTCATCGGCACCATGGGCGAGGCCCCGGACCGGATCCACCTGGTGGACGGTGCCGAGGACGTCGCCAACGTGCAGGTCCGGGACGAGTCCAAGGTCGTCTGGCTGTCCCAGACCACCCTGTCCGTGGACGAGACCATGGCCACCGTCGGCGAGCTGAAGAACCGCTTCCCGCAGCTGGTCAGCCCGCCCAGCGACGACATCTGCTACGCCACCCAGAACCGCCAGGTCGCGGTCAAGCAGCTGGCCCCGGAGACCGACCTGCTGATCGTGGTCGGCTCCAAGAACTCCTCCAACTCCGTGCGCCTGGTCGAGGTCGGCCTGGAGTACGGCGCCAAGGCCGCCCACCTGGTGGACTTCGCCGAGGAGATCCGCGAGGAGTGGCTGGAGGGCGTCACCACGGTCGGCCTGACCAGCGGCGCCTCGGTGCCGGAGATCCTGGTCGACGGCGTGCTGGAGTTCCTGGCCGCGCGCGGTTACGACACGGTCGAGACGGTCAAGACCGCCGAGGAGCACCTGGTCTTCTCGCTGCCCAAGGAGCTGCGCCGCGACCTGCGCGCCGAGGCGGCGGGCAAGCTCTGACCCCACCCGGAAGGGCCGGTACCCCGCACGGGGTGCCGGCCCTTCCGCCGTGCGGCCTCGCGCCGCGCGGCTCCCGGTGGTGCGGCTTCCTGCTGTGCGGGCCCCGGCGCACTCTCGTAGTTTTGTGCACAGGCTGTGGACAATTCACCGGCCGCGAACCGGCCCGGTCCGCGGCCGACGGCGGAGGGTGACGTGATGACGGCGGTATTCGGCGTGGACATCGGCGGCTCGGGGATCAAGGGCGCGCCCGTCGACCTCGCCCGGGGCACGCTCGCCGAGGAGCGCCACAAGGTGCTCACCCCGCAGCCGTCCGCCCCCGGGGCCGTGGTCGACGCCGTCTGCGAGGTGGTCCGCCACTTCGGCCACCAGGGCCCGGTCGGGCTGACCTTCCCCGGCGTGGTCGTCGACGGCCGCACCAGGACGGCGGCCAATGTCGACAAGGGCTGGATCGGCCTGGACGCGGCGGGCCTCTTCCGCGAGGCGCTGGGCATGCCCGCGACCGTCCTGAACGACGCGGACGCGGCCGGGCTGGCCGAGCTGACCCACGGCGCCGGACGGGCCGAGCCGGGCGTCGTCCTGGTGCTCACCTTCGGCACCGGCATCGGCAGCGCCCTGTTCGTGGACGGCACGCTGGTGCCCAACACCGAGCTGGGCCACCTGGAGCTGCGCGGCAAGGACGCCGAGCGCCGGGCCTCCTCGGCGGCCAAGGAGCGGCACGGGCTGACCTGGGAGCAGTGGGCCGGGCGGGTCGACGAGTACCTGGACCTGGTGGAGGGACTGTTCTCGCCGCGGCTGATCGTGATCGGCGGCGGGGTGAGCCGCAAGCACGAGAAGTTCCTGCCGCTGCTGAAGGACCGCGAGGCACGGGTGGTGCCGGCGGAGCTGCGCAACGACGCGGGCATCGTCGGCGCCGCCATGGCGGCGGCCCGGGCGGAGGGCTGACGGGCGGGCCCCGGCCCCGGCCCCGGCCCCGTCTCCGTGGCGACCGGCGGGGCGGGCCCCCGGCCGCGACCGGCGGGGAGGGGCTCAGCGGGTGCGGTGGATCCGGCGCTGGGCGACGAACCGGGCGAGCACGATCAGCGTGGCCAGCCCGGTGCCGGAGAACAGCCAGCCGGCCCGCAGCGCCAGCCCGGTCGCCAGCGAGACCACCTGGGCGGTGACGCCGGGGGAGCTCACCGGTTCGAGCAGCAGCAGCGCGAGCGCGAAGGCGATCGGCCCGCTGATCGGCGCGGCCAGCAGATCGGCGTAGCGCACCCGGACGGCCAGCTGGAAGCAGACCACCAGGTAGCCGAGGCCGAACAGCCAGCCCAGGTCGTCGAAGAGCAGCCGGTCCAGGCCCGCCACCGCGAGCGTCGCCAGGACGGCGACCACCCCGGTGCCGATGGCCGTCAGCCGGGCCGGCCGGCCGGTGCGCCGCCGCCCGTACAGCTGGTCGTCGCCGCGCCCGCGCCCGCGCAGCGGCAGGCGCAGGCGCAGCCGGGGGCCGGCCGGGCGGGCGGCGGCGGACGGTCCGGGCACCGGGCGCGGCCGGGAGGCGGGGGCGGGCCCGGAGGGGGCTGCGGCGGTCTCGGGAGCCCGGCCTGGACCGGGGACGGCGGGGGCGGTCGCGCGGGTCGGGGGACGGCGTCTGGGCCCTGGCGGCTGGGTACGGATGCTCTGCTCCACCCGTCCAACGTACGGTCCGATCATCGCCACACTGTGTAATGGACCGTTCAGGTCCCGGCCCGTGTCTCCGGGCGGAGCAGTGATGTGATCGTCACTCAGGTCGGCTGACCTGCCCCGTCGGCTCGGCGCACCACGGTCACCGGATCCGCGCACGGGTCTCCTCGCAGGGGACGGCATGACCGATCTCACCTTCGAACGGCCCGTCCGCGTCCGGTGGGACGACGAGCTGTGAGGCGGGGCGGGGGCTGCCCGTAGACTTGGGGGTCGGCCCGTACGGTGCCGACCCAACTCCTCCAAGCCCACGGGACTGCGCTTCATGTCGCTCACGATCGGAATCGTCGGCCTGCCGAACGTCGGCAAGTCGACCCTGTTCAACGCCCTGACCAAGAACGACGTGCTGGCGGCCAACTACCCGTTCGCCACCATCGAGCCGAACGTCGGCGTGGTGGGCGTCCCGGACGAGCGGCTGGCCAAGCTCGCCGAGATCTTCGGCTCCCAGCGCATCCTCCCGGCCACCGTCGACTTCGTCGACATCGCCGGCATCGTGCGCGGCGCCAGCGAGGGCGAGGGCCTGGGCAACAAGTTCCTCGCCAACATCCGCGAGTCCGACGCGATCTGCCAGGTCGTGCGCGCCTTCACCGACCCGGACGTGGTGCACGTGGACGGCAAGGTGTCGCCCAAGGACGACATCGAGACCATCCACACCGAGCTGATCCTGGCCGACCTCCAGACCGTCGAGAAGGTCCTGCCGCGGCTCCAGAAGGAGGCGCGCCTCAAGAAGGACACCGCCCCCGTGCTGGCCGCCGCCGAGGCCGCGCAGGCGATCCTGGAGACCGGCAAGACCCTCTTCGAGGCCGGCTTCGACACCGCCCCGATCCGTGAGCTCCACCTGCTGACCGCCAAGCCCTTCCTCTACGTCTTCAACGTGGACGAGGACGAGCTGGCCGACGAGGACTTCAAGGACGCCCAGCGCGAGCTGGTCGCCCCGGCCGAGGCGATCTTCCTGAACGCCAAGATCGAGTCCGAGCTGATCGAGCTGGACGACGCCGAGGCCCTGGAGCTCCTCCAGTCCATGGGCCAGGAGGAGCCCGGCCTCGCCACCCTCGCCCGGGTCGGCTTCGCCACCCTCGGCCTGCAGACCTACCTGACGGCCGGCCCCAAGGAAACCCGCGCCTGGACCATCAAGAAGGGCGCCACCGCCCCCGAGGCCGCCGGAGTCATCCACACCGACTTCCAGAAGGGCTTCATCAAGGCCGAGGTGATCTCCTTCGCCGACCTGGTCGAGACCGGCTCCATCGCCGAGGCCCGCTCCAAGGGCAAGGCCCGCATCGAGGGCAAGGAGTACGTCATGCAGGACGGCGACGTGGTGGAGTTCCGCTTCAACGTCTGATCGACCCGCTCCCTGAGCCGACCCGACCTGCCGCATGCGCAGGGTCGGACGGGGCCCGCCTCCTCTGAGGCGGGCCCCGTCCGTTTTCCCGTGCCGACCCGGTGCTGACTTTCGGGGGTCCCCACCGGTCGTCGACCCCCTCGGAAGCGCACTCGGGTGGTACGTTATTCGGTACCACTCGCCGAAGGGGGTACGCGTCATGTCCATCACCGCGAGCGAGGCCCGCAGGGATCTCTTCCCGTTGATCAAGAAGGTCAACGAGGATCACGACGCCATCGAGATCGTGTCCAAGCACGGAAATGCCGTGCTCGTCTCTGCCGAGGACTATGCCGCCCTGCGTGAGGGCTCGTACCTCCTGCGTTCGCCGGCGAATGCGCGTCGCTTGCTCAAGGCGTACGACAATGCGCTGAACGGTATAGGGCTCTCCGAGCGCACACTCATCGACCCCGACTCGGCTGATGCCGGGCGGGGTGTCGAGTGAGGCTCGTCTTCGAAGAACAGGGCTGGGAGGACTACACGTCCTGGCTCAAGAGCGACCGCAAGATGCTCGCGAGGATCAACAAACTCATCGAGGACGTGTTGCGCGACCCGTTCACCGGCATCGGCAAGCCCGAGCCGCTGAAGTACCACTTGCCAGGAGCCTGGTCGCGGCGGATCGATGACGAGCATCGCCTCGTCTACTTGGTGACGGACCGGGAGATCATCGTTCTGGCCGCCCGCTACCACTACTGATGGGTGGCTGCGTGTTCGAGTCACCGTGCTGATTCTGTGCTGACTTGGGTCGCCAGGATCGGCATCCTCGCAGGTCGCAGCCTTGTGGTGGGAATTCCGCTTCAACGTCTGATCGACCCGCTCCCTGAGCCGACCCGACCTGCCGCATGCGCAGGTCGGACGGGCCCGCCTCCCCTGAGGCGGGCCCCGTGCGTTTTCCCGTGCCGACCCGGTGCTGTGCGGGCCCCGGGGGTCCGGCGGTCCGGGGTCAGCCGATGGTGACGGTGAGCAGGCCGTCGGGGGCGGCGGTGACGGTGACGGTGGCGAGCGTGTCGGCGTGGGCGTCCGGGTGGTGGGGGAGGGCGCGCGGGCCGATGCCGATGACGCGGGTGCCGGCGGCCTTGGCGGCGGCGATGCCGGCGCCGGAGTCCTCGAAGGCGAGGCAGTCGGCGGGGGCGAAGCCGACGGCGGCGGCACCCTTGAGGAAGCCCTCGGGGTCGGGCTTGCTGGCGCCGACGGACTCGGCGGTGACCAGGACGGGCGGCAGCGGCAGGTCGGCGGCGGCCATCCGGACCCGGGCGAGCGGCTGGTCGGCGGAGGTGACCAGGGCGTGCGGGAGGCCGGCCAGCGAGGCGAGGAAGGCGGCGGCGCCGGGCACCGGGACGACGCCCTCGGTGTCGGCGCGCTCCTCGTCGAGCATCCGCTCGTTGTCGGCCAGGTTGAGTGCGACCGGGCGTTCGGGCAGCAGGGCGGCCATGGTCGCGTGGCCCTGGCGGCCGTGCGCGACGGCGAGCACCTCGGCGGGGTCCAGGCCGTGCCGCCCGGCCCAGCGGCTCCAGCAGCGCTCGACCACGGCGTCGGAGTTGACCAGGGTGCCGTCCATGTCCAGGAGGACGGCGCGGGCGGTCAGCCGGACGGGGGTAGCGGGCATGGGGCGGCTCCTCGGGGGGTGCGACGACGGCAGAGCCGGAGAATGCGAGCTCTTTGTTTCTCAATGATACAAAAGATCACCCGAGCAGGTGGGCGTTGACCGCGCGGGCCTCGGCGGCCAGCTCCGGCAGCTCCACCACCTCGATGCCGGCCGCCGTCAGCAGCGCGGTGCCCTGGCAGTCGGTGACGAACAGGTCCGGCTCGCGCCAGGCGACCACCACTCGCGGCACGCCCGCCGCGACGAGCAGTCGGGCGCACGGCATCGGCCGCGAGGCGCGCTGCCCGCAGGGCTCCAGCGAGCTGTAGACGGTCGCCCCGCGCAGCCGGGGGTCGCCCGCCGGAAGCTTGGCCAGCGCCGCCTCCTCCGCGTGGTCGTGCGGGTCGGTCTCCCGGCTGTAGCCCTCCGCCAGCACCGTGCCGTCGGCGCCGACGATCACCGCGCCGACCGAGAAGGCCGTCCCGGACGGCGGGCAGCGGCGGGAGAGCTCGACGGCCCGGCGCAGGTGGTCGAGGTCGGTGGACGCGGACGGGGTCACGGCGCGGGCTCCTTCGGGGCGTACCTGAGCAGGACGACGTCGCCCACGGTACGTGCCTCCAGCAGCCGCATCCGTCGGGCCGGCCCGCCCGGGAACGCGGAGGGGCGGACGAACCGGGGCGCCTCGGCCTGGCCGACCAGCAGCGGGGCGACGGCCAGCTGGAGTTCGTCCGCCAGCCCCTGGGCCAGGAACTGGGTGTGCACGCCCCCGCCGCCCTCGACCATCAGCCGGCGAACCCCGCGGGCGCCCAGGTCGTCCAGCACCGCGCCGAGGTCCACCGCGTCGCCCAGTGCGACCACCTCGGCCAGCCCGTCCAGCCGGGGGCGCAGCACCGCCGCCCCGGCGTCCGTGGTGTAGGCGAGGCGGGCGCCGCCGGTGTGCCAGAACCGCAGCCCGGCGTCGAGCGCGCCGCTCGCGCTGAGCGTCACCTTCAGCGGGTACTCGGGCCGGCCGGCCGCCAGTCGGGCGGCCCGGCGGGCGGGGTCGTTGACCAGCAGCCGGGGGTTGTCGGCGCGCAGGGTGTTGCCGCCGACCAGGATCGCGTCGGCGGCGGCGCGCTCCTCGTCGACCCGGTCGAAGTCGGCGGCGTTGGAGAGCAGCAGCCGGTCGGGGGAGGCGTCGTCGAGGTGGCCGTCGAGCGAGACGGCGGCGCTCAGCAGGACGTAGGGGCGCGGGCCGGGCATGGGCGGGGACCGTTCTGTCGGGGGCGCCTCCACGGTACGGCGGCCGGGTGCGGCCCGGGCTCGCCGTGACCGACATTCGAGACGGATCTTCTCGACATACGGAACGGCGGGTAGCGTCGGGGGCGCCGCGGAGCCCCGCGGCCGACCGCATCGAGGGGGATCTCATGACCGGACCGCAGCCCGCCGCCGTCTACACCCACGGCCACCAGGAGGCCGTGCTGCGCTCGCACCGCTCCCGCACCGCCGCCGACTCGGCCGGCTACCTGCTGCCCGAACTGCGGCCCGGGCAGGCCCTGCTGGACGTCGGCTGCGGGCCCGGCACGATCACCGCGGACCTGGCCGAACTGGTCGGCCCGCAGGGGCGGGTGGTCGCGGTGGACGCCTCCGCCGAGGTGCTGGAGCAGGCCGCCGGGCACATCGCCGGCCGGGGCCTGTCCAACGTCGCCCTCGCCTGTGCCGACGTGCACCGACTGCCGTACCCGGACGGCGAGTTCGACGTGGTGCACGCCCACCAGGTGCTGCAGCACGTGGCCGACCCGGTGGCCGCGCTGCGCGAGCTGCGACGGGTGACTGCGCCGGACGGCGTGGTCGCGGTCCGCGACGTCGACTACGCCTCGATGACCTGGTTCCCGGAGGTGCCCGCGCTGGACCGGTGGCTGGAGCTGTACCGGCGGACCGCCCGCGCCAACGGCGGCGAGCCGGACGCCGGCCGGCGGCTGCTGTCCTGGGCCCGCGCGGCCGGCTTCACCGAGGTCACCGCGAGCGCCGGCACCTGGACGTACGCGACGCCCGAGCAGCGCGCCTGGTGGGGCGGGCTGTGGGCGGACCGGGTGACGGGCACCGCGCTGGGCCGGACGGCGGTCGAGCGGGGCTTCGCGGACCAGGACGAGCTGGGCCGGATCGCGGACGGCTGGCGGGAGTGGAGCGCCGCCGGGGACGGCTGGTTCTCGATGCTGCACGGCGAGATCCTGGCCCGCGGCTGAGCCGACGCGGCCGAACCGACGAGGGGCGGACAGGGCGGTCCGGGCAGGGCGGACAGGGCGGTCCGGGCAGGGCGGGCAGGCGTTCGGAAAGATCGGGTAAAGTCGCGCGACCGTTCAGATCGGGCCCGTTCGGGTCCGAGCCATGGTGCCGAGTGCCGAGCCGATGCCCGTTCCGGTGGGTTGGGGGAGTCCACGTGTCCAAGCCTGAGTCCGAGCCGCCCGTTCCGGGGCCGGAGTCGCCCGCGGCCACGGGGGCCGACGCGGACACGGACACCCGTCCGGGGGCGGGCGCGGACACCGGTACGGGGACGGACACCGGTACGGGGACAGGCATGGACCCGGACCCGGACCCGGCGCAAGCGCCGACGGCCGGTCAGGATCCCCGGGTGGACTTCCGCAAGGACACCGCGGGGTCCGCGAGCCCGGTCGAGCCCGAGCAGGACCAGGCCGGGGCCGTCGCGCCCGAGCAGGACCAGGCCGGGTCGGAGCCCGCCCCACCCGCCGTCGACCCCTGGGCACCGCCCGCCGCCGTCGACCCCTGGGCCGCGCCCGACCTCTCCGCCGGCCCGCCCGCGGGTCCGTCCGTCGCCCCGGCCCCGCGGGCCGTCCCGCCGTCGGCCGCCCCGCCCCAGCCGCCGTACCCGCTGCCCGCCGGTGGCTGGGCCTCCGTCACTCCCCCCGCCGGGTCGGTCTTCCCGCCCGGCCACCCGTACGCCCAGGCCCCCGGTCCGGGTCAGGCCGTCCCCGGGCCCGGGTTCCTCCCCGGCCCCGGTCCCGGGCACGCCCCCACCAACGGCTTCGCGGTCGGCTCCCTGGTCACCGGCCTGCTCCTGGTGTCCCCGGTGGCCCTGGTGTTCGGCATCCTCGCGCTGGTGCAGATCAACCGCCGCAAGGAGCGCGGCTCCGGCATGGCGGTGACCGGCCTGGTGCTCGGCACGATCGGCACGGTCCTGCTGGCCCTCGCACTCGGCGCGGCCGACTTCAGCTCGGCGCGGGCCGGCCGCTTCGGCCAGGCCCCGAAGGCGCCGGCCGGCTCGGTGCACTGGTCCGAGCTCAAGGCCGGCGACTGCTACGACTCCCCCCAGGGCGGTTCGACGACGCAGGGGGCCGGCGACGAGACGGTGTACTGGGTGCACCGGGTGGCCTGCACCGAGCCGCACCACGGCGAGGTGGCGGGCACCGCCGAACTCCCGAGCGGCAACGGCCTCTACCCCGGCGAGAGCGCGGCCCGCGAGTCGGCCGGCCGGCTGTGCCGCGCGGTGCTGAACGGCTACGCGCTCGACCAGTGGACCGTCCCGGACGGCATGGACGACGTCTACCTCTACCCGACCGCGAGGAACTGGGCGTCCGGCTCACGGTACGTCACCTGCGCCTACGAGGACCGCGAGGACCGGCACCGGGGAACGGTCCGCACCGACCGGAGCCGCCTGACCGCGCCCCAGCTGGCCTACCTGGAGGCCGCCCGGAGCTTCAACGACGTCTACCTGGACCCGCCGGACGCGGACGTGGCCGAGGCCGAGTCCGACCACCGGGCGTGGGCCCGACGGATGGCCGTGGCCTCGCGGACCCAGGCGGCGGTGCTGGGCGGGCCGTCGGTGCCCTGGCCGGCCGACGTCCGGCCGAAGATCGCCAAGCTGGTCGAGGCCAAGTCGCAGGCGGCCGCCGCCTGGGACGCCGCGGCCTCCGGCAGCGACCTGGCGGGCGACCTCCGCCGGGCCAGGGCGACGGAGGCCAGGACGGCGCCGACGATCCTGGACATCCGCCGCGGGCTGGGCCTGTCCACCGGTGAGCAGGCGCCCGACCTGCGGGTCTGAGGCGCCCGCGCCCTGGTTACCGGCCGTTGACCGGGCCCGTACCTGCCGGTAACCCACCGGCCGTACCGTCGTGGGCGCGTCCCCGGCCCGACCCCCACGCGAGCCGGGGACCGGCCCGCCCCACGCGAGTGGAAACGGGTCCGGCCCGGAGCGGGACGTCCGGCGGGAGACCCCGGGTACCCTCCCGCCATGGGCACCCACCGGGTCATGCGGCAGGACGACAACGGCAACCGCTTCCTGGTCGCCAAGGACCTCGACCGGGCCGAGGCCCGACGGCTGGCCGCCGGGTTCGAGGCCCGCGGCCACAAGCAGATGTACTGGGTCGAGGCGGACGGGGAGGCCCGGCCGGGAGCGGCGGACGGGACGGTCCGCAACGCCTGAACCCGTAGGGTCGGCCCCATGGACGCCACGACGGACACCCCCGAGACCCCCGACCCCCGCGCGACCCCGGCCGCTCCCCGGATCGTGGTCGGCGGCGCGCTGGTCCGCGGCGGCCGGGTGCTCGCCGCCCGGCGCAGCGCGCCCGAGGCGGTGGCCGGCCGGTGGGAGTTCCCCGGCGGGAAGGCCGAGCCCGGGGAGACGGAGGCGCAGGCGCTGGAGCGCGAGCTGCTGGAGGAGCTCGGCGTCCGGGCGCGCGCGCTGACCCGGCTGCCGGGCGCGTGGGCCGTGCGCCCCGGCCTGGAGCTGCGCTTCTGGGCCGCCGAATTGCTGGCGGGCGAGCCGCGCGCGCTGGAGGACCACGACGCGCTGCGCTGGCTGGGCCCGGACGAGCTGGCCGCCGTGGACTGGATCGACCACGACCGTGACGTGCTGCCGCACGTCGCCCGGCTGCTCACGGAGGGCGGGACGGCGGGGGCGGGCGGCGTCCCGACCGGGGGCGACGCGTCGTCCGCCGGGTAGGTCAATCGGACAAGACGACCCAGGGGCCGGGATAGCCTGGAGGCTGCTGGGTATGTCACTTTTCGGCACTATTCGTCACCATCGGTGAGCCGTCCCCAGCCGGCGACGCCGATCCCGACCAGAGCCGGAGGCCCCGTCGGTGTCGACTACCGGGGGAGAGCGGCGGGCAGGCTCCGCGGGGAGCGCCGCCGCCCGCGCCCGACTGCGCCGCGCCGCCCGTCCGGCCGCTCCCCGGCCGTCGGCCGGCCGTCGCCGCGGCGGCACCGGCGGGGCCCCCGGCGCCGCGGGCCCCGACCAGCCGGCGCCGGCCCCGGCGCCCGGCCCCGGCGCCTGGTCCGATCTGCGCGGCCGTCCCGGCCGGCCGTTCCCCGGCGGGCCCGCCGACGCCCCGGGCGGTCCGGCCGGCACGGGGGGTCCCGGCGGCCCGGGCGCGCCCGCCGAGGGCAGCCTGCTGGACATGCTCAAGGTCGCCATCGCGATCCTGGACACGGCGGGCCGGGTGGTGCTCTGGAGCCCGGCCGCCGAGGAACTGCTCGGCTGGCCGAACGAGCTGCTGGTCGGCCGCCGGATCGACGAGCTGATCCCCGACCGGGAGCAGGTCGCCCGGATCCGGCGCGCGATCCAGGACACCCTGCGGCACGGCCGCTGGGCCGGCCCCGCCGAGCTGCGCGACCGGGACGGCTCCCCGGTCGCCGTGGACGCCCGGATCTCCCTCCTGGTGGACGGCGACGGCACCCCGTTCCTCCAGGTCAACATGGCCGAGGCGGCCGCCGTCCAGGCCGTCGAGCGGGACCTCGCGGTGCGCGACGCGCTGTTCGAGCAGTCCCCGCTGGGCATCGCCATCATGGACACCGACCTGCGCTACACCGCCGTCAACCAGACCCTCGCCGAGATGAACGGCGTCGCCCTGGACGACCACGTCGGCCGCACCACCGGCGAGACCCTGCCGGAGCGGGCCGCCGACGAGATCACCGCCATCCAGCGCCAGGTGCTGGCCACCGGCGAGCCGGTCATCGACGTCACCCTGGCCTCCCCGGTCACCACCCGGGCCGGCTACCGCTCGATCTCCTACAGCCGGATGACCGACCGTTCCGGCCGGGTGCTCGGCATCTCCGGCACCGTGATGGACGTGACCGAGCGCTACCGGGCGGTCGCCAAGGTCGAGCACGCCCGGCGCCGGCTCTCGCTGCTCAACGAGTTCGGCTCCCGGGTCGGCGACCTGCTGGACGCCTCCCGGATCGCCCAGGAGCTGGCCGGCTCGGTCGTCCCCCGGCTGGCCGACCACTCGGCGGTGATCCTGCTCCAGGCCGTCGCGCACGGCGACGACCTGCCCCGGCACGGCCACGACCGGCGCACCTCGCTGCTCCAGCTCGGCACCGCCTCCGTCCAGGACGGCCCCGAGGTGGACGTGATGCTGCGCCGCGGCGCCCGGATCACCTTCGCCGAGGACTCCGTCTGCGGCCGGGTGCTGCGCACCGGCGTGCCCGAGCCGCTGTCCGGCGCCGACCAGCTGGACGAGGTGACCTACCCCGGCGACCCGAAGATGCAGGCCGCCCGGGACCTCGGCGTGCACTCGATGCTGGTCGTGCCGCTGCGCGCCCGGGGCATCGTGATCGGCCTGCTGCTGGTCAGCCGGTCCGGCTACCGCGAGGGCTTCGACCGGGACGACCTGGCCTTCACCGTGGAGCTGGCCGACCGGGCCGGCAGCTCGCTGGACAACGCCCGCCTCTACGCCCGCGAACGCACCGCCGCGCTCACCCTCCAGCGGACCCTGCTCCCGCAGCAGGTCCCGCAGCCCACCGGCGTCGAGGTCGCCTACCGGTACGTGCCCGGCAGCAGCGGCACCGAGGTCGGCGGCGACTGGTTCGACGTCATCCCGCTGCCCGGCGACCGCACCGCGCTGGTGGTCGGCGACGTGATGGGCCACGGCCTGCGGGCCGCCGCCACCATGGGACGGCTGCGCACCGCCGTCCGGGTGCTGGCCGCCCTCGACCTGCCGCCGGACGTCCTGCTGCGGCACGTCCACGAGCTGGCCGACGACCTCGCCCAGGGCCCGGACGAGGCGCTGCTGGCCACCTGCGTCTACGCGGTCTTCGACCCGACGACGGCCCGGCTCACCGTCGCCAAGGCCGGGCACATCCCGCCGGTGCTGGTGGTGCCGGGCGAGGCCGCCCCGGAGCCGACCCGCAACGGCGGCCCGCTGCGCGGCGGCGCCGGCCGCATCCTCGACCTGCCCTCCGGCGCCCCGCTCGGGGTGGGCGGAGTTCCGTTCGAATCGGTCGAACTGAAGATCCCCGAGGGCAGCCTGCTGGCGCTGTGCACCGACGGCCTGGTCGAGTCCCGGGACAAGGACCTGGACGTCGGCCTCGGCCGGCTGATCACGGTGCTCCAGGAGCCGCACGCCTCCATCCAGGCCGCCTGCGAGGCGGTGCTGGACACCATGGAGCAGGGCCGGGAGCCGGACGACGTCGCGCTGCTGCTGGCCCGGCTCGGCCACGGCCAGGCCGGCACCCCGACGGCGGGCTGGACCCTGCCCGCCGAGCCCACCGCCGTCTCCCGGGCACGCCGGCTGGTCCGCGCCACGCTCGCCGAGTGGGGCGTCGAGGAGCTCACCGACATCGCCGAGCTGCTGGTCAGCGAGCTGGTGACGAACGCCGTCCGGTACGCCAGCGCCCCCATCGGGGTGCGGCTGACGCTCGGCGAGACGCTGCTGGTCGAGATCTCCGATCCGCTGCCCGACCCGCCCCAGGAGCGGCACGCCGCCGAGGCCGACGAGGGCGGGCGCGGTCTGGAGCTGGTCCACCGGCTGGCCCTGCACTGGGGCGCCCGGGCCGAGGGGATCGGCAAGGTGGTCTGGTTCGAGCAGGCGCTGCCGGGTAATGAGCCGGACGGATCGTGAGCGGAGCGAACAGCGAGGAGGGGGTGCCGCATATGCCATCGGGCGCTCAGGGGGAGCGCGCGCTCCGGAAGGGGGCGCGGGCGTGGCATTGTGGTTGCGCGGGCGGTAGGACAAAAACCTTCGCCCGATCTGATGTTGTGATGTTGAGGGCGTGTGAACGTACCCCTCGATGATGAATACTCGGTCTTCTCGACATCCGGACGGTCGCGGGTTGGAGGGGTCGGTCCGTTGAACAGCACTCCGGCGCGGAGCGTGTCGCCGAGGAGCAGCGGTCATGCCGCTGTACCCGGGCAGGCCGGCTCCTCGCACCTGCCCGTACCGGACGGCGCGCCCGTCGGCCGCGGCCACCACCCCGTCGCCGAGGACCGGCCGTGGGGCGCGGGCGACCCCGGCTCGATCTACGACTACATCCGGGTCGCCACCTTCGCGATCGGCCCCGACGGGCGGATCAGCCAGTGGAGCGAGCGCGCCGCCGAGTTCTTCGGGGTCCCGGCCGCCGAGGCCGTCGGCGCCGACCCGATCTCCACCTTCGTCCCCCGCGAGCTCTGGCAGCGCGGCCGGGCCCGGCTGGAGCGCACCCTGGCGGGCGAGGAATGGGTCGGCACCACCCCGTACCGGGACGCCGACGGCGGCGAGGGCCTCGCCGAGCTCTACCTGATGCCCGACAGCTCCCTGCCCACGGCGGGCGCCACCTGCCTGGCCGTCGACCTCGGACGGCTGCGCCGGATCGAGACCGACCTGGCCGCCTCCGAGGCCGTCTTCGGGCAGACCCCCACCGGCTTCGTGCTGTTCGACGACCGGCTGCGGCTGCAGCGGGTCAACGACGCCTTCGCCTCCGGCATGGGCCTGGTCCCCACCGACCTGGAGGGCCTCACCCCGCACGACCTCTTCCCGCCGTCCGAGGCCGACCGGCTCTCCGCCGCCCTGCGCAAGGTGCTGGCCACCGGCGAGCCCGTCTTCGACCTGCGCTTCCACGGCGCCGTCCCGACCCGCGAGGGCAACCGGCTCTGGGCCGTCTCGCTGTACCGCCTGAACGGTTCCGCCGGGCAGACCATGGGCGTCGCCGGGCAGGTCTCCGACGTCACCAGCCGGCACGTCGCCGAGCGCGAGGCCGACGGCGTGCGCCGCAACCTGGCCCTGCTCAACGAGGCCAGCGCGCACATCGGCTCCACGCTCGACCTGGAGACCACCGCCAAGGAACTGCTGGACGTCGTCGTCCCGCCGTTCTGCGACCTCGCCACCGTCGACCTCTACACCGCGCTGCTCTCCGGCGAGACCGTGCCCAGCGCCGGCCGGCTCGGCGACACCGTGCTCACCGACGGCAGCGGCGAACTGCGCCGGGTCGCCGTCTCCAGCGTGGTCGGCGGCGCCTCCTCGGTGCTCGGCTCGGTGACCGGCCTGCCGATCGCCGAGGCCGGCGGCACCCTCTGTTACCCCCGCCGCTCCCCGCACGCCCGGGCGCTGCGCACCGGCCGCAGCGTCGTCCCCGAGCCCGGGCGCGACCCGCTGCTGCGCTCCACCCTGATCGTCCCGCTGGTCGCCCGCGACCAGGTGCTCGGCCTCGTCCAGCTCTCCCGGGCGATCGGCAGCGAGCCCTTCGACGCCCGCGACGTCGCGATCGCCGAGGAACTCGTCGCCCGCGCCGCCGTCTGCATCGACAACGCCCGGCTCTACCGGCGCGAGCACGAGCGGGCGCTGATCCTCCAGCGCAGCCTGCTGCCCCCGGGCAACCCGGCCGCCAGCGGCCTGGAGATCGCCTGCCGCTACCTGCCCAGCAACAACAACACCGAGGTCGGCGGCGACTGGTTCGACGTCATCCCGCTGCCCGGCAACCGCACCGCGCTGGTCATCGGCGACGTGATGGGCCGCGGCCTGCGCGCCGCCGTCGCCATGGGCCAACTGCGCACCGCCGTCCGCACCCTGGCCATGCTCGACCTGGAACCGGGCGAGGTGCTCACCGCCCTGGACGAGATCGCCCGCGGCCTCGGCGACGACTCGGTGCCGGTCGGCCCGCCCACCCCGTACGGCCGGCTCACCTCGACCGCCGACGAGGAGGCCCGCGAGGTCTACCTGGCGACCTGCGTCTACGCGGTCTTCGACGCCGTCAGCCGGCGCTGCTGGATCGCCAACGCCGGCCACCTGCCGCCCGTCCTGCTCAGCCCCGGCGAGGGCGCCCGGATGCTCGACGTACCGCCCGGCCTGCCGCTCGGCGTCGGTGGCGAGCCCTTCGAGGAGGTCGCGATCGACCTCCCGGACGGCGCCGTCTTCGGCCTCTACACCGACGGCCTGGTGGAGAGCCGCAAGCACCCGCTGGACGAGGGCCTGCGGGCCTTCCGCTCCGCGCTCTCCCACGAGGGCAAGGGGCTGGAGGACCTCTGCGACCACGTGCTCGGGGAGCTCAACCCGCACCACGGCGAGGACGACATCGCCCTGCTGATGGCCAAGGTGCACGCCTTCCCCGACGACGCCGTCGGCAACTGGTTCCTGCCGCCCGAGCCCACCTCGGTGGCCAAGGCCCGGGAGCTGGCGTGCAGCTGGCTGCTCGCCCGGGGGCTGGACGAGCTGGTCGACACCACCGAGCTGCTGGTCAGCGAGCTGGTCACCAACGCGCTCAAGCACGGGCGGGGCGAGATCCGGTTGCGGCTGCTGCGCGAGCGCAGCCTGGTCTGCGAGGTCTGGGACGACGGCTACGCGCAGCCCCGGCAGCGGCGCGCGCAGGAGACCGACGAGGGCGGGCGCGGCCTGCAACTGGTCAGCCTGCTGGCCGAGCGCTGGGGCAGCCGGCGCACGCCCAAGGGCAAGATCGTCTGGTTCGAGCTGGCCCTCTAGCCGCCCGCAACGGTGGGCCGGACGGGTGCAGTCGCCCGGCGGCCCGCCGTGTCGGCGCGGCCCGGGCACCCGCGGCGGCGTTCGATAGCCGCCATGCGCGTCCGCCAGCTCACCGCCGCAGCCGCCGCGCTGCTGCTCTCCGCCGCTCTCGGCGGCTGCTCCGACGACCCGGGCCCCCGTGCCCCCGCCCCCGTGCCCGCCCCGGCCGACCCCACCGCCACCACCGGGGACGTCGGGCCCGCCGATCGCACCGCCGTCCAGGACGGCGGCACGCTGCGCTGGGCGGTGGACGGCGTCCCGGCCACGCTGAACGTCTACCAGGGCGCGGCGACCGCCGACTCGGCGCTGCTCGCCCACGCGCTGTACCCCTCGCTGTTCCGGCCCGACGAGCACGGCCGGCTCGTCCCCGACCCCGACTACCTGGCGGGCGTCGACTCCACCCCGCCCGGGGAGCAGCCGCAGGTGGTGACCTACCGGCTCAACCCGAGCGCCGTCTGGAGCGACGGCACCCCGATCTCGGCCGCCGACCTCGACGCCCAGCGGACCGCGCTGTCCGGCCCGGACCCGGCCCGCCGGAGCGGGAAGGCGGCCGGGTACGACGCCATCGACTCGGTCGCCCAGGGCGCCGACCCGCACGAGGTGCGGGTGACCTTCCGGCGGCCGTACGCGGAGTGGCCTGCACTGTTCGGCCCGCTCTACCCGGCCGCCGAGACGGCCGGTCCGGCCGCTGCTCCCCGGACGCCGGCCGACGGCGGCCGGCCGGACGCCGGCCCGTACACCCTCTCCCGGTACGACGCCGAGGGCGGGACGGTCACCGTGGTGCGCAGCCCGCTCTGGTGGGGCGATCCGCCGAAGGCCGACCGGATCGACTTCCTCGCCGTGCGGCCCGAGCAGCGGCTGGACGCGCTGGACCAGGAGCGCCTGGACATCGCCCCGCTCACCGCGGCGGTGGACCGGGCGGCGCCGGCCGCCCCTCCCGAGCCGTCCGCCTCCGCTTCCGCCTCTGCCTCCACCTCCGTGTCAGCCTCCGCCGCGCCGCCGCCCGCGGCCGCGCCCGAGGCGGCGGCACTGGCGCTGCGGCGGGCCGAATCGCTGCCCGACGTCACCGTCCACCGGGCCGCCGCGGCCTCGCTCACCCAGCTCACCCTCAACGCGGCGCGCGGCCCGCTGACCGACCCGCTGGTGCGCCGCGCCCTCACCCGGGCCGTCGACCGGCGGCGGATCGCCGACGCCGCGCTCACCCCGCTCGGCCTGCCCGCCGCCCCGCTGGGCAGCCACCTGTTCGCGGGCGACCAGCAGGGCTACCGGGACAACAGCGACGCGGCCGGTCCGGCGGACCCGGGCCGGCTGCTGGACGAGGCGGGCTGGATGCGGCCCGCCGGCGGGGGCACCCGGGCCAAGGACGGCAAGCCGCTCGCCCTCTCGCTGCTCGTCCCGGCCGGTTCGGCGACCGCCGAGCGCACCGCCGACGCGCTCATCGCAGGCCTCGGGGAGTCCGGGATCGCGGTGCAGCGGGTGCCCGCGCCCGCCGAGTCCTTCGTCGGGGAGCACCTGGCGGCCGGGGACTACGACCTCGCGCTCCTCTCCTGGCCGGCCGGCCCCAGCCCGGCGGTCGAACAGCGTTCCGTCTACGCCAAGCCCCGGCCGGACCTGGACGGCGTGCCCGAGCCGGGCGGCAACTTCGGCCGCAGCGGTACCGAGGAGATCGACCGGCTGTTCGACCGGGCGGCCGCCGAACCGGACCCGGAGGCCCGGCTGGGCCTGCTCCAGGAGGCGGACGTACGGATCTGGCAGCTCGGCCACTCGGTCCCGCTCTACCAGCGGCCGGAGCTGGTCGGGGTCCGGACCGGGGTGGCCGGCGCGGGCGCGTACGGCTACGGGTGGCCGCGCTTCCAGGACGTGGGCCTGCTCCGCTAGAGCTCCCGGGCGAAGCGGCGCACGGCGTCAGTTACGGCCTCCGGAGCGTCGAGGTTCGCGAGGTGCCGGGCCCGGGGAACCAGCTGGACCCGGGCCCGCCCGCGCGGGTGGGCGGCGGCGAGGGCCCGCTCGCCGGAGCGGAAGGCGGGGTCCTTCTCCCCGTTCAGGATCAGCACCGGCGCCTCGATCCGGCGCAGGGCACCCGGCTCGAAGCGGCCCAGCTCCTCGACGCCCGCCGCGACCGCCGCGCAGGCGGCCGTCGGGCTCCACGGCTCGCCGCGCCTGGCCCCGTGCCCCGGCAGGTCGACGGCCACCACCGGGAACTCCTCCCGCAGCGCGGACAGCTGGGGGCTCCACTGCCCGGCACTGAACCGGGTGCCGCGCGCCAGGACGATCGGGACACTCACCGGGCCGCCTCGACCGGCTCCAGCATGCGTTCGACCTCGGCGATCCGGGCCAGTCCGGGGCACTCCCGGCGGGCCCGGGCGAGCGCCTCGCGGGCCTCCTCCGGACGCCCGTCGGCGATGAGGGCTGCGGCGAGGGAGCAGCAGGCCAGGGACCGGTGGAAGCGGGAGCCGACCGCGTTCGACAGACGGCGGGCCGCTCGGACGGCGGCCCGCGGATCGTTCTGGAACCGGGCGAGCTCGGCCGCCGGGAGGAAGTCGCGGGCGAGCGTCCGGTCGTGGACGCCCAGTCGGACGAGATACGGCTCCAGCAGTGCTCCGGCCCGCGCGGGGGAGTGCTCCCCGGCGTCGGCGCGGCCGACGAGGGCCATGGCGGCGATGAAGGCCACACTCGAGTCGGCGGGCGTGTGGCCCCGCTCGAAGGCCTCGTCGGTGAGCCGCTCGGCCTCCTCGTAGCGGCCCTCGGCCAGCGCGATCCCGGCAGCGGTGAGGACCATGGGTGTGCCCTTGCCCAGCTCGCGGCGCGCCTCGGAGATCCGGCCCCGGACCAGGAACCGCTCGGCCTCGACGGCGCTCGGCGACTCGGCGTCGACCGTCACGGAGCCCGGCCGGAAGGGCATGACGAACACGGCCCAGAGGGAGTTGACCGGGCTCGTCGCGGTGGTCACCGCGGTCATGGCGAGGGAGAACAGCAGCCCGAGGCCGATGCCCCGGGGCAGTTCCGTGGCGGAGGCCGCCAGCCAGGCTCCGAGCCCCGCGTGGACTCCGAACCGTGCGACCGAGGCGAGCCACAGCCGCAGCCGGGGCGCGCGGACCGGCAGCAGGCCCCAGGGGAACAGGAATCCGCTCGTCGGCCGCAGCCCCAGTTCGACGGGCACCCCGGCGACCGAGCCGCTCCACAGGGCCCGGCCCCTGCCGTACGAGGCGCAGTACAGCCGCCCGCCGCAGAGCCGGTGGGTGAGCAGGAACCAGAGGTCGGACAGCGGCTCCTGGCCCACCAGGAAGCCGATCGCGCAGCCGAGAGCGGTTGGGCCCGGCAGGCCGTGGAGGATCGCCAGGTACAGGAGCACGGTGCCGACGGCGCGGAACAGCCAGGGCAGCGAGGCCCGGAGGTGTTGGATCACGGACGGAAGAGTGTCGGAGGCGGGCCGCGGGGTGAAGGGCATGTGACCCACCTGTGATCTTGATCCCGTGCGACCTGCCCGTTTCTGCTCACCTGGGCGCTTCCCCGTACGATAGGAGGAAGCCGAGGCATGTCGATATGCCCGGCGGGTGGACCGGTAGTAGCAGGCGGAACGGGTGGCGGCGACCGAAGAGGTCGCAAGTGCGCGTCTCGCGGCCGGGCGCCGTAACCCACGATTCCGGGAGAATCCGCTAGGCATGCCCACGCGCAACGACATCCGTAACGTCGCCATCGTCGCCCACGTCGACCACGGCAAGACCACGCTGGTCGACGCCATGCTCAAGCAGGCCGGCGCCTTCGCCGCCCACCAGCACCTCGATGACCGGATGATGGACTCCAACGACCTGGAGCGCGAGAAGGGCATCACCATTCTCGCGAAGAACACCGCGGTCAAGTACCACCCCAAGGATGGTGGCGCGCCGATCACCATCAACATCATCGACACCCCGGGCCACGCCGACTTCGGTGGCGAGGTCGAGCGCGGTCTGTCGATGGTGGACGCGGTCGTCCTGCTGGTCGACGCCTCCGAAGGCCCGCTGCCGCAGACCCGCTTCGTGCTCCGCAAGGCGCTCACGGCCCGCCTGCCCGTCATCCTCTGCATCAACAAGACCGACCGTCCGGACTCCCGGATCGACGAGGTCATCAACGAGACCTACGACCTGTTCCTGGACCTGGACGCGGACGAGGACCAGATCGAGTTCCCGATCGTCTACGCCTGCGCCCGTGACGGTGTCGCCTCGCTGACCAAGCCGGAGAACGGCACCGTCCCGGCCGACAGCACCAGCCTGGAGCCGTTCTTCTCCACCCTGCTGGAGCACGTCCCGGCCCCCAGCTACGACGAGGCCGCGCCGCTCCAGGCCCACGTCACCAACCTGGACGCCGACAACTTCCTCGGCCGCATCGCGCTGCTCCGCGTCGAGCAGGGCGAGCTGCGCAAGGGCCAGACCGTGGCCTGGATCAAGCGTGACGGCTCGATCCAGAACGTCCGCATCTCCGAGCTGCTGATGACCGAGGCGCTCACCCGCAAGCCCGCCGAGGTGGCGGGCCCCGGTGACATCTGCGCCGTCGCCGGCATCGGCGAGATCATGATCGGCGAGACCCTGGCCGACCCGGAGAACCCGATCGCGCTGCCGCTGATCACGGTGGACGAGCCGGCCATCTCGATGACCATCGGCACCAACACCTCCCCGCTGGTCGGCCGTGGTGGCAGCGGCAAGGGCGCGGACGCCAAGGCCGCCGGCAAGGTGGACCGCAAGGTCACCGCCCGCCAGGTGAAGGACCGCCTGGACCGCGAGCTGATCGGTAACGTCTCGCTGCGCGTCCTGGACACCGAGCGTCCGGACGCCTGGGAGGTGCAGGGCCGCGGTGAGCTGGCGCTGGCCATCCTGATCGAGACCATGCGTCGCGAGGGCTTCGAGCTGACCGTCGGCAAGCCGCAGGTGGTCACCAAGGAGGTCAACGGCAAGACCCACGAGCCGGTCGAGCGCCTCACGGTGGACGTGCCCGAGGAGCACATGGGCGCGGTCACGCAGCTCATGGGCATCCGCAAGGGCCGGATGGACAACATGTCCAACCACGGTTCGGGCTGGGTCCGGATGGAGTTCGTCGTGCCGTCCCGCGGCCTGATCGGCTTCCGCACCGAGTTCCTCACCAACACCCGCGGCACCGGCATCGCCCACTCGATCCACGAGGGTCACGAGCCGTGGTTCGGCAACCTGACCACCCGCAACAACGGCTCGCTGGTCGCCGACCGGGCCGGCGTGGTCACCGCCTTCGCGATGACCAACCTGCAGGAGCGCGGCGTGCTCTTCTGCGAGCCGGGCACCGAGGTGTACGAGGGCATGATCGTCGGTGAGAACTCGCGTGCCGACGACATGGACGTGAACATCACCAAGGAGAAGAAGCTCACCAACATGCGGTCGGCGAACGCCGACGTGGCCGAGTCGATCGTCCCGCCGCGCAAGCTCTCGCTGGAGCAGTCGCTGGAGTTCTGCCGCGAGGACGAGTGCATCGAGGTGACCCCGGAGACGGTTCGCATCCGTAAGGTCGTCCTTGACCAGAAGGACCGCGGACGCACTGCCTCGCGCGCCAAGAAGGCGTGATCCGGACGCACTGAACGGCCATTGGCCGGAATGATTCGCCCCCCTTTCCCATGGAGAGGGGGGCGAACTTTTTCAACTACTCCAAGTTGTCGGGGCCGCTATTCACGGAATAGCGCTCATCACAGCCGAGTGTCCGCTGAGCGGACGTGACAGTTCGTCATCCGTGACGACTGTCCGTTTGGTGCCTGTCTGGCTATGTCTCAAATGTCCGGTTTTCGAAACTTACCGACTGTTCATGTGACCTAATTGAGATCGTCACTGGTCACTTTCGTGTCCGTGCGTGACGGATAGTGGGTGCAGTCAGGCTCGGGTCAAGGGTGAACGCGCAGGGGTGCGCGCCGAAACCACGAGCGCGGACGGCACAGCGGGCCCGGTGATCACCGTTCCGCAGTGCCCTCCTCGTTGCAACGTCGAATTCAGGAGGCACACCGATGCGCGGTGCGAGCCAGGCCAAGTGGGTTGTCGCAGCTGTTGCTGTCGCCCTCGCTGCGACTGCGTGCAGCAGCAGCGACTCCTCCGGGGGTAGCTCCGACAGCGCTGCGGTCGACCCCGGGGCCAGCTTCAGCTACCAGAGCGCGGAGCCGCAGCGCCCGCTCCAGCCGGCGAACGCCATGGAGAACCAGGGCGGCCGTATCGTCAAGCAGCTCTTCAAGGGCCTCGTCGACTACGACCCCGCGACCGGTGCCCTGCGCAACCAGGTGGCCGACAAGATCGAGACCACCGACGCCAAGAACTACACCGTCACGCTGAAGTCCGGCTGGACCTTCCACGACGGCACCCCGGTCACCGCCAAGTCCTTCGTCGGCTCCTGGAACTGGTCGGCCAACCCGAAGAACAACCAGATCAACTCGGACTGGTTCTCGGACATCGTCGGCTACGACGCCGTGCACCCGGAGAAGGGTGACCCGACCGCCACCGAGATGTCCGGCCTGAAGGTCGTCGACGACACCCACTTCACGATCGAACTGACCAGCCCGGTCTCGTACTTCACGTACAAGCTCGGCTACTCGGCCTTCTTCCCGCTGCCCGAGGGCTTCTTCGCCGACCCGGCCGGCTACGGCCAGAAGCCGGTCGGCAACGGCCCCTACAAGTTCGTCTCGTGGGAGCACAACAAGGCCATCACGCTGGCCGCGTACGACAAGTACACGGGCATCGACAAGCCGAAGAACGGCGGTGTCGTCTTCCGCAACTACACCGCCGGTGAGGCCGCGTACAAGGACCTGATGTCCGACACGCTGGACGTGCTGGACCAGGTCGACCCGACCGACCTGCCGAAGTACAAGGACGACCTGGGCAAGCGCGCGGTCGACCAGCCGCAGGGCGCCATCCAGAACATCGGCTTCGCGCTGTACCAGGGCGGCTGGAGCGAGCAGGGCAAGGAGAAGGTCCGCCAGGGCCTCTCGATGGCGATCGACCGCGAGACCATCACCAAGACCGTGCTGAACGGCAACCGCCTGCCCGCCGACTCGTTCGTGGCGCCCGGCGTCATGGGCTACAAGGCCGGCACCTGCGGCGACGCCTGCAAGTACAACCCGGAGAAGGCCAAGCAGCTGATCACCGAGGGTGGCGGCGTCCCCGGTGGCAAGGTCCTCATCCAGTACAACTCCGACGGTGGCCACAAGGAGTGGGTGGACGCGGTCTGCAACTCCATCCGCCAGGCGACCGGCGTCGAGTGCCTCGGTGACCCGAAGCCGGACTTCAAGACCTCGCGCGACATCATCACCAACAAGCAGGTCCAGAGCATGATGCGGACCGGCTGGGTGCAGGACTACCCGCTGAACGCCAACTTCCTGCGTGACGTCTACGGCACCGGTGCCGCGGCCAACGACGGTGGCTACTCGAGCCCCGAGTTCGACAAGCTGTCGAAGGAGGCGGACGCCGCCACCACGGTCGAGAAGACCGCCGAGCTCTACCAGCAGGCCGAGGCCGTTCTGGCCAAGGACATGCCGGCCATCCCGCTCTGGTACTACAAGACCAGCTCCGGCTACTCCAAGAACGTCCAGAACGTGAAGTTCAACTCCTTCGGCGACCCGGTCTACACCGACGTCGAGGTCAAGAAGAAGAAGTAATCGGTCGGCACCGCCTGACCCGGTGACAACGGCCGGTGCCCGTCCATCCCCACGAGGGCGAGGACTGGCACCGGCCGTTGGCACGCCGACTTTTCTCTTGCCGAGTTGACGGGCTCGGCAGGGCCATACATGGAGGCACGATGGGGCGCTTTGTCGCAAGGCGACTGCTCCAGATGATCCCGGTGTTCCTCGGAACGACCGCACTCATCTTTTTCATGGTGCACTTGCTGCCTGGTGACCCGGTGGCAGCACTGTGGGGCGACAAGGCACCGGACCCGGTGCAGCTCGCCGCTCTCAAGCACCAGCAGGGCTTCGACAAGCCGCTGATCCAGCAGTACTTCGACTACATGGGCAAGCTGCTCACCGGTGACTTCGGCACCGGTCTGGACCAGCGCCCGGTCATCGACAAGATCACCGAGGCGCTGCCGGTCACGACCCGGCTGGCGCTGTTCGCGTTCGCCATCGAGATCGTGCTCGGCATCGGCATCGGCCTGTACGCCGGTCTGCGCCGCGGCAAGATGTTCGACAAGGGCGCCCTGGTCCTCACCCTGCTGCTGATCTCGATCCCGGTCCCGGTGCTGGGCTTCATCTTCCAGACGGTCTTCGGGCAGAACCTGAAGTGGGTCACCCCGACCGTCCAGGACAGCAACGACATCACCCAGCTGGTGCTGCCGGCCGTGGTGCTCGGCTCGCTCTCGCTGGCCTACGTCGCGCGCCTCACCCGTACTTCCATAGCCGAGAACATCAAGGCCGACTACGTGCGCACCGCGGTGGCCAAGGGCCTGCCGCGCCGCAAGGTGATCGGCACCCACCTGCTCCGCAACTCGATGATCCCGGTGGTCACCTTCCTCGGCACCGACCTCGGCGCCCTGATGGGCGGCGCGATCGTGACCGAGGGCATCTTCAACGTCCAGGGCGTGGGTCACGCGCTCTACCAAGCGATCAACATGAAGGAGGGCGCGACCGTCTCCGGCTTCGTGGCCTTCCTCGTGATCGTCTACCTGGCCGCCGGCCTGATCGTCGACCTGCTTTACGCGGTCCTGGACCCGAGGATCCGTTATGCCTGACCTGACCGAGAAGAAGACCGCCGGGGACATCCCGGCCCAGCGCGCGGCGGACGCCCCGGCGCCGAAGCAGGAGAAAGCCCGCAGCCTCGGCTCGGACGCCTGGCACGACCTGCGTCGCAAGCCGATCTTCGTGATCTCCGGGCTGCTGATCCTGCTGCTGATCGTCATCGCCATCGCCCCCGGGCTGTTCACCTCGGTGGACCCGCGGGCCGGCGACCTGCGCAACCACTACCTGTCGAAGCCGAACTACAGCCACTTCTTCCAGGCGGACTGGTTCGGCTACGACCTCCAGGGCCGCAGCATCTACGCCCGCGTCGTCTACGGCGCCCGCGCCTCGGTCGTGGTCGGCATCTGCGTCACCCTGGGCGTGACCATCCTCGGCGGCCTCGCCGGCATGGTGGCCGGCTACTTCGGCGGCTGGGTCGACACGATCATCTCCCGCATCACCGACATCTTCTTCGGCATCCCGCTGCTGCTCGGCTCGCTGGTGGTCCTGAACGCCTTCACCGACCGCACCGTCTGGAGCGTGGTGTTCGCGCTGGTCGCCCTGGGCTGGACCCAGATGACCCGTGTCATGCGCGGCTCGGTGATCACGGTCAAGCAGGCCGACTTCGTGACGGCGGCCAAGGCGCTCGGCGCCGGCACCGGCCGGATCATGTTCAAGCACATCCTGCCGAACGCGATCGCCCCGGTGATCGTCGTCGCCACCATCGCGCTCGGCGGCTACATCGCCACCGAGGCGACGCTGAGCTTCCTCGGCATCGGTCTTCAGGACCCGACCATCTCCTGGGGTATCGACATCAACTCGGCCCAGAAGGTGATCCGCACGGCACCGTTCGCCCTGTTCTTCCCCGCCGGAATGCTGAGCCTTACCGTGCTGGCGTTCATCATGCTCGGCGACGCGGTGCGCGACGCCCTCGACCCGAAGCTCCGCTGAGAGAAGAGGTGACGACCCGATGACCACCGTGATCGAGAACAACCAGAAGAATGACCGGCTCGAAGTCGGCACTCCTCTCCTGGAGGTGAAGGACCTCCACGTGGAGTTCCACACCCGGGACGGCGTGGCCAAGGCAGTGAACGGCGTCAACTACTCCGTCGCGGCCGGCGAGACCCTCGCCGTGCTCGGCGAGTCCGGCTCCGGCAAGTCCGTGACGGCGCAGACCATCATGGGCATCCTGGACATGCCCCCGGGCAAGGTGACCCAGGGCCAGATCCTGTACCGCGGCCAGGACATGCTCACGATGAGCGGCGAGGAGCGGCGCCGGATCCGCGGCCGGAAGATCGCGATGATCTTCCAGGACGCGCTCTCCGCGCTGAACCCGGTGCTCAGCGTCGGCTACCAGCTCGGCGAGATGTTCCGCGTGCACCAGGGGGCCTCCAGGAAGGAGGCCAAGGAGAAGGCCATCGAGCTGATGGAGCGGGTGCGCATCCCGGCCGCCCGCCAGCGGGTGAACGACTACCCGCACCAGTTCTCCGGCGGCATGCGCCAGCGCATCATGATCGCGATGGCGCTCTCCCTGGAGCCGGACCTGATCATCGCGGACGAGCCCACCACCGCCCTGGACGTCACCGTCCAGGCCCAGGTGATGGACCTGCTGGCCGAGCTCCAGGCCGAGTACAACATGGGCCTGATCCTGATCACCCACGACCTCGGCGTGGTCGCCGACGTCGCGGACAAGATCGCCGTGATGTACGCGGGCCGGATCGTGGAGACCGCCCCGGTGCACGACCTGTACGCGAACCCCGCGCACCCGTACACCAAGGGCCTGCTCCGCTCCATCCCGCGCCTGGACCAGAAGGGCCAGGAGCTGTACGCGATCAAGGGCCTGCCCCCGAACCTGCTCAAGGTTCCGGCCGGCTGCGCGTTCAACCCCCGCTGCGACGTCGCCACCGACCTGTGCCGCACCGAGACCCCGGCGCTGCACCACGTGACGGACAAGGACGGCAAGGAGCTCACCGGCCGCCGCAGCGCGTGCCACCTCTGGAAGGAGACCCTCCATGGCTGAGAACATCCTGGAGGTCAAGGACCTGGTCAAGCACTACCCGCTGACCCAGGGCATCCTCTTGAAGAAGCAGGTCGGCGCGGTCAAGGCGGTCGACGGCATCTCCTTCGAGCTGAAGAAGGGCGAGACGCTCGGGATCGTCGGCGAGTCCGGCTGTGGCAAGTCCACGCTGGCCAAGGTGCTGATGAACCTGGAGCGGCCCACCTCCGGCCAGGTGCTCTTCAAGGGCGAGGACATCTCCACGCTCCAGGGGGCGGCCCTCAAGGCCGTCCGCCGGAACATCCAGATGGTGTTCCAGGACCCGTACACCTCGCTCAACCCGCGCATGACGGTCGGCGACATCATCGGCGAGCCGTTCGAGATCCACCCCGAGGTGGCGCCCAAGGGCGACCGCCGCAAGGCCGTCCAGGACCTGCTGGACGTCGTGGGTCTGAACCCGGAGTACATCAACCGGTACCCGCACCAGTTCTCCGGCGGCCAGCGCCAGCGCATCGGCATCGCCCGCGGTCTCGCGCTCAAGCCGGAGATCATCATCTGCGACGAGCCGGTCTCCGCGCTGGACGTGTCCGTCCAGGCGCAGGTGATCAACCTGCTGGAGCAGCTGCAGGGCGAGTTCGGCCTCTCCTACATGTTCATCGCGCACGACCTCTCCATCGTCCGGCACATCTCCGACCGCGTCGGCGTGATGTACCTGGGCAAGATGGTCGAGATCGGCTCGGACGAGGAGATCTACGAGAACGCCACCCACCCGTACACCCAGGCGCTGCTCTCCGCGGTGCCGGTGCCGGACCCGGCGGCGCGCGAGACCCGCGACCGGATCGTGCTCAGCGGGGACATCCCCTCGCCGGCCAACCCGCCGTCCGGCTGCCGCTTCCGCACCCGCTGCTGGAAGGCGGAGGAGCGGTGCTCCGAGGAGGTCCCGCTGCTCGCGGTCCCCTCGCTGCTGAAGGGCCCGGCCGCGCACGAGTCGGCCTGCCACTTCCCCGAGGTCCGGGAGCAGGCCGCGGCCTGATTCCCCCGCTGGTCCCAGGAAGGGCCCGTGGCGTTCGCGCCACGGGCCCTTCCGGCATTCTGTTGATCCGGCGCCGCGTTGATCCGGTGCTGCGTCGATCCGGCGCCGCGTCAACTCGGCAGGGGGTCACGGCACCCGTGCGGGTGCACCTGACTCGCGCCGTCGCCGGGGCGCGCTTCTCATGGGATGTGATGCGACACACACCTTGAGGAGGGACCTCCATGCCCGAAGCCGCCCGTGCTCGATGGGTCCTCGCCGTTGCGACGTCCGTGGCCCTGGTGGCCACCGGGTGCAGCAGCAACGGCGGAGGAGGCAGCGGCTCGTCGGACGCCAGCAAGACCTTCAGCTACCAGAGCAACGAGCCGCAGAACCCGTTGCAGCCCGCCAACGCGAACGAGGTCGGCGGTGGTCGCATCATCCAGAACCTCTTCAAGGGGCTGGTCGACTACGACCCCACCAATGCCAAGATCCGGATGCAGGTCGCCGACGCGATCGACACCAGTGACTCGCTGACCTTCACCGTCACCCTGAAGGACGGCTGGAAGTTCCACGACGGCACCCCGGTGCACGCCCAGAACTTCGTCGACGCCTGGAACTGGGGCGCCAACCCCGCCAACAACCAGATCAACAGCTCCTGGTTCTCCGACATCGAGGGCTACCAGGACGTCCACCCGGCCTCCGGCCAGCCCACCTCGGACAAGATGTCCGGACTGACCGTCACCGACGACCTGCACTTCACCGTCAAGCTGAACCACAAGGTCTCGTACTTCGAGTACAAGCTCGGCTACATCGCCTTCTCGCCGCTGCCCGAGGGCTTCTTCAAGGACCCGGCCGGGTACGGGCAGAAGCCGGTGGGCAACGGCCCGTACCAGTTCGTCAGCTGGGCGCACAACAGCCAGGTGGTCACCAAGAGCTTCCCGGACTACCAGGGCGTGGACAAGCCGAAGAACGGCGGCGTCGTCTTCAAGATGTACACCACGTCCGAGGCCGCCTACGCCGACCTCCAGTCCAACAACCTGGACGTGATGGACCAGGTGCCGCCGTCCGCGCTGGCCACGTACAAGAGCGACCTCGGCGACCGCGCGGTGGACGCGCCGCAGGGCGCCATCCAGAACATCGGCTTCACCCTCTACCAGGCCGACTGGGCCGCCCCGGAGAAGGCCCAGGTGCGCCAGGGCCTGTCGATGGCGATCGACCGCGCGACCATCACCAAGACGGTGCTGCAGGGTTCCCGCGCGCCGGCCAGCGCCTGGGTGGCGGAGGGCGTCGAGGGCTACAAGGCCGGCACCTGCGGGGACTTCTGCAACTTCGACCCCGCCAAGGCCAAGCAGCTGATCCAGCAGGGCGGCGGCGTCCCCGGCAACAAGGTGCTGATCACCTACAACGCGGACGGCGGCCACAAGGAGTGGGTCGACGCGGTCTGCAACTCGATCCGGCAGAACACCGGCGTCGACTGCCTCGGCGACCCGAAGCCCGACTTCAAGACCGCCCGCCAGGCCATCACCGCGCACCAGCTCAACGGCGCCTTCCGCACCGGCTGGGTGCAGGACTACCCGCTGAACGCCAACTTCCTGGCCGACGTGTACCGCACCGGTGCCGCGTCCAACGACACCGGGTACAGCAGCCCGCAGTTCGACCAGGCGGCGACCCAGGCCGACGAGGCCGCCAGCGTCGCCGACACGGTGACCGGCTACCAGCAGGCCGAGGCGGTGCTGCAGAGCGGCATGCCGGCCGTCCCGCTCTGGTACTACCGCACCAACTCGGGCTACTCGACCAACGTGCAGAACGTGAGTTTCGACTCCTTCGGCAACCCGGCCTGGACGCAGGTCGAGGTCAAGGGCTGATCCCCGGGCCCTGATCCCCGGACCCTGATCCCCGCGCACCGGCCCCGCCCTCCCCGCGCGGAGGGCGGGGCGCGGTCTCCCGGCCGACCGGCCCGGCCCGGTCGGCCACACAGGAAGGAGGCTCGGATGGGCAGTTACGTGCTGCGGCGGGTGCTGCAGATGATCCCGGTGTTCTTCGGCACCACGCTGCTGATCTTCGTGATGGTCTACACGCTGCCGGGCGACCCGGTGGTCGCGCTGTTCGGCGAGAAGGCCGCAGACCCGTCGGTGGTCGCGAGCATCAAGCACACGTACTACCTCGACCAGCCGCTCTGGAAGCAGTACCTGCACTACATGGGGAACCTCTTCCAGGGGGACTTCGGAACCAGTTTCACCGGCCGCCCGGTCTCCGACATCATGGCGGACGCCTTCCCGGTCACCATCCGGCTGGCGCTGATGGCCTTTCTCTTCGAGATGATCGTGGGCCTCGCCTTCGGCGTGCTCTCCGGGCTGAAGCGCGGCAGCATCGCGGACACCCTGGTGCTCATCCTGACCCTGGTGGTGATCTCGATCCCGGTCTTCGTGCTGGCCTACATCGCGCAGACCGTGTTCGCCACCAACCTGGGCTGGGTCACGCCGACGGTGCAGGACAGCTACGACCTCTCCCAGCTGATCCTGCCGGCGGTCGTCCTCGGCTCGCTCTCGCTCGCGTACGTCGCCCGGCTCACCCGGACCTCCATCGGCGAGAACCTGCGGGCCGACTACATCCGGACCGCGACCGCCAAGGGCCTGCCCCGGCGGACCATCATCTCCCGCCACCTGCTGCGCAACTCGCTCATCCCGGTGGTCACCTTCCTCGGCACCGACCTCGGCGCGCTGATGGGCGGGGCGATCGTCACCGAGGGCATCTTCAACGTGCAGGGCATCGGCAACGTCCTGTACCGGGCGATCAACCAGAAGGAAGGCCCGACCGTGGTCGGCATCGTGACCGTCCTGGTGATCATCTACCTGGTCGCCAGCCTGCTCGTCGACCTGCTCTACGCGGTCCTGGACCCGAGGATCCGCTATGTCTGACATCCACGACGAGGACTCCTACGAACCGCATCCCAAGCCTGGTGTCTCCCGTCTCGACTTCGCGGGGGAGCAGGGCATGGCGGTGGAGCAGGAGACCCTGGTCGAATCCGACGTGGAGAAGCGGGAGGAGGCCCGCAGCCTCTGGGGCGACGCCTGGCGGGACCTGCGCCGGCGGCCGATCTTCCTGCTCTCGGTCGTGCTGATCGTGCTGCTGGTGCTCATCGCGATCTTTCCCTGGGCCTTCACCGACGCCAACCCGCGCAGGGCCGACCTGGTGCACGACTACCTCCGGCGGCCGGACTGGACGGACTTCTTCGGCGCCGGCTGGTTCGGCTACGACGCCCAGGGCCGGTCCATCTACGCCCGGGTGGTCTACGGCGCCCGGGCCTCGATCACCGTCGGCATCTTCGTGACCGCCGCGGTCACCCTGCTCGGCGGGCTGACCGGCATGGTCGCCGGGTACTACGGCGGGGCCGTCGACGCGGTGGTCTCCCGGATCGTCGACATCTTCTTCGGCATCCCGCTGCTGCTCGGCGCCCTGGTGCTGCTGAACGCGTTCACCGTCCGCACGGTGTGGACCGTGGTGGTCGCCCTGGCCGTCCTCGGCTGGACCCAGATCGCCCGCGTCATGCGCGGTGCGGTGCTGACCGTCAAACAGTCCGACTTCGTGACGGCGGGCCGGGCCCTCGGGGCCGGGACCGGACGGCTGATGCTCCGGCACATCCTGCCGAACGCGGTCGCGCCGGTGATCGTGGTGGCGACCATCGCGCTCGGCGGCTACATCGCGACCGAGGCGACGCTGAGCTTCCTCGGCATCGGTCTTCAGGAGCCGACCATCTCCTGGGGCATCGACATCTCCTCCGCCCAGAAGGTGATCCGGACCGCGCCGTACGTGATGTTCTTCCCGGCCGCGGCGCTCTCCATCACCGTGCTGGCCTTCATCATGATGGGCGACGCGGTCCGCGACGCCCTCGATCCGAAGCTTCGCTGAGCGAGGGAGCGCATCGTGAGTACAGCGGTGGACACCACCGGGCGCGTGCAGGAGGCGCCGTACCAGGGGCCGCTGCTCGACGTGCGGGACCTGCACGTCGAGTTCGTCACCCGGGACGGCGTCGCCAGGGCCGTGAACGGCGTCAACTACTCCGTCGCGGCGGGGGAGACGCTGGCGGTGCTGGGGGAGTCCGGCTCGGGCAAGTCGGTGACGGCGCAGGCGATCATGGGCATCCTGGACATGCCGCCGGCCAGGATCCCGCGCGGCGAGATCCTCTACCGGGGCCAGGACATGCTCAGGATGAGCAAGGAGGAGCGGCGGCGGATCCGCGGCCAGAAGATCGCGATGATCTTCCAGGACGCGCTCTCGGCGCTGAACCCGGTGCTGAGCGTCGGCTACCAGCTGGGGGAGATGTTCCGGGCGCACCGGGGGGTCTCCCGCAAGGAGGCCCGGGAGCGGGCCATCGAGCTGATGGACCGGGTGCGCATCCCGGCCGCCAGGCAGCGGGTGAACGACTACCCGCACCAGTTCTCCGGCGGCATGCGCCAGCGCATCATGATCGCGATGGCGCTGGCCCTGGAGCCGGACCTGATC
>NZ_JBVJBI010000028.1:0-109726 GCF_055589745.1 Kitasatospora sp. NPDC041917 | reverse complement strand
GCCCGGTTACATTCCGAACCCGGAAGCTAAGCCTTACAGCGCCGATGGTACTGCAGGGGGGACCCTGTGGGAGAGTAGGACGCCGCCGAACAATTATTCCGAAAAGCCCCTTCCCAACCGGGAAGGGGCTTTTTGCGTTACCCTCTGCCAATGCAGAACCTGACCCTGACCTGGCAGTCCGCCGGGGCCGCCGCCATCGGCCTCCACGCGGGCGCGTACGCCGCGGCGAAGGGCCGGAAGCCGGCGCTGTCCGCGCTGCTGCGGGAGGCCGGGACGCTGCTGGCGCTGTTCGCGCTCTGGCAGCTGGTCGGGCACCTCTCGGTGATGAGTACGGACCACGCGCTGGACCGCGCGAGCTGGATCCACCACACCGAGCAGGTGGTCGGGCTGCCGGACGAGGCGTCCTGGCAGCGGGCGGTCACGCCGTACCCGGTGCTGGTGAGGCTGGCGAACTACTACTACGCGGCCATGCACTTCGCCGTGATGCTGGGCGTGCTGCTCTGGGTGTTCGTGCGGCACCGCGAGCGCTACGCGTGGGTGCGCAACACGGTGGTGATCACGACCGCGGTCTGCCTGCTGGTGCAGTTCATCCCGGTGGCGCCGCCGCGGATGCTGCCGGAGAGCGGTTTCGTCGACGTGGCCGCCCAGTACGGGCAGTCGGTCTACGGCGGCGCGGTCGGCGGTGTGGTGGTGGCCGATCAGCTGTCGGCGATGCCCTCGGTGCACGTCGCCTGGTGCGTGCTGGCGGCGGTCGCGGTGATCCGGGTGTCGCGCAGTTCACTGCGATGGGTGATGGTGCTGCATCCGGTGCTGACGGTGGCCGTGGTGGTGGTGACGGCGAACCACTTCTGGTTGGACGGCATCGTGGCGGTGGTGATCCTGCTCCTCGCCTACGCCGTGCTGGCGTTGGCGGCACGCCGACGGGGCCGGGCCTCCGTCGGGACGGAGGCCAGGCCCCGCGGCACCGCCGAGGAGCAGTTGGAGCAGGTGGGCTGACCGAGGTCGTTCCCGGCCGGTTACTTGACCGGCAGGGCGATCTTTCCCCAGGAGCCGTTGCTCAGTGCGGAGGTGGCCCAGTACCAGGCGGCCAGCCCGGAGACGGCCGCGATCCAGCCGGCGGCCTTGGCCAGGCCGCCGTAGCCGCCGAAGGTGGCGATGGCGGAGAGCAGCAGGGAGACCGTCAGCAGGCCGTAGACGGCGCGGCCGAGCAGGCCCGAACCCCAGCTCGCGGCGGTGAGGGTGAGGGCGAGCAGGGCCCACAGCAGCAGGAAGAGTCCGGCGGCGTTCTTGCCCGCCCCTGCGGCAGTTGACCAGGTCGCCCAGAAGGCGCCGAGGGTGGTGAAGGCGGTTCCGGTGAAGCCCTCGCCGCCGCGGAGTTGCCAGAGGCCCGCGATGAAGAGGGTGACGCCGCCGAGGATATGGGCGAGGTGGGCCGCGTTCCCGGCTCCGGCGCCGTGCAGGATGCCGGTGGAGAGCAGGCCGTAGGCGAGCAGTGTGAGACCGAGCGCGAGGTAGCCGAGGTTACCCGCGTCGGCTCCGGTGGAGCGGGCGTTCGTTGCCCCGGAAGCGTCGTTGCTCACCGGAGGCTCCTTTCACTCTGGGCGCGCGCAGGGCGCAGTGACGCTGTGGTGTCGTCTCGATGAGTGGATGCGCGCGACCGCGCCGAAGGCGCACGGTTGTGAGTGTGCGCGGGCTGCGGTCGGAAGTGAGGGGCCATCGGAAGTGGTGGGCCAGCGGAGAGCCGCTGGTCGTGCCCCCGCCGGAGGGAATCTCCGGTGAGATCGGTCTACCCGACCCAGTTTCGCTTGTACCCTTGTGAATATAACAATTTGTGACTGCGTCAGCATGGCCCAGCACGGCGTCAGCACGGCCCAGCACGGCGCCAGCAAGGCACCGACGCCGCGCCGACACTCGCCAGCATGCGCCGGCCCGCCGGACGCTCAGGTCTTGCGCTGGGTGGGCACCCGGAGGGTCAGGATCGCCATGTCGTCGGACGGCGGCTCCGGGGCGAAGCGTTCGACCGCACGCTGCACCCTCGCCGCGACCGCCCCGGCGGTCAGGCCGGTACAGCCGGTGAGCACCTCGGCGAGGCCGTCGTCGCCCAGCATCCGCCGGCCCTCGCGGCGTTCGGTGACCCCGTCGGTGACACAGAGCAGGACCTCGCCGGGGGCGAGCACCAGGTGCTCGGCGGTGAGGTCGAGGTCCTCCATGACGCCGAGCAGCGGCTGCGGGGTGGCGGCCCGGTCGACCTGGCCGTCGGTGCGCAGCCGCAGCGGCAGCGGGTGGCCGGCGCAGACCAGGGAGAGCTCGGTGCTGCCGTCCGGGCGGGGCGTCAGCTCGCCGTAGAGCAGGGTGAGGAAGCGGCTGCGCGAACCCTCGTCCAGGATGGCCGCGTTGAGCCGGCGCAGCACCTGCGGGGCGTCCAGGCCCTCGCGGGCGAGGAGCCGCAGCGAGTGCCGGGCCAGGCCGGTGACCGAGGCGGCCTCGGGGCCGGTGCCGCAGACGTCGCCGATGGCGAAGCCGTAGGTGCCCTCGCGGATGGTGAACAGGTCGTAGAAGTCGCCGCCGACCTCGTTGCCCTCGCCGGCCGCCTGGTAGTAGACGTCCACCTCGACGCCGGGGATCTCCGGCAGGTCCGGCGGGAGCAGGCTGCGCTGGAGGGCCTGGCTGGTGGCGGTGCGCTCGGAGTAGAGGCGGGAGTTGTCCAGGGCGAGGGCGGCCCGGCGGGAGAGGTCCTCGGCGAGTTCGAGGATCTCCTGGCGGAATCCGACGCCGGCCGGGACCCCGAGCACCAGCAGGCCGATGACGCGGTTGCGGGCGGTCAGTGCGAGGACGACGGTCTCGCCGAGCAGGCCGGCGAGCTCCGGGCTGTCGGCGAGGCCGCCCGCCTCGGCGGACTCTGCGAGGGCCGTCCAGAACCGGACGCCGTGGGCGGGGCCGGCCTCCGGTACGGGCGTCTTGTCGAGCAGGTCGCGCAGCGGGTCGATGCGGTCCTCGTCCTCGTGCAGGACGAAGGCGAGCCTGGCCGGTGAGGAGCGGTCGGCGGTGGTGTAGACGGCACACCAGGAGGCGAGGGTGGGGACGGCCATCTGGGCCATCAGCGCGAGGGTCTGCTCGTGTTCGAGGGTGCCGGCCAGCAGGTCGGAGGCCTCGACCAGGAAGGAGAGCGAGCCTCGGCGCAGCTGTTCGAGCTCGGTCAGCCGGGTGCTCTCGACGGCGAGGGCGACCCGGTCGGCGGCGAACTGCAGGCGCAGCGCGTCCTCGTTGTCGTAGCGGCCGGGCACGGCGGCGGCGATGCCCAGCGAACCGATCAGCCGGCCCTCGACCTTGAGCGGGACGGTGATCAGGGAGCGCATGCCGCTGTCGGAGAGCAGTGGCAGGCCGGTGGGCCGGGCGGAGAGGTCCTCGTGGACGGAGGGCAGCCGGGCGGAGTCGTAGCGGTTGCCGGTGCCGACCGGGAAGCGGGTGTGCCTGCGGTGTCCGGAGGTGAGGCCGGTGGCGGCGCGGACCTCGAACTCGGCCTCGTCGTCGGTGGTGAGCAGCAGGTACGCGGCGTCGCCGTCGAGCAGGTCGCGGGCGCGTTCGACGGTGCGCTGGAGCAGGGTGTCGAGGTCGTCGGTGGCGACCGGGCCGGCCAGCAGGTCGAGCCGGGGGCCGGCCGGGTCGGGGCGCTCGCCGGGCAGGGCCCGGGCGGGGGAGCGCAGCACCGCGCGGTCGGGTTCGAGGACCAGCAGGCAGAGGGTGGAGGGGACACCCTCGGTGTCGCGCAGCCGGACCTGGACGCCGTACACCTCGACCTCCTGGCCGTCCTGGCGGCGGATGCCGTAGCCGCCCTCCCAGCGGGCCATCCGCAGGGTGTCGGTCAGGCCGAGGCCGCGGGCGGGGGACTTGGGCCAGACCGCGAGGTCGGCCCAGGGGCGGCCGAGGACGGCCCCGGCGGGGTACTGGAAGAGCGCCTCGGCGTCCGGGTTCCAGGCCAGCACCCGGCCGTCCTCGTCGAGCTGGACGACGGCGACGCGCACCGGGCCGGGGCCGCTGGGCAGATCGCTGCCGGGGGTCGCGGGAACGGCGTAGCGGGTCCCGGACACGTGTACGGGCAGCGCGAGGCGGAACCAGACGGTCTTGCGTCCGGCCGCGTACTCGACGCCCCACCGCTCCGAGAGGGCGGAGCACATCAGCAGGCCGCGACCGCCCTCGCCGTCCGGGTCGGCGTAGCGGTCGGAGCCGGTGACCGGACCGTCGCCGAGCGAGGGCAGGCCGCGCTCGGGGTGGTGATCGGTGACCTCGATCCGGACGCTCTCCTCCTCGCGCAGGCAGCAGACCTCCGCGGCGGTGCCGGCGTGCACGACGGCGTTGGTGACGAGCTCGCTGACCAGCACGACCGCGTCGTCGACGACCTCGGGCAGGCCCCAGCCGAGCAGCGCGTCCCGGATGAACCCCCGTGCGGCGGCCGCGGACCGGCCGTCGGGATCGAAGGTGGCGGCTGCGCGCGCGGTGACCACGTTGCCACTTCTCCTCTGCTGCTCTTGCCCTGGCTGTCCGGGGTGCGGCGCCGAATCCCCGTGCGCGCCGTCGGGGTGAGCGGCGGCGCTGGGTCGGGTCGTGGCCCGGTGCAGCGCTCCACCCTACTTTCCGCTTGGTTCCCCGTGGGGACGGGGAGTCGAAACAGGCACCTGAGGGTGATTCTGCCCACCTGTTTCGGACGGTGCGGTACGAACCGAGCGCAACCGGCCGTGCACCCGGTGCCGGTGCTGCCAGACTGGGGGGTCCGCGACGGTCGGTGCGAGCAGTACGGTCGTGTGGGTGCCGGCGCGTCGCGGACCGTCGGCACGCAGCCCAGCCGGGCCGGTGCCCGGGTGCGTGCCGCACCGGCACGGTCGGTCACCGGACAGTTCACGATGTGGGAGGGGCCCGTTGAGTTCGGCCACCAAGGACGCAACCGGAACGACGCCGCCCACTGCGCGCGGTGGACGCCCCGGGGCCGTGCCGCGGAACGCGGCCGGCCGACGGGCGCCGGGCCACAATCGTGGCGCGGAGCCCGCCGAGCTGCGCAAGCTGCTGTCGGCGCTGACCGCGATGAGGGACGGCAACTTCCGCCGCCGGCTGACCGTCCCGGGGGACGGGCCGCTGGCCGAGATCGCCGCGGTGTTCAACGAGGTCGCCGAGCGCAACCAGCACCTGACCGGTGAACTGGCGAGGGTCCGGCGCGCGGTGGGCCGCGAGGGCCGGCTGAACGAGCGGCTGGAGACCGGCGCGGGCGAGGGCGCCTGGATGGCGGCGGTCGACAACTGCAACGCGCTGATCGACGACCTGGCCCGCCCGATGGCCGAGGTGGGCCGGGTGCTCACCTCGATCGCCGAGGGCGACCTGGACCAGAAGATGGAGCTGCGCTCGCTGCACAGCAACGGGGTGAGCCACCCGCTGCGCGGCGAGTACCTGAAGATCGGGCGGACCGTCAACGGGCTGGTGGACCAGCTCTCCGAGTTCACCGACGAGGTGACCCGGGTGGCCCGCGAGGTCGGTACCGAGGGCAAGCTCGGCGGCCAGGCCAAGGTCCGCAGCGTGTCCGGCAGTTGGAAGGACCTGGCGGACTCGGTCAACACCATGGCGGGCCGGCTGACCGCCCAGGTGCGCAACATCGCCCAGGTGACCACGGCGGTGGCCAAGGGCGATCTGTCCCGCAAGGTCACCGTCGAGGTGGCCGGCGAGATGCTGGAGCTGAAGAACACCGTCAACACGATGGTCGACCAGCTGAACGGGTTCGCCGCCCAGGTCACCACGGTGGCCCGGGACGTGGGGACGGAGGGCCGGCTCGGCGGGCAGGCCCAGGTGCCGGGCGTGGCCGGGGTCTGGCGGGACCTGACCGACTCGGTGAACTTCATGGCGAACAACCTGACCGGCCAGGTGCGCAACATCGCCCAGGTGACGACCGCGGTGGCCAAGGGCGACCTGTCGCAGAAGATCGAGGTGGACGCGCGCGGCGAGATGCTGGAGCTGAAGAACACCATCAACACGATGGTCGACCAGCTCTCCGGCTTCGCCGAGCAGGTGACCCGGGTGGCCCGTCAGGTGGGCACCGAGGGACGGCTCGGCGGTCAGGCGCAGGTGCCCTGGGCGGCCGGGGTCTGGCGGGACCTGACCGACAACGTCAACTTCATGGCGAACAACCTCACCGATCAGGTGCGCAACATCGCCCAGGTGACGACCGCGGTCGCCAAGGGCGACCTGTCGCAGAAGATCCAGGTGGACGCGCGCGGGGAGATCCTTGAGCTGAAGAACACCATCAACACGATGGTGGACCAGCTGGGCGCCTTCGCGGACGAGGTGACCCGGGTCGCCCGGGACGTGGGCACCGAGGGCATCCTCGGCGGCCAGGCCAGCGTGCCCGGCGTGGCCGGGATCTGGAAGGACCTGACCAACTCCGTCAACCTGATGGCCAACAACCTGACCAGCCAGGTCCGGAACATCGCCGAGGTGACCACGGCGGTGGCGCGCGGCGACGTCTCCAAGAAGATCACCGTCGACGCCCGGGGCGAGATCCTGGAGCTGGTGACGACCGTCAACACGATGGTGGACCAGCTGTCGGCGTTCGCCGACGAGGTGACCCGGGTGGCCCGCGAGGTGGGCACCGAGGGCATCCTGGGCGGCCAGGCCCGGGTGCGAGGGGTGTCGGGCATCTGGAAGGACCTGACCGACAACGTCAACTTCATGGCGTCGAACCTGACCGGGCAGGTGCGCAACATCGCCGAGGTCGCCGGTGCGGTGGCCCGCGGCGACCTCTCCAAGAAGATCGCCATCGACGCCCAGGGCGAGGTGGCGGCGCTCGCCGCGACCCTCAACACCATGGTCGACCAGCTGTCCTCCTTCGCGGTGGAGGTCACCCGGGTGGCCCGCGAGGTCGGCACCGACGGCACCCTGGGCGGCCAGGCCAGCGTGCCGGGCGTGGCCGGCATCTGGAAGGACCTGACCGACAACGTCAACCAGATGGCCAACAACCTCACCGGCCAGGTGCGGAACATCGCGCTGGTGATCACCGCGGTGGCCCGCGGCGACCTCTCGCAGAAGATCGACGTCGACGCGCGCGGCGAGATCCTCCAGCTCAAGACCAACATCAACACCATGGTCGACCAGCTGTCGGCCTTCGCCGACGAGGTGACCCGGGTGGCCCGCGAGGTGGGCACCGACGGGCGGCTCGGCGGCCAGGCCCGGGTGCCCGGCGTGGACGGCACCTGGCAGGACCTCACCGAGTCGGTGAACGAGCTGGCCAACAACCTGACCCGGCAGGTGCGCGCGATCGCCCAGGTCGCCACCGCGGTCACCAGGGGCGACCTGAGCCTGCGGATCGACGTGGACGCCGCGGGCGAGCTCGACGAGCTCAAGGACAACATCAACCAGATGATCGCCAACCTGCGCGAGACCACCCGCACCAACCAGGAGCAGGACTGGCTCAAGACCAACCTGGCCCGGATCTCCGGTCTGCTCCAGGGCCGCCGGGACCTGGAGGCGGTCGCCTCGCTGATCATGACCGAGCTGACCCCGGTGGTCTCCGCCCAGCACGGAGCCTTCTTCCTCGCCCAGCCGGCCGGCCGCACCGCCGAGCTGATCACCGAGGACGACGACGAGAACGACACCGTGCTGCGCCTGATCGGCAGCTACGGCTACCAGCGGCGGGCGATGCCGACCACCTTCCGCCCCGGCGAGTCGCTGATCGGCCAGGCCGCGGTGGAGAAGCGGGCGATCATCCTCAAGGAGGCGCCGCCCGGGTACCTGAAGATCGCCTCCGGACTCGGCGAGGCCTCCCCGGCCCACATCGTGGTGCTGCCGGTGCTGTTCGAGGGCCGGCTGCTGGGCGTGATCGAACTGGCCACCTTCAGCTCCTTCACCACCGTCGCGCTGGACTTCCTGAACCAGATCGCGGACCTCATCGGCGTCACGGTCAACACCATCAGCGTCAACACCAAGACCGAGGGCCTGCTGCTGGAGTCCCAGCGCCTCACCGCCGAACTCTCGATGCGGTCAGCCGAGTTGGAGGCCCGCCAGGAGGAACTGGAGCGCACCAACGAGGAATTGCAGGAGAAGGCCGAGCAACTCGCCCAGCAGAACCGCGACATCGAGATCAAGAACGGCGAGATCGAAGAGGCCCGGCAGGTCCTGGAGGAGCGCGCCGAGCAGCTCGCCCTGGCCTCCCGGTACAAGAGCGAGTTCCTCGCCAACATGTCGCACGAGCTGCGCACCCCGCTCAACTCGCTGCTGATCCTGGCCAAGCTGCTCTCCGACAACAACGAGGGCAACCTCTCGCCGAAGCAGGTCGAGTTCGCCGACACCATCCACGGCGCCGGCTCCGACCTGCTCCAGCTGATCAACGACATCCTCGACCTGTCCAAGGTCGAGGCCGGCAAGATGGACGTCCGCCCGGCCCGGATCGCGCTGGTCCAGCTGGTCGACTACGTCGAGGCCACCTTCCAGCCGGTCGCGCTGGACAAGAACCTGGACTTCGCCGTCCGGGTCTCGCCCGCCCTGCCGGTCACCCTGCACACCGACGAGCAGCGGCTCCAGCAGGTGCTGCGCAACCTGATCTCCAACGCGGTGAAGTTCACCGACGCCGGAGCCGTCGACTTCTCGATCCGCCCGGCCGGCCGGGAGGTCCCGCAGGACGTGCGCGAGCGGCTGCTGGAGTCCGGCTCGATCCAGGGCCCGGACGACGAGCTGATCGCCTTCGCGGTCTCCGACACCGGCATCGGCATCCCCGGGAACAAGCTGCGCGAGATCTTCGAGGCGTTCAAGCAGGCCGACGGCACCACCAGCCGCAAGTACGGCGGCACCGGCCTCGGCCTGTCCATCAGCCGCGAGATCGCCCGGCTGCTCGGCGGCGAGATCCACGCCGAGAGCGAGCTGGGCAAGGGCTCGACCTTCACGCTCTACCTGCCGCTGCGCACCGAGGCCCCGGAGGCCGTCGGCGACCCCCGCTCGACCGTGCCGGCCGGCCTGGCGCCGCGCGCCTCGGTCGGGGTGACCCCGGTGGGCCTGCCGGTGCCGGTCGGCGAGAACCCGGCCGACCACTGGGCCCAGGAGGTCCGCGAGCTGGCCGAGGAGCGCCGCCGCGGCGCGGTGGAGCGCCGGCGCAGCGCCGCCCTGGAGAGCGCCGCCGGACCGCGGCCGGCGGAGCCCCTCCAGCCCCGCCCGGTCAACGGCGGCCGGCGCTTCGACGGCCAGCAGGTGCTGATCGTGGACGACGACGTCCGCAACGTGTTCGCCCTCACCAGCGTGCTGGAGCAGCACGGCCTGACCGTCCTGTACGCCGAGAACGGCCGCGAGGGCATCGAGATGCTGGAGCAGCACGAGAACGTGGCGCTGGTCCTGATGGACATCATGATGCCGGAGATGGACGGCTACGCGACCACCGAGGCGATCCGCCGGATGCCCCAGTTCGCGGGCCTGCCGATCATCGCGCTGACCGCCAAGGCGATGAAGGGCGACCGGGAGAAGTCGCTGCAGGCGGGTGCCACCGACCACATCACCAAGCCGGTGGAGACCGACCACCTGCTGTCGGTCATGCGCGAGTGGCTGAACGCGGACCGCGCGTGAACGCGGACCGCGCGTGGTCGCGGGGGGAGGCGTGAAGCCCCGACCGGGCCCCGGGGTTCACGTCGGCCGGTCGGCCGGTTTGCTGGCGGTCGGGCCCGGGAACCGGGTAGGGTCACCGATCGTTGCGAACAGTGACCGGATGGCGACACGCTGCTGAGCGTGCGCCGGAGCACTGGCTGCGCGCCGCCCCGGATCGGGTCACGACGGGGCGATGTGCCGGGCGAGGGGGTGCGGCTAGCATGACCGGGGTAGCGGTGGGCAGTACGCGGGTGCCTGCACCGGGCGGCAGGCAGGCGACAGGAGGGCGAGCCCTGATGCAGAAGGCCAAGATCCTCCTGGTCGACGACCGACCGGAGAACCTGCTGGCGCTGGAGGCGATCCTCTCGGCCCTGGACCAGACACTGGTCCGTGCGGCCTCGGGTGAGGAGGCGCTGAAGGCGCTGCTCACCGACGACTTCGCGGTGATCCTGCTGGACGTCCAGATGCCGGGGATGGACGGCTTCGAGACCGCCGCCCACATCAAGCGCCGCGAGCGCACCCGGGACATCCCGATCATCTTCCTGACCGCGATCAACCACGGCCCGCACCACACCTTCCGCGGCTACGCGGCCGGCGCGGTGGACTACATCTCCAAGCCCTTCGACCCGTGGGTGCTGCGCGCCAAGGTCTCCGTCTTCGTCGACCTGTACGCGAAGAACTGCCAGCTGAAGGAGCAGGCCGCGCTGCTGCGCCTGCAGCTGGAGGAGGGCGGCGACGAGCGGGCCCTCGGCGGGGCGCTGCTGGGTGAGCTGTCCGCGCGGCTGGCGGCGGTCGAGGAGCAGGCGGAGGCGCTCGGCAAGCAGCTGGACGGGGGCGAGGACGCCGGGGTGGCCGCCACCGCGGCACACCTGGAGCGCAAGCTCGCCGGGCTGCGCCGGGCCCTGGACGCGATGCGCCCGGGCAGTTCCTGATCCCCTGCCGGGGTTCACCCGTCCGGGTGGTCCGGTGTGGCGACCGGGTGAATCCCGGTCAGGGTGACGGTGTGTCTGCGACACGTCCCGGCGCCCGGGCTCGGGCACATGTGCAGTGGTCGCCGGCCCCGGTAGGCTGCTGACCCATGGCCACTCGCACGCCCGGGAACGCAGCACGTAAGTCGAGTCCGGGAGCGTCCGGGAAGGCCGCGGCGAAGGCCCCGGGCAAGCCGCCCGCGAAGAAGGCGGCGGCCGGGAAGGCGGCTCCCGCGAAGAAGGCGGCGGCCAAGCCGGCCGCACCCGCGCCGAAGCCGTCCAGATCGGTGCTGATGGGCGCGCTCAACGCCCTGGCCAGCCCGATCGCGGCGATCTTCCGGGGCTTCGGCGACGGCGCCAAGAACCTGCATCCGGACCACCGCAAGGACGGCGTGGGCCTGCTGCTGTTCGCGCTCGCGCTGGTGACCGCGGCCGGCACCTGGTTCAGCCCGCAGGGCTGGCTGGGGGAGGGGGCCACCGCCGTGGTGTCCGGGCTGTTCGGCCGGCTCGACGTGCTGGTGCCGTTCCTGCTGGCCGCGATGGCGATCAGGCTCTGGCGCCACCCGGAGCTGCCGGAGGCCAACGGGCGGATCATGATCGGGCTGAGCGCGCTGCTGGTCGGCGTCCTCGGCCTGGTCCACATCGGCTGCGGCGCGCCCATGATGGGCAGCGGCGCCTCCCGGATAAGGGCGGCCGGCGGAATCATCGGCTGGGCCGCGTCCACCCCGATGATGGCCGCCGCCGGGCCGGCGCTCGCCGTGCCGCTGCTCCTGCTGCTGGCCTTCTTCGGCCTGCTGGTGGTCACCGCCACCCCGATCAACCGGATCGGCGAGCGGGTGCGGGGGATCGGCATACGGCTGGGTGTGGTCGAGCCCGGGCCGGAGGACGAGCGGTGGGGGCGCGCGCCGGAGCGCGAGCTGTCCACCGACCCGCCGGAGGACGCCGACCCCGACGCGCTGCCGTTCACCGTGGACACCGGCGGTGACGACCCCTCGGACGAGGTGGCCGCCCGCCGGCGCCGCCGCCGGCGCAAGCCCGCCGAGGAGCCGGAGGACGCCGAGCGGATCTCCCTGGACAAGGAGCCGCTGGACCCGTACGCCACCCGCGACCTCGCCGCCGGCGCGGCCGCGGACCTGGACGGCGCCCTGGTCTACGGCGTGCCCGCCTCCTCCGCGGTGGCGGACATGATGCACCAGGTGCAGGACCGCACCGCCCCGCCGGAGGAGGCCGCCGTCCCCGCCGCCCGCAGCGGCGGCCCGGGCGCGCCCGAGGAGCACGGCGCGGCGCCGGTGCGGATGGAGCAGCTGCAGTTCGGCGAGGGCGTCACCTACGCCCTGCCCTCGCTCGACCTGCTGGAGCGCGGCGGCCCGGCCAAGGCCCGCAGCGCCCTCAACGACGAGGTGGTCGCCCAGCTCACCGGCACCTTCGCCGAGTTCAAGGTGGACGCCAAGGTCACCGGCTTCACCCGGGGGCCGACGGTCACCCGCTACGAGGTCGAGCTCGGGCCGGCCGTCAAGGTGGAGCGGATCACGGCGCTCGCCAAGAACATCGCGTACGCGGTGGCCAGCCCGGACGTGCGGATCATCAGCCCGATCCCCGGAAAGTCCGCGGTCGGGATCGAGATCCCCAACCGGGACCGCGAGATGGTCAACCTCGGCGACCTGCTGCGCTCGCGCACGGCCGCCGAGGACACCCACCCGATGGTCGTCGGCATGGGCAAGGACGTCGAGGGCCACACCGTGATGGCCAACCTCGCCAAGATGCCGCACATCCTGGTGGCCGGCGCGACCGGTGCGGGCAAGTCCTCCTGCATCAACTGCCTGATCACCTCGATCCTCGCCCGGGCCACCCCGGACGAGGTGCGGATGGTGCTGGTCGACCCCAAGCGGGTCGAGCTGACCGCGTACGAGGGCATCCCGCACCTGATCACGCCGATCATCACCAACCCCAAGAAGGCCGCCGAGGCCCTCCAGTGGGTGGTGCGCGAGATGGACATGCGCTACGACGACCTCGCGGCGTTCGGCTTCCGGCACGTGGACGACTTCAACGCGGCGGTGCGGGCCGGCAAGGTCACCCCGCCGCTCGGCAGCGAGCGCGAGCTGACGCCGTACCCGTACCTGCTGGTGATCGTCGACGAGCTGGCCGACCTGATGATGGTCGCGCCGCGCGACGTCGAGGACTCGGTGGTCCGGATCACCCAGCTGGCCCGCGCGGCCGGCATCCACCTGGTGCTCGCCACCCAGCGGCCCTCGGTGGACGTGGTCACCGGCCTGATCAAGGCCAACGTGCCGTCCCGGCTGGCCTTCGCGACCTCCGCGATGGCCGACTCCCGGGTCATCCTGGACCAGCCCGGCGCGGAGAAGCTGATCGGCAAGGGCGACGCGCTCTTCCTGCCGATGGGCGCCAGCAAGCCGATCCGCATGCAGGGCGCGTTCGTCACCGAGGCGGAGATCGCCAGGGTGGTGCAGCACTGCAAGGACCAGCTGACCGCCGTCTACCGGGACGACGTGACGGTCGGGGGCGGGCCGAAGAAGGAGATCGACGAGGAGATCGGCGACGACCTGGACCTGCTGATCCAGGCGGCCGAGCTGGTGGTCTCCACCCAGTTCGGCTCGACCTCGATGCTCCAGCGCAAGCTCCGGGTCGGCTTCGCGAAGGCGGGCCGGCTGATGGACCTGATGGAGTCGCGCGGGATCGTCGGTCCGAGCGAGGGCTCCAAGGCCCGCGACGTGCTGGTGAAGCCGGACGAGCTGGACGGGGTGCTGATCACCCTTCGGGGCTGACGGGCGGGCCCGGTCGGGGCCCGGCCCGTGTCCTGGGCGAGGTGTCACTCGTTCGGAGGAGGGTAGGCGCCGCGTGGGGAACCGAACGTGCGTACACCGCGTCACACCGCGGAAAGCGGACCCCGGGTTCCCCGCGCGGCCGCGCTGACGGCCCGTCGGCTCGGTGCCGGACCCCGGTCGGACCGGGAGTGCGCATTCGGCCCGTTCCGCTTGAGAAACGATCCGCCCACGCCCCTAGACTGTTCCCCAGCAGGTGGCCATCCGCTCGAAAGGCGTGCCCCGTGACCATCGGCAAGTCCTCCGACCGCGAGAACACCATGCCGTCCCTCGAACCGGCCGACGACGTGGTGCAGGCGGCCGATGCCCCGAGCATCGGTCGGGTGCTGTCCACCGCCCGGATCGACGCGGGGCTCACGGTGGACCAGGTGAGTACCGCCACCCGGGTCCGGGTGCCGATCGTCCATGCCATCGAGGCGGACGACTTCGCCCGCTGCGGCGGCGACTTCTACGCCCGCGGGCACATCCGCCTGATCGCCCGGGTGGTCGGCCTGGACGGCGAGGCCCTGGTTGCCCGGTACGACGCCGCGCACGGCGGCCCGCCCGCCGCCAGGCGCCCGGCGACCCAGCTGATCGACAGCGGCCCGATCAAGGTGCCCCGCCGCGGCCGGCCGAACTGGGCGGCCGCCATGGTCGCCGCGATCGTCGCCGTGGTCGCGCTGATCGGCTTCAACCTGGTCAGCGGCACGGGCGGGCGCGGCAGCACCGGCTCGGCCAGCGCGCCGCTGCCCAGCGGCTCGGGGACCGGCTCGGTGGCCCCCGCCGCCACGCCCGCCGTCCAGCCGCCGGCTCCCGTGCCCAGCGCCGCCGCGATCGCCGCCGTCCCGGCCGACAAGGTCACCGTGAAGCTGGTCGCCGAGGGCACCAGCTGGGTCTCGGCGATGGACGGCAGCGGCAAGTCGCTGTTCCAGAACAACATCAGCAACGGCCAGGACCAGACCTTCACCGACCCCCGGCAGATCAAGCTGGTGCTCGGCAACGGCGGGGCCGTGCACGCGTACGTCAACGGGAAGGACCTCGGCCTCCTCGGCAAGGACGGCCAGGTGGTGCACGTCACGTACACCCCCGGAGACCCGCAGGCTGGCTGACCACAGGGGCCGGACGGCCCGCTGATGATCAGCTGATCCGAGGCGCGCGGACTCCGGGGCCAACGGCACCGGAGCCCGCGCGTTAATCTTGGGCCTATGCCTGAACGCCGTACTGTCGCCCTTGTCACGCTCGGATGCGCCCGCAACGAGGTGGACTCCGAGGAACTCGCCGGGCGACTGGAAGCCGACGGCTGGTTGCTCGTCGACGACGCCGCCGAAGCGGACGTCGCCGTGGTCAACACCTGCGGCTTCGTCGAGGCCGCCAAGAAGGACTCCGTGGACGCCCTGCTGGAGGCCAACGACCTCAAGGGACACGGCCGCACCCAGGCCGTCGTCGCGGTCGGCTGCATGGCCGAGCGGTACGGCAAGGAGCTCGCCGACGCGCTGCCCGAGGCCGACGGCGTGCTCGGCTTCGACGACTACACCAACATCTCCGACCGCCTGCAGACGATCCTCTCCGGCGGCCACCACGCCCCGCACCTGCCGCGCGACCGCCGCAAGCTGCTGCCGGTCAGCCCGGCCGAGCGGCAGTCCGCCGCCGAGGCCGTCGCGCTGCCCGGCCACGGCGCCGAGGCCCCCGCCGAGCCGATCACCGACCTGCCCGACGGCCTCGCCCCCGCCTCCGGCCCGCGCACCCTGCGCAAGCGGCTGGACGACAACCCGGTGGCCTCGGTCAAGCTCGCCTCCGGCTGCGACCGCCGCTGCTCCTTCTGCGCCATCCCGGCCTTCCGCGGCTCCTTCATCTCCCGGCGCCCCTCCGACGTGCTGAACGAGGCCCAGTGGCTGGCCGGGCAGGGCGTGCGCGAGATCGTCCTGGTGAGCGAGAACAACACCTCGTACGGCAAGGATCTCGGCGACATCCGGCTGCTGGAGACGCTGCTCGGCGAGATCGCCGCGATCGAGGGCGTCGAGCGGGTCCGGGTCTCCTACCTCCAGCCGGCCGAGATGCGCCCGGGCCTGATCGACTCGATGACCGGGACCGCCGACGTGGTGCCCTACTTCGACCTGTCCTTCCAGCACTCGGCACCCGCCGTGCTGCGCCGGATGCGCCGCTTCGGCTCCACCGACCAGTTCCTGGAACTGCTGGGGACCATCCGCGGCAAGGCCCCGCAGGCCGGCGCCCGGTCCAACTTCATCGTCGGCTTCCCCGGTGAGACCGAGGAGGACTTCGCCGAGCTGGAGCGCTTCGTCACCCATGCCGGGCTGGACGCGATCGGCGTCTTCGGCTACTCGGACGAGGACGGCACCGAGGCCGCGACCTACGACGGCAAGCTCGCCGAGGACGTGATCGCCGACCGTCTGGACCGGCTGAGCCGGCTGGCCGAGGAGATGACCGCCCAGCGGGCCGAGCAGCGGATCGGCACCGAGGTCGAGGTGCTGATCGAGTCGGTCGAGGACGGCGTGGTCGAGGGCCGCTCCGCGCACCAGGCCCCGGAGACCGACGGCCTGACCACCCTCACCGGCGTCGAGGCGCCCGGGATCGGCCAGTTCTGGCGGGCCAAGGTGGTCGCCAGCGAGGGCGTCGACCTGATCGCCGAGGCGCTGGAGCAGGTGCGACCGCCCAGGACCCCGGGCGCCGAGGTCGCGGGGGCCAAGGTCTCGGGAGTCGGGGAATGACCAAGGGGCCCGTCGCCCCGGCCGCGGCCCACCCGGGCAGACCGGTGGCCGCGGCGGCGTCCGCCCCGGGGGTCTGGAACATCGCCAACGTGCTCACGATGGTCCGGGTGCTGCTGGTGCCGGTCTTCGTGGCCCTGCTGTTCGCCGACGACGGGCACAACCCCAAGTGGCGCGCGGTCGCCTGGGCGGCGTTCGCGATCGCGATGATCACCGACCTGTTCGACGGCGAGCTCGCCCGGCGCAAGGGCCTGGTCACCGACTTCGGCAAGATCGCCGACCCGATCGCCGACAAGGCGATCATGGGCTCGGCGCTGATCGGCCTCTCGGTGCTCGGCGACCTGCCCTGGTGGGTCACCGTGGTGATCCTGGCCCGCGAGCTCGGCATCACGCTGATGCGCTTCTGGGTGATCCGTTACGGCGTCATCCCGGCCAGCCGCGGCGGCAAGCTCAAGACGCTCACCCAGGGCACCGCGGTCGGCATGTACGTGCTGCCGCTGACCGGCTGGCTGGCCACCGGGCGGGCCGTGCTGATGGGCGTGGCGGTACTGCTGACCGTCGGCACCGCGCTGGACTACATCGGACAGGCGCTGCGACTGCGCCGCGAGGGACAGGCCGCGGCCCGGGCCGGCCGCTGAGCGACGGGGGAGACCGGGTGGCGGAGCGGGACGTGGCGGAGCGGGACGTGGCGAAGCGGGACGCGGCGGAGCGGGACTACGAGCTGGCCGAGCGGGCGCACGCCGCGCTGCGGGCCGAGGGCGGCACACTGGCGGTCGCCGAATCGCTGACCGGGGGTCTGCTGGCCGCCGCGCTGGTGGACGTCCCCGGGGCGTCCGCGACCTTCCGGGGCTCGGTCACCGCGTACGCGACCGAACTGAAGGCCTCGGTGCTCGGGGTGGACGAGGGCCTGCTGGACGTGTACGGGCCGGTCCATCCGGTGGTGGCCCGGCAGATGGCCGAGGGCGTGCGCGGATTGCTGGGGGCCACGTACGGGCTCGCGACGACCGGGGTGGCCGGGCCCGACCCGCAGGACGGGCGGCCGGTGGGCACGGTGCACCTGGCGGTCGCCGGCCCGGGGGGAACTCTGGTCAGTTCTCCCCTGCTGTCGGGCGGTCGTGCCACAATCCGTCACGGGGCGGTGACCGCGGCGCTGGAGCTGCTGGTCGGTCGGTTCGCACGGTAGGAGCCCGCCGGGCGGGGATCTCCACCGAACCGGGATCCGGCGATCCGGTGCGCGGGTATGGGACAGCTGGAGGATCGTGTTACATCCAACACCCTGGTTGGGCAGAAACCAGGTGGCGAACGAGTTGCGTGACGGTGGCGGGGCGGGTCGCGACGGGTACCACGAAGGGCCCGCGAACCCCGGTGCGACACCGGAACGAGGAGGGGGACGGCCTTGCAGCCCAGAGTGAACACGACCAGGGTCCCCGCACGCGAAGCGGGCAAGGCGGTACGGTGGGGTCGTGACATCTCGATCCGCAGTCCGAGGAGGGAGGCACCGATGATCCTGCTTCGTCGCCTACTGGGCGATGTACTGCGTCGGCAGCGCCAGCGCCAGGGCCGCACACTCCGCGAGGTGTCGGCGGCCGCCAGGGTTTCGCTCGGATACCTCTCCGAGGTCGAGCGGGGACAGAAGGAGGCGTCCTCGGAGCTGCTCTCCGCCATCTGCGACGCACTCGATGTCCGGATGTCCGAGGTCATGCGCGAGGTCAGCGACGAACTGTCGCTCGCCGAACTTGCGGCGATGGCCACCCTCTCCGAAGGTGATCTGCTGAGGCCGGTACTCGAACCGGTTCCGCTGCCCGCCCCCGGCACCGACCGGGCGACCCTGTCGCCCAAGGCCGCCGCGATGGACGTGGTCGCCGCCTGATCCCGGCCTCGACTCCCGGGCGCCCCTGCCCGGGGCGAGCGAAGGGAGGGCGGTCGTGCGAACAGACGCGCAGACGCGCCCGATGGCCCGAATACGGGCCCGGGCGCGGCTGTCCACCCGGGTACGGCGTCCGGTGCGCCGGCTGTTGGTGCTCTCGGCGGCCGGGCTCGCCTGGTGGCTCCTGGTGGTCCGGGGGCAGTTGACCGACGGTGCGGTGCTGGGGCTGCTCGCGGCCGGCGGCTGGGGACTCGGTCTCATCCCGGTCCACGCCGACTGGAACGCGACCGGACCGGCCCGGCGTCCGCGCGCGGAGCCGGTGGCACCGGTGGAGCCGGTGGAGGTACAGCCGCCGCCGACCGGGTGATTCGACGGGGCCGGAGGCCGCGGGGCCCGACCCCGCGGCCTCCGGCCTTTCGGCGTTCCCCGCCGGCCCCCGCGGCGGGGCCGGAACCGCGCGGTCAGGGGCGCAGGCGCAGGCCGCGCGGGGTGGCGTGGAAGCCGGCCTCCTCCAGGGCGCGGCCGAGATCCGAGCCGAGGGCGGGCTCGCCGTTGGCCCGCTCGACCGTCACGCTGCCGAGCGCGCCCTCCCGGACGGCGGCCGCGAGCGCCCCGGCCGCCAGGGCCAGGGTGGCTCCGTCCTGCGGCCAGGCCAGCAGGGACTTGCCGCCGCGCTCGACGTACAGCGCCGGCTCGCCGTCCACCAGGACCACCAGGGCGCCCGCCTTGCGCCCCGGGCGGTGGGCGGTGGACTCCTTGCCGCCGGGGGCGGTGGGCGGCTCGGGCCAGGGCAGGGCGGCGCCGTACGCGTTGGCCGGGTCCGCTGCCGCCAGCACCAGCGTCTGCGGCGGCTCGCCCACCGGGGCGGCCGGCCACTCGGCGGCCCGGGCCCGCTCCAGCCGGCCGTTCACCGAGCGCAGCCGGTCCGCCGCGCCCTCCATGGCGAACTGGGCGCCGCCCAGGCCCTCGACGAAGTAGCCCCGGCGGGCCCGGCCGCGCTCCTCCATCGCGGCGAGCACCCGGTAGACGCCGGCGAAGCCGCCGGGCACCCGTTCGGCCGCCACCGTGCCCCGGGTGAGCAGGCCGTGCCGGTCCAGCAGGCTCTGCGCCCGGGCGGTGGCCCGGACCGTCGGGTCGGCGGCGAAGGCGGGCAGCAGCGACCACCGGCCGGCCACCGTCGGCGGGCCGCTGCGCAGGGCGCCGCCGACCCGGCCGAAGGCGCGGCCGGCGCCGCCGTAGCGGCCGCGCGGGGTGGACCTCGGCGCGCGGTGGGCGGTGGCGCCGGCCGTCCGGCCGGAGCCGAGCAGGGCGCGCAGCGGGGCGAGGGTGTCGTTGGTGACGTGACCGGCCCAGACCAGGTCCCAGAGCGCCTCGACGATCTCCGCCTCGGCGGTCTCCTCCGGCAACTGCTGGACGAGCTGGCGGAAGAACAGGCCGTAGCCGCCGGCCAGCGCGGACATCAGGGCGCTGTGCACCGGGGTGAGCGCGGGCGGAACGGGCTCGGGGCGCAGCAGGTGGGCGTTCTCGGCGAGGTGCAGGCTGAGCCAGCCGTCCTTGCCGGGCAGCGCGCCGGCCCCGCACCAGCCGACCTCGCCGGCCGCCATCAGCTCGTCCAGCAGACCGGGGGAGTAGTCGGTGAGCCGGGCCGGGAGGATCAGCTTCTCCAGCGCGGAGGCGGGCAGGGCGGTGCCCTGGAGCTGCTCGACCACCCGCAGCAGGCCGTCCGGGCCGCGCAGCCGGTGGCCGGACAGGTGCTGCCACTGCGGCAGGAAGGCGGCCAGGGCGCGCGGCGGGACCGGCTCGACCTCCTGGCGCAGGGCCGCCAGCGAGCGGCGGCGCAACCGGCGCAGCACCTCGGCGTCGCACCACTCGGGGGCGGTGTGGCTCTCGGCGGGCCTGAAGCGGCCCTGGACCAGACGGCCGGCGGCGGTCAGGCGGTGCAGGGTGCCGGCGACCACGGCGCCGCCCAGGCCGTAGCGGGCGGCGGCCTCCGCGGCGGTGAACGGGCCGTGGGTGCGGGCGTGGCGGGCGATCAGATCGCCCAGCGGATCCTTGACCGGTTCGGTGAAGGCCTCCGGGACACCCACCGGCAGCGGCGTGCCCAGCGCGTCGCGCAGCCGTCCGGCGTCCTCGATCGCCGTCCAGCGCTGCTCGCCGGCGATCCGGACCTGGATCACCCGGCGGGCCGCCTCCAGCTCCAGGGCCCAGAGCGGATCGGCGCCGCGGAGCGTCAACTCGGCCTCGGTGAGCGGGCCGAGCAGGCGCAGGGCGTCGGCGACACCCTCGGCGTCCTTGATCCGGCGCTCGGGGGTGAGGCGCTGGAGCTCGGCCTCCAGCTCGGTGAGCACCTGCGGGTCGAGCAGTTCGCTCAGCTCGGCCTGGCCGAGGAGTTCGGACAGCAGCCGGGAGTCGAGCGAGAGGGCGGCGGCACGGCGCTCGGCGAGCGGGGAGTCGCCCTCGTAGAGGAACTGGGCGACGTAGCCGAACAGCAGCGAGCGGGCGAAGGGCGAGGGCTCCGCGGTGGTGACCTCGACCAGGCGGACGGCGCGGGACTCCAGATCGCCCATCAGTTCGACCAGGCCGGGGACGTCGAACACGTCCTGCAGGCACTCCCGGACGGCCTCCAGGACGATCGGGAACGAGCCGTACTCGGAGGCGACTTCGAGCAACTGGGCGGCGCGCTGGCGCTGCTGCCAGAGCGGGGTGCGGCGGCCGGGGCTGCGGCGGGGGAGCAGCAGGGCGCGGCCGGCGCACTCCCGGAAGCGGGAGGCGAACAGGGCGGAGCCGCCGACCTGGTCGGTGACCAGCTGCTCGATCTCGCCGGGGTCGAACAGGGCGGCGTCGGCGCCGACCGGCGCTTCGTCCGCGACCGCCTGCTCCGGGGGGCCGCCGAAGTCGAAGTCGGCGGCCAGCAGGTCGGCGTCGGGCAGGCGCAGCACGATGCCGTCGTCGGCGTGCATGACCTGCGGGTCCAGGCCGTGCTTCTCGCGCAGCCGGGCGCCGAGGGCGAGCGCCCAGGGGGCGTGCACCTGGGCGCCGAAGGGGGAGTGGATGACGATCCGCCAGTCGCCGAGCTCGTCCCGGAAGCGCTCGACCACGATGGTGCGGTCGTCCGGGAGGTGGCCGCAGGCGGCGCGCTGCTCGGCCAGGTAGTCCAGCAGGTTGGCGGCCGCCCAGTCGTCCAGGCCGGCCTGCTGCAGGCGCTCGGTGGCGGCCTCGGGCCGGAGGGCACCCAGTTCGCGGGTGAAGGCGCCGAGGGCGCGGCCGAGTTCGAGCGGACGGCCGAGGGTGTCGCCCTTCCAGAACGGGAGCCGGCCGGGGACGCCGGGAGCCGGGGTGACCAGCACCTTGTCGTGGGTGATCTCCTCGATCCGCCAGGAGGTGGTGCCGAGGGTGAACACGTCGCCGACGCGGGACTCGTAGACCATCTCCTCGTCGAGCTCCCCGACCCGGCCGCCGCCCTTCTTCCCCGTCTTCGAATCGGACGCGGTGGTGCCGACGATGAAGACGCCGAACAGGCCGCGGTCGGGGATGGTGCCGCCGGAGGTGACGGCCAGCCGCTGGGCGCCGGGGCGGCCGGTCACCGTGCCGGCCACCCGGTCCCACACCAGGCGGGGGCGCAGCTCGGCGAAGGCGTCCGAGGGGTAGCGGCCGGCCAGCATGTCGAGCACGGCGTCGAACGCGGACTGCGGGAGGGCGGCGAAGGGGGCGGCGCGGCGGACCACGGCGAGCAGCTCGTCCACCGGCCAGACGTCCAGGGCCGTCATCGCGACCAGCTGCTGGGCGAGCACGTCCAGCGGGTTGCGCGGGATGCGCAGCGACTCGATCCGGCCGGCCCGCATCCGCTCGGTGACCACGGCGGACTGCACGAGGTCCCCCCGGTACTTGGGGAAGAAGACACCGGTGGAGACGGCGCCGACCTGGTGGCCGGCCCGGCCGACCCGCTGCAGGCCGGAGGCGACCGAGGGCGGGGACTCGACCTGGACGACCAGCTCGACGGCGCCCATGTCGATGCCCAGCTCCAGGCTGGAGGTGGCGACCACGGCGGGCAGCCGGCCGGCCTTCAACTCCTCCTCGACGAGCGACCGCTGCTCCTTGGAGACGGAGCCGTGGTGGGCCCGGGCGATCACCGGGGGCGCGCCCTTGGCCGCGCCCGAGCCGCCCATCAGCTCGGCCGGGGCGTGCGCCCCGGGGACGGCGGTGCCGGTGGCGCGCTCGTAGGCGATCTCGTTCAGCCGGTTGCACAGCCGCTCGGCCAGCCGGCGGGAGTTGGCGAAGACGATGGTCGAGCGGTGCGCCTCGACCAGGTCGACGATCCGCTCCTCGACGTGCGGCCAGATCGACGCGCCCCCGGCCTGGCGGCCGGGAGGTGCCCCCAGCCGCTGCGGGTCGGTGCCGGTGGAGCCGCCGGTGGCCGGGGCGGCGGGCAGGTCGTCCAGGTCGGGGACGGGGACGACCACCGAGAGGTCGAAGTCCTTCTCGGAGGCGGGCTGGACCACGGCGGCGCCGCGCCGGGGGCTCAGGAAGCGGGCCACCTCCTCGACCGGGCGGACCGTCGCGGACAGGCCGATCCGGCGGGCCGGGCGGTCCAGCAGCTCGTCCAGCCGCTCCAGGCTGAGCGCGAGGTGCGCGCCGCGCTTGGTGCCGGCGACCGCGTGCACCTCGTCCAGGATCACCGTGTCCACGCCGCGCAGGGCCTCCCGGGAGGCGGAGGTGAGCAGCAGGAACAGCGACTCGGGGGTGGTGATCAGGATGTCCGGCGGGTGGGTCGCGAAGCGGCGGCGGTCGGCGGCCGGGGTGTCGCCGGAGCGGATGGCGACCTGGACCTCCGGTTCGGGCAGGCCGAGCCGGACGGCGGCCTGGCGCAGGCCGGCCAGCGGGGCGCGCAGGTTCCGTTCGACGTCCACCGCGAGCGCCTTGAGCGGCGAGACGTAGAGGACCCGGCAGCGGCGTCTGGGTTCGGCGGGGGGCGGGGTGGTGCTGAGGCGGTCGAGGGCGGAGAGGAAGGCGGCCAGCGTCTTGCCGGAGCCGGTGGGGGCGACCACCAGGACGTCCGTCCCCCGCTGGATGGCCCGCCAGGCCTCGGACTGGGCGGCGGTGGGGGCGGAGAAGGCGCCGGTGAACCAGGCCCGGGTGGCCGGGGCGAAACCGGCCAGGGGGTCGTCGGCGGGCGGGGTCGGGTGCTGGGGCGCCATGCCCCCATGGTGCCGGGTGGGACCGACAAGTGGAGGTGGGCCGGGACGGGGGTCCGGGCGGGCGGTCCGGGCGGGGGCGGGCGGGAGGTGCGGCGGAGGGGTGCGGTGGAGGGGTGCAAGCCGGGGAGCAGAAATAACAATCCGCTCATATGGTGAGGAATCGGATGCTTGATCCAGCCGTGACCCACCGGACCGACGAGCGGAGACCGTGCGATGGCGCAGGTGCACCCGTCGGGCAGGACCGTCCGGCGCCGCCGGGTCGGCGGGCCCGCCCGGGCGCTGCTCGCGATGCTGCTCACGGCGCTCGTGGTGGGTGGCGCCGTCCCGTACGTGTCCGGATCGGGGCGGGCGTACCTCAGCTACCTGGTGCTGGCCGAGGGCGAGGACGCCGCCGGCGCGGCCCGGGCCGGTGCGGAGAGCCGGGCCGCGGGCGGGCAGGTGGTCCAGGAGTACCCGCAGATCGGGGCCGCGCTGGTGTACGCGACCGGCCCGTTCGCCGACCGGGTGCGGGCCCGGCCCGGGATCGCCGCCGTCGGGGCGACCAGGACCGCGCCGGTGGTCGCGCCGCCGCGGGCGGTGGCGGGGGCGGGCGACTTCTCGGCGGGCACCGGCGCGGGGCCGGCGGCCGGGACGGGGCGGAGCGGGGACGTCCTTCCGCGCGGTGGTGACCGGGCGGACTCCGGGACCATGACGGTGCCCGATCCGGGGGAGGCGGGCGCCTGGAACCTCGCCATGGTCGGGGGCGCCGGCGTCCGGGCGGGCGATGCCTCGGCGGTGTCCGGTGGCGCGCCGCCGGCCGCAGGCGCGGTGCGGGGCGGGGGTTCGGCGCCGGCCGGGGGGGCGGTGCCGGGCGATGCCGTGCTGCACAAGGTGCTGGCCGCCGTGCTGGACTCCGGTGTCGACGACACCCACCCGGACCTGCGTGCCGCCGTCGACCCCAAGGCCTCCGCCTCCTGCGCGGACGGCCGGCCCGACGCCCGGACCGGCGCCTGGCGGCCGGACCCCGGGGTGGTCGAGAGCGGCCACGGCACGCACGTCGCCGGGATCGTGGGTGCCACCCGGGACGGCCACGGCGTCACCGGGGTCGCGCCGGGCGTACGGATCGCCGCCGTCCGGCTGCTCGGGCCGCTCGGGCAGTACTACGCCGAGAACATCGTCTGCGGCATGCTCTGGGCCGCCGACCACGGGGCCAGGGCGATCAACAACAGCTACTTCACCGACCCGTGGAAGTACAACTGCCCCGAGGACCGGGACCAGGCCGCACTGACCGCGGCCGTCGGGCGGGCCGTCGGGTACGCCCGGCGGAAGGGGGCGGTGGTGGTCGCCTCGGCGGGCAACGACGGGCAGGACCTCGGCGCCGGGCGGACCGACGACCGGAGCCCCAACGACCGGGTCTCGGGGCCGGCGCCCGTCCGCCACCTGGGCACCGAGTGCGTACGGCTGCCCGGCGAGCTGCCCGGGGTGGTCACCGTCACCGCGGTCAACCGGGACGGGCACCCGGCGGGCTACTCCAACTACGGGCGCGGACGGGTCTCGCTGGCCGCGCCGGGGGGCGACCCGGACGGCGGGCCGCAGGGCGCGATCGTCTCCGACTGGCCGGACGGGCGGTACGCCGCGCTGGCGGGGACCTCGATGGCGGCCGCGCACGTGACCGGGGCGGTGGCGGTGGTGGCGGCCCTGCGGCCGGAGCTGGGGGCGGACGGGTTGGCGGGGGTGCTGGCGGGGGCGGCGGCGCCCGGGTGTCCTGCGGGGGTGTTCGGCTGCGGGGAGCGGCAGTACTTCGGTGCGGGGCTGCTGGCGCTGCCCCGGTGACGGGGACGCGGTTTCCGTTGGGGGCGCGCGGGCTGCGCCCCGCGCGCCCGTCGGGTGGTGGGGGCGGGGAAAAGCAGGTGACGGGGCGGCGGGACGGGGGTGAGGATCGGGGCATGGGTGAATCGGACGCGGCGGTGTTCCTGACGACCGAGCGGCTGGTGCTGCGGCGCTTCACGGCGGCGGACGCGGACCGGCTCGTGGAGCTGGACGGGGACCCCGCGGTGATGCGCTTCCTCACCGGGGGGAGGCCGAGCCCGCGGGAGTGGGTCGAGGGGGAGTTGTTGCCGCAGTACCTGGAGCACTACCGGCGGTACGGCGACCTCGGCTGGTGGGCGGCCGAGGAGCGGGCGGGCGGGGCGTTCCTGGGGTGGTTCGAGTTCCGGCCGACGCGGGAGGGGGAGCGCGGGGAGGTCGAGCTCGGGTACCGCCTGCGGCGGGCCGCGTGGGGGCGCGGGTACGCGACGGAGGGAGCGCGGGCGCTGGTCCGGCGCGGGTTCGCGGAGCTGGGGGTGGAGCGGGTGGTGGCGTACACCATGGCGGTGAACGCGGGCTCGCGGCGGGTGATGGAGAAGAGCGGGCTCTCGTACGTCCGTACGTTCCGCGAGGACTGCCCGGAGCCGATCCCGGGCAGTGAGCACGGTGAGGTCGAGTACGCGCTGACGGCCGGGGACTGGCGGGCGCGGTCCGGGATACTCGGGGCATGAGGCTGACGGATTTCTGGCGACGGATGTACGCGCACTTCGGGGAGTCGTACGCGGAGTCGTTCGCGACCGACCACGTGATGAGCGAGCTGGGCGGGCGGACGGTGCGCCAGGCGCTGGAGTCGGGCTGGGAGGCCAAGGACGTCTGGCGCGTGGTCTGCGACACCCAGGGCGTGTCCGGCGTGCTGCGCTGAGTGCCGGCCTCCGGGCGGCATGGGACAGACTGTTCGGGTGACAAATAGCGCAGAGCAGAAGAATTCGGACCGGAGTGCCGAGCGCGCTCCGGTGGGCGGGGGGCTCTGGGGCGGCGGGATGCCGCGCTGGCTGCCGCGGGCGATGGTGCTGTTCCTGGTGCTGGTGGGGGTGTTCCAGCTCGCCGACTGGGCGTTCCGGCAGCTGATCGACCTGTTCGTGATGCTGTTGGTGTCGTTCTTCCTGTCGCTGGCGCTGGAGCCGGCCGTGGACCGGATGGCGGCGCGGGGGGTGCGCCGGGGGGTGGGGACCTTCCTGGTGTTCGTGGCGGTCGGGGCCGCGGTGGTGGGCTTCCTCGCCGCGCTCGGCACGCTGCTGGTCGACCAGGTGGCGAAGATCGCGGGGGACCTTCCGCACCTGGTCGACAATCTGATCGGCTGGATCAACCGGACCTTCCACCAGGACCTCTCGCTGGGCGAGTTGCAGAATCGGTTGCTCAAGGACTCCGGCACCATCGAGAACTACGTCCAGCAGGCCGCCGACAATGTCTGGGGCGTCTCGTCCACCGTGATCGGCGGGCTCTTCCAGGCCTTCACGGTCGGGCTGTTCACCTTCTACTTCACCGCCGAGGGCCCGCGGGTGCGCCGGACGGTCTGTTCGATGCTGCCGCCCGCCAAGCAGGGCGAGGTGCTGCGGGCCTGGGAGATCGCGCTCGCCAAGACCGGCGGCTACCTGTACTCCCGGGCGCTGCTCGCGGTGGTGTCGGCCGCCGGGCACTGGGTGATGTTCGAGCTGCTGAACCTGCCGTACGCGGCGGCGCTGGCGGTCTGGGTCGGCGTCATGTCGCAGTTCGTGCCGACCCTCGGGACGTACCTGGCCGGGACGCTGCCGGTGCTGGTGGCGCTGACGGTGGAGCCGGTGGACGCGCTCTGGGTGCTGGTCTTCGTGGTGGTCTACCAGCAGGTCGAGAACTACCTGCTGCAGCCGCGGATCACCGCGCGGACGGTGGACGTGCACCCGGCGGTGGCCTTCGGCTCGGTGATCGCGGGCGCGGCGCTGCTCGGCGCGGTCGGCGCGGTGATCGCGATCCCGGCGGCGGCCACGCTCCAGGGCTTCGTGGGGACGTACGTGCGGCGGTACGAGGTGGCCACCGATCCGCGGATCGACCGGGGCGAGCAGCGGCGGGCGCGGCGGGAGCTGCGCCGGGAGGCGGCCCGGCGGCTGCGCCGGATGGTCGGCGGGGACGGGACGAGGCGCGGGGAGTGACCCGGGGCGCCGCCCCCGGGGGGTGTCCCCGGGGGCGGCACGGCCCGGACGTGCGACGCTTGAATCGAACAGATGTTCTTTGTACTCTCCGGCGAGGAGTTTTCCACAGGCCGAGCCCGATCGAGCCCGTTTGTCAGTGGGACGCGCTAGCGTCGAGGACGATGAAGCGCACAGCACAGAACCCGAGGGAAAAAGCCATGGCAGGTACGGACCGCGAGAAGGCCCTGGAGACCGCTCTCGCCCAGATCGAGCGGCAGTTCGGCAAGGGCTCGGTGATGCGCCTCGGCGAGAAGGCCAACGAGCCGGTCGAGGTGATCTCCACCGGGTCCACCGCCCTGGACGTCGCCCTCGGGGTCGGCGGCATCCCGCGCGGCCGGGTGGTCGAGATCTACGGCCCCGAGTCCTCCGGCAAGACCACCCTGACCCTGCACCTGGCCGCCAACGCCCAGAAGGCCGGCGGCACGGTCGCGTTCGTCGACGCGGAGCACGCGCTCGACCCGGAGTACGCCAAGAAGCTCGGCGTGGACACCGACGCCCTGCTGGTCAGCCAGCCGGACACCGGTGAGCAGGCGCTGGAGATCACCGACATGCTGATCCGCTCCGGCGCGATCGACCTGGTGATCATCGACTCGGTCGCGGCGCTCGTGCCGCGCGCCGAGATCGAGGGCGAGATGGGCGACTCGCACGTCGGTCTGCAGGCCCGACTGATGAGCCAGGCGCTGCGCAAGATCGCCGGTGCGCTGAACCAGTCGAACACCACCGCGATCTTCATCAACCAGCTGCGCGAAAAGATCGGCGTGATGTTCGGTTCGCCGGAGACCACGACGGGTGGCCGGGCGCTGAAGTTCTACGCCTCGGTCCGCCTCGACATCCGCCGGATCGAGACCCTGAAGGACGGCACCGAGGCGGTCGGCAACCGCACCCGCGTCAAGGTGGTCAAGAACAAGGTCGCCGCGCCGTTCAAGCAGGCCGAGTTCGACATCCTCTACGGCGTGGGCATCAGCCGCGAGGGCGGCCTGATCGACATGGGCGTGGAGCACGGCTTCATCCGCAAGTCGGGCGCCTGGTACACCTACGAGGGCGACCAGCTCGGCCAGGGCAAGGAGAACGCCCGCAACTTCCTGCGGGACAACCCGCAGCTCGCCGACGAGATCGAGCGGAAGATCAAGGGCAAGCTCGGCATCGGCCCGAAGGTGGAGGAGCCGGCCGAGAGCGGGGCCGACGCCGCCGCTGCTGCTCCCGCCGCCGACGGCGCCGCCAAGCCGATCACCGCGACCGCCACCAAGACGGCCGCGGCGAAGAAGACGGCGGCGGCCAAGGCCTGATCCGTTGACGCAGTACGACACGGTGGGCGGCGGCCCGGCGGGCCCGGAGGACGACGACTACGGCCCGCCGGACTGGTTCGCCGCGGTCGCGGAGGAACCGGAGCCGGCGGCCGAGAGGCCCGGGCGGAGGCCCTCCCGGCGCGACCGCCGCTCCACCACGCAGTGGGCATCCGGCCCCGAGCCGGAGTTCGACCTGGCTCCGGACCGGGCGGTGCGCGGCGCGGCGCCCGGGCCGGAGCCGGCGGAAGCATCGGTCGAGGCGCTCGGCCTGGTCTCCGCCTCCGAGCTGCCCACCGGCCGCCGACGACGGCGCTCGGCCCTGGAGGCCGAGGAACTCGAAGCGGCGGGGCCCGCTTCGGCACCGGCGGCCGTGGAGAGCGGCCGGGGCGGAGGCGAGGCGGCCGGTCACGGGGGTGCGGCCGCCTCGGCCTCCCGTCGCGGCGCCCGTCGGGGCCGTTCCGCGGCCGGGCCGTCCGGGGAGGAGGCCACCGGCCGTGCCTCCCGGAAGCAGACCGAGGAGTCGGTCGATCCGGAGACCCGCGCGCGGGACATCTGCCTGCGGCTGCTGACCGGCGCCGCCAAGACCCGCAAGCAGCTCGCCGACGCCCTGCGCAAGCGGGAGATCCCGGACGAGGTCGCCGATGAGGTGCTCACCCGGCTCGAAGAGGTCGGGCTGATCGACGACGCGGCCTTCGCCGCGGCCTGGGTGGAGTCCCGGCACGCCGTCCGGGGCCTGTCCCGGCGGGCGCTGACCCAGGAGCTGCGCACCAAGGGCGTCGCCGCCGACCTGGTCGAGCAGGCCGTCGCCCAGGTCGACCACGACGACGAGACGGACGCGGCCCGGGCGCTGGTGGAGCGCAGGCTGCGCTCCACCCGAGGGCTGGACGCACAGGTGCGCACCCGGCGGCTGGTCGGGATGCTGGCCCGGCGCGGCTACTCCGAGGGACTGGCGTTCCGGGTGGTGCGCAGTGCGCTGGAGGAGGAGCGGAGTGAACTGTCGGGTCGGGAGTAGTGGCAGTTCTGTAGGCGTCCTGGAGTGAACCAGGTCAACCCTTGACCCTTTCATGACCCCCACCTAGCCTCGCCATCAGTTCCCGGGGCGCCTCCGTACGGCGGCCCGCGCGGCGACGGGGGAGTGGGCGGCACATGGGGATCTCGGCGGGCACCGGCCCGGGCGGCTCGCTGGTGGCGGTCGCCGGATCGGCCGCGTTCCTGCTGCTGGTGTTCGCGGTGGCCGCCGGGCTGGTGATCAGGCGGCTCCGGGCGGCCCGGCACAGCGCGCTGGCCGAGGCCGAGCAGGCCCGTCGGCGGGCCGAGGAGCAGAGCGCCGGGCAGCGGGCCGAACTCGCCCGGCGCGAGCAGGACATGGCCGAGGAGCTGCGCAGGCTGCGCCGCCGCGAGGACGAACTGGCGGAGCGCTCGGCCGAGTTGGAGCGGTCCCGGAGCGAGTCCGAGGCGCTGGTCGCCCGCCGGGTGGCGGCGCTGGAGCGGGCCGCCGGGCTCTCCGCCGAGCAGGCCCGCGCCGAACTCCTGCGGGAGGCCGAGGAGTCGGTCCGGCGGGAGGCCGCGGTCACCGTCCGGGAGATCGAGCGCGAGGCCAAGGAGGAGGGCGAGCGCCGGGCCCGGGACATCGTCGCCGGGGCGATCCAGCGGCTGGCGACGGAGCAGACGATGGAGAGCGCCGTCACTGTCCTGCCGTTGCCCAACGAGGACATCAAGGGCCGGATCATCGGTCGGGACGGCCGCAACATCCGGGCCTTCGAGGCGGTCACCGGCGTGAACCTGATCGTCGACGACACCCCCGAGTCGGTGCAGCTGTCCTGCTTCGACCCGGTCCGCCGGGAGACCGCCCGGCTCACCCTGGAGCAGCTGGTCGAGGACGGCCGGATCCACCCGACCCGGATCGAGCACCTGCACGAGCGCAGCCGCGAGGAGGTCGGGCAGCGCTGCGTCCGGGCCGGCGAGGACGCCCTGCTGGACGCCCGGGTCGGCGCGATGCACCCCGAACTCGTCCGCACCCTGGGCTCGTTGCGCTACCGGGCGTCGTACGGGCAGAACGTGCTCGGGCACCTGCTGGAGTCCGCGCACCTGGCCGGGATGATGGCCGCCGAGCTCGGGGTGGACCCGGAGCCGGTGCGGCGCGCGGCGCTGCTGCACGACATCGGCAAGGCGCTCACCCATGAGTCGGAGGGCAGCCACGCGGCGGTGGGCGCGGAGCTCGCCCGGCGGTACGGCGAATCCCCCGAGGTGGTGCACGCGATCGCCGCCCACCACAACGAGGTCGATCCGCGGACGGTGACGGCCGTGCTGACCCAGGCCGCGGACGGCTGCTCGGGCGGTCGGCCGGGCGCGCGCAAGGAGTCGCTGGAGCTGTACGTGCGGCGGCTGGCGCGGCTGGAGGAGATCGCGCGCTCGCACCAGGGCGTGGCCGAGGTGTACGCGATGCAGGCCGGCCGCGAGGTCCGGGTGATGGTCCGCCCGGACGCGGTGGACGACCTGGGCGCGGAGCTGATCGCCCGTGAGGTCGCCCGCCAGTTCTCGACCGAGCTGACCTACCCGGGCCGGATCCGGGTGACGGTGGTCCGCGAGAGCCGGGCCACGGCGGTGGCCGGCTAGGACGCCCCGCCAGGAGACCTGCCAGACCTGCCTAGACCTGCCAGGGCCTGCCGGGCCGTCCCGCCATGACCCGCCAGGACCCGTCAGGACACGCCCTGGCTCGGGGAGTCCACCTCGTGGGGCGCGGGTTGCTCGGCCGGGTCGGGGGCCGGGGTGAGCGTGGCCGGGCCGCCGCGGGCGCGGTCGGCGAGGGCGAGGAGGTCCTCGGCGACGGCGCCCTGGGTGACGCCGACGAGGTGGCCGTCCGGGCGGATCAGCAGGACGGTGTGCGGGCCGGCGCCCGGGTAGTCCTCGGTGACCAGCACCTCGGCGGGGACGGGCAGCGCGGCGGCGACCTCGGCGAGGCGGGGCATCAGGCCGGCGCCGAGCCAGTGCTCGGAGGACCAGACGGCGGTGCCGGGGGCGACCAGCAGCAGCAGGAAGGTGGTGCCGAGCCGGGCGTGCAGGTGGTCTGGGGTGCCGTCGTCGGCGAGCACCGGAAGGTCCGGGACGAGCACCCCGGGGGCGGTGGCGGGCAGCAGCTCGCTGAGCGAGGTGGTGCCGCGCGCGCCGCGCTGCACCGGGACCCGGCCGGGGACGCCGGAGGGCGCCGCCGGGTAGGCGGGCGCGCCGCCGAACCGGCCGGTGCCGAGCTGGCCGTCGGCGAGCAGCGGGGCGTGCTTGCGGAAGCCGCCGACCAGCAGCGAGCGCCGGGTCTGCTGCCAGCCGCGCAGCGGGCGCAGCAGCGGCATGGACTGGTCGACCGCGCGCAGCCGGGCGCCGACCGCACCGCGCCGCTCGGCCTCGTAGCCGTCCAGCAGCGATCCGCCGGGCTGCGGGCCGCCGGAGTGGAGGTGCCAGGCGAGGGCCAGCCGCCAGGCGAGGTTGTCGGCGTCGCGCAGCCCGTCCGGGAGGTTCTGCATGCCGAGCGCGCCGTGCAGGTGGGCGGCGTCGCCGGCCAGGAAGCAGCGGCCGATCCGGAAGCGGGCGGCGAGTCGCTGCTGGGCGGTGTGGTCGGCGGCGGCCAGCAGTTCGAAGCGGGGCAGCTCGCCGCACCAGCCGGTGAGGGTGGAGGTGACCCGGGTGAGCAGGGTGTCGCCGGTGACGATGCCGGGCCAGGTGGCGTGCGGGTCGACCGTCTCGGTGGCGGCGGGCCGGCCGGGGGGCAGTCGCCAGTCGAGCCGCCAGACGCCGTCCGGCAGCGGACGGGCGGAGGCCTCGCGGTCGCCCCGCCACGGGGGCTCGCGGTGCAAGCGGGCGCCGTCGAAGGGCAGGTCGACCCGGACGGTGGCGATGGCGTTGCGGTCGACCGCCGGGCGGCCGGGGAAACGGATCTTCAGGAGCTTGCGGACGGTGGATCTGGCGCCGTCGCAGCCGACCAGGTGGCTGCCGCGCCACCAGGTGGTGGAGCCGTCCTGGGTGCCCATGGTGCGGATGCTGACGCCGTCCCGGTCCTGTTCGAGTTCGACGACCCGGTTGAGCGGGACCAGCTTGATCAGCGGGGTGCCGGTGAGGGCGTCGCGCAGCCCGCGCTGGAGGCGGTGCTGGGGCAGGTGGTAGGTGGGCGAATCGGTGAGGTCGATCCGCAGCACCTCCTGGCGGCGGCGCCAGACGGCGAAGGAGTCCCACAGCGCGGAGTCCGAGGCGGCCCGCGGGTAGCCGATCCGGGTCAGGAAGGCGGCGGTGTCGGCGCCGAGCACGAGGCTGCGCGGGCCCTCGGGACAGAGTCCGGAGCCCTCGTCCAGGACGATGGTGGGTACCTCGTGCCGGGCCAGGGCGAGGGCCAGGGCCAGACCGACCGGTCCGGCCCCGACCACGATCACCGGGTCCATGAGGGAACCTCCGGGCGCGAACCGGCCGATCGGCCGGCGTCAGTTACCGCTGCCGCATATGCCGCGTGGATGCTCCCGGGAGGTGTCACGAAGAGCAATGCAACAGTTCACCTGCGTGTCCGTCAAGCAGAAGCTGAAGTGCGCCGGTTCGCGCCGCGACGGCCACGTGCTTCGATCCAGCGTGCGAGCGCGGTCAACAGAAGGCACATCACGATGTAGATCGGGCCGATCACGAGCACCACGGGGATGTAGGGGAAGCCCGCGGCGTTGATCGGCTGGCTGGCGATCTTCTTGCCCATGAACAACAGTTCGCTGTAGGTGATGACGAAGCCGAGCGAGGTGTCCTTGAGGGTGACGACCAGCTGGCCGATCATCGAGGGCAGCATCGAGCGGACGGCCTGCGGCACCAGGATCGACATCATCACCTGGGTCTTGCGCATGCCGAGCCCGTACGCCGCCTCGCCCTGGCCGCGCGGGACGGCGTTGACGCCGCTGCGGATGATCTCGGCCTGGACCGCCCCGTTGTAGAGGGTGAGACCGAGCACCAGCGCCCACATCGGCTGCTGGGCGAAGAAGGCGTAGTAGAGCCCGACGATCAGGATCAGCAGCGGCATCGCCCGGAAGAACTGGGTGAAGGCCGTGCAGAACCAGCGGACCGGCCGGTGGTCGGAGAGCTGACCGGCCGCCAGCAGCGCGCCCAGAGTGAGCGAGAAGGCTGCCGCGAGCCCGAAGGCCTCCAGGGTGGACAGCAGGCCGTCCACGATCTGCTGCTGGACGAAGGTGTACTGGAAGGCGTCCCAGAGGCCGGCGTCGAACTGGCCGTTGTCGTTCAGCGCGTTGAAGACGTACCAGAGGAGACCGGCGATGCCGAGCACCGAGAGGACGCCGAACATGCGGTACCGGGTACGGGCCTTCGGGCCGGGGGTGTCGTAGAGGACACTCGCCGACGCCTGACGGTTCAGAATGCTCATCGGGCCACCGCCAGTCGGGATTCCAGGAAGCGGAAGAAGGTGGCGACCGTGGCGCTGATCAGCAGGTAGGCGCAGGCCACCCAGAAGAAGATGGCGAAGATCGAGTAGCCGCGCTCGGAGAAGGTCTGCTGGGCGCTGTACAGCTCGGGGACGCTGAACGCGCCGGCGATCGCCGAGTTCCTGGGCAGGGCGATGAACACGCTGCTCATCGGGCCCAGGACGGTCCGGGCGGCCTGCGGCAGGACGACCAGGGTGAGGGTCTGGCCGAAGGTCATGCCCAGGCTGCGGGCGGCCTCCGCCTGGCCCAGCGGCACGGTGTTGATGCCGGAGCGGATGACCTCGCAGACGAACGAGGCGGTGTACCCGCCGAGCGCCAGCACCGCGAACGCCAGGTGGCTGAAGTGCACGCCCAGCGGCGGCAGGCCGAAGGTGACGGCGAAGAACAGCAGCGTCAGCGGGGTGTTGCGGAAGAGCGTCACCCAGGCGGTGCCGAAGGCGCGCAGGACCGGCACCGGGGAGACCCGGAAGGCCGCCAGCAGGGTGCCCAGCAGCAGGGCGAGAAGAGCGCTGAGCGCGCTCACCTCGATCGTCTGTAGGAAGCCGTCGCGGAACAACGCGAAGTTGTCGTCCTCGAACAGGAACCCCATCCGGCGGCCCTCCTCTCAGTTCATGGTCGGGAGTCGACGTACGGCGGGCGGATCAGTAGCGCTCGAGGGCCGGGACGTCCGGCGCCGGGGAGCCGGAGGCGCCCAGGGTCGCGTCGTAGGCCTTCTTCCAGTCGCCGTTGTCCTCGTGGGCCTTGAGGGCGTCGCTGATCGCGTCGCGCAGCGCCTTGTCGTCCTTGTTGAGGCCGACGCCGTAGTTCTCCTTGGTGAACGGCTTGCCGACCACCTTGAGCTTGGGGCTGTACTTGGAGGCGTAGCCCTTGAGGATCGCGTCGTCGGTGGTGACCGCGTCGACCTCGCCGGACAGCAGCTTCTCGACGCAGGCCGAGTAGGTGTCGAACTGGGTGACCTTCGGGTTGTACTGCTGGATGTTCTTGATCGAGGTCGAGCCGGTGGCGGTGCAGACGTTCTTGCCGCCGGTGCTCTCCGGGCCGGTGATCGTGGTGTTGTCGGCCTTCACCAGCAGGTCCTGGCCGGCGATGTAGTACGGGCCGGCGAAGGAGACGCTCTTCTTGCGCTCGTCGTTGATGCTGTAGGTGCCGACGTAGAAGTCGATCTGGCCCTTGGCGATGGCCGGCTCGCGCTGCGAGGAGACCAGGGTCTGCCACTTGATCTGCTGCGGGGTGAAGCCGAGGTCGGCGGCGATCATCTTGGCGATCTCGATGTCGAAGCCGCTGCGGTCGCCGCTGGCGACGTCCTCCCAGCCGAGGTTCGGCTGGTCGGCCTTGGCGCCGATGATCAGCTGGCCGCGCTTCTTGGCCTCGGCGAGGACCGCGGAGTCCACCTTGACGTCGGTCTTGACCGTGTAGCTCGGCAGCTTCGGGGCGCCGGCGCCGCTGCTCGCGGCGGTGGCGCCGGGGGTGCCGTCCTTGCCGCAGGCGGCGGTGGCGGTGAGCGCGACGGCACAGAGCGCGACGGCGAGGGTGCGGGACGTCCTCATGAGGGTTCTCCTGGGGCTGGGCCGCGGTGTCAACCGGGCTCTGGCGTCTGGAAGGCGTGCACGGGCGGGGCCGGCCGGCACTGCGGCCGGGGGCGGTCCCGCCGGTCTCGAAGCGTCAGTGGTGGAGGATCTTCGAGAGGAAGTCCTTGGCGCGCTCGGAGCGCGGCGCGGTGAAGAAGGCGTCCGGGGTGTTCTGCTCGACGATCTTCCCGTCGGCCATGAACAGGACCCGGTTGGCGGCGGAGCGGGCGAAGCCCATCTCGTGGGTGACCACGACCATCGTCATGCCGTCCGCGGCGAGCTGGCGCATGACCTCCAGCACCTCGTTGACCATCTCCGGGTCCAGCGCCGAGGTGGGCTCGTCGAAGAGCATCACCTTGGGCTTCATCGCCAGCGCGCGGGCGATCGCCACGCGCTGCTGCTGGCCGCCGGAGAGCTGGGCCGGGAACTTGTCCGCCTGCGCGCCGACGCCGACCCGCTCCAGCAGCTCCCGGGCGGTCTTCTCGGCCTGCGGGCGGGGCACCTTGCGCACCTTCACCTGGCCGATGACCACGTTCTCCAGCACGGTCTTGTGCGCGAACAGGTTGAAGCTCTGGAACACCATGCCGACCTCGGCGCGCAGCCGGGCCAGTTCCTTGCCCTCGTCGGGCAGCGGCCGGCCGTCGATCGTGATCGCGCCGGAGTCGATCGTCTCCAGCCGGTTGATCGTCCGGCAGAGCGTCGACTTGCCCGAGCCGGACGGGCCGATCAGCACGACCACCTCGCCCTGGGCGATCCGGAGGTCGATGTCCTGCAGGACGTGCAGCGCGCCGTAGTGCTTGTTGACGTTGCTCAGCACGACCAGTGGGGCGGCTGCGGGGGTGGAGTCCTCGACCGGGCTCTCGGTCATCGCGCCTGCTCCCTCTGTCGTCGAATCACGCCTGTCCGAGAAGTCTCAACTCCCTTGACAGGCAATGGTGGTACGGATCCGGGGGCCGAGGCCGGCGGAGCCGCGGCCCCCGGTGGGCCGACCTTAGGAGCCATGACCGCGCGCCGTCAGCCGATCTGAGCGGAACTTGAGGATCACGAAACGGCCACACGGCGCTCGCACGCTGTTCGCGCGGGCGCCGACGGGGCATGTCACAGCGGGAATCCGCTCCGGTGCTCCCCGTTCCCCCCGGGCCCGGTGCGCGGTCGAACCTGGCGCCGGGCCGTTCACTGGCCCATACTGCGCAGGACCGGGACCTGAACGATCGGCCCGGTGATCATCGGTGATCACGTGGGGGAAGGAGGAGGACAGGATGCGACTGCTGCTCGTCGAGGACGACGAACGCGTGGCCGCCGCGCTGGTCGCGGTGCTGGGCCGGCACGGCTTCCAGGTCCGGCATGCCCGCAGCGGGCACGAGGCGCTGGACGCCCTGGTGCCGGACGGCAACGAGCCGTACCGCGTGGTGCTGCTCGACCTCGGACTGCCCGACCGCGACGGCTTCGAGGTGTGCAGCCGGATCAGGGCCGGCAGCGGCGTGCCGGTGATCATGGTCACCGCCCGCGCCGACGTCCGCTCCCGGATCCACGGCCTCAACCTGGGCGCCGACGACTACGTCACCAAGCCGTACGACATGGGCGAGCTGCTCGCCCGCATCCACGCCGTGGCCCGCCGCGGCGCCGCCCCCGCCGCGGTGGCGGTGCCCGCGCCCGACACCGTGCCGCAGCAGCGCGGCCCGCTGGAGTCCCGCGGCATCCGGATCGACCGGGAGCGCCGCCGGGTCAGCGTGGACGGCCGCGACGTGCCGCTCACCCGCAAGGAGTTCGACCTGCTCGCGCTGCTCGCGCAGAGCCCCGGCGTCGTCTACCGGCGCGAGCAGATCTTCAGCGAGGTCTGGCGCAGCGGCTGGGAGGGCAACGGGCGCACCCTGGAGGTGCACATCGGCTCGCTGCGCAACAAGCTGGCACTGCCCGGCCTGGTCGAGGCCGTGCGCGGGGTCGGCTACCGGCTGATCCCCGACTGCCCGACGCCCGCCGCGGCCGAACCGGCCCCGAGCGCCCCCGCGGAGCACTGACCGCACGTGCGCACCCGCCTGCTCGGCATCCTGATCGCCCTCATGCTCTGCGTCCTGGCCGCCCTGGGGCTGCCGCTCGCGGCGGCGGTCGCGGCGGCCGAACAGACCAAGGTGGTCGTCGACCGGCTCGACGACGCCGCCCGCCTCGCCCAGGACCTGCCCACCTCCGGCGCCGCCGACTCCGCCCGCAAGGGCGACCCGGAACCCGCCCCGGGCGACGGCAGCCGGCAGCGCGCGATCGAGGCCGAGGTCCGCCGCTACCACGACCTGTACGGCGTGCGCCTGGGCATCTTCCAGCGCGACGGCGTTCCGCTCGCCGTCGCCCCGGACGACTGGCGGGTGCCCTCCGGGGGCTGGGGCGCCCAGGCCTTCCAGGAGGCACTGGACGGGCGGCGCAGCCACAACCCGCCGCAGGTCTGGCCGTGGACGCCGGACCGGACGATCACCGTCGCCGCCCCCGTGGTGCGCGACGGCGACGTGGTCGCGGTGGTGCTCAGCGAATCCCCGGCCGAGGCGCTGCGCACCCGGGTGGTGCACAAGTGGCTGGTGATCGGCGCGGGCGAGGCCGCCGCGATGATCGTCGCCGTGCTGCTCGCCGTCCGGCTCACCGAGTGGGTGCTGCGCCCGGTGCGCACCCTGGACCGGGCCACCCACGACATCGCCACCGGCCGGATGGCCGCCCGGGTCGCCCCGGGCGGCGGACCGCCCGAACTCCAGCGGCTGGCCCGCTCGTTCAACGAGATGGCGGACCACGTGGTGCTCGCCATGGACCAGCAGAAGGCCTTCGTCGCGGACGCCTCCCACCAGCTGCGCAACCCGCTGTCGGCGCTGCTGCTGCGGGTCGAGCTGCTCGGCCTGGAACTGCCCGAGGGTCACGAGGAGGAGCTCAGCGGCGTACGGGAGGAGGGCGCCCGGCTGGCCCGGGTGCTGGACGACCTGCTCGGCCTGGCCACCGCCGAGCACGCCCGCCCCGAACCGGAGCGCACCGACCTCGCCGAGCTCACCCTGTCCCGGGTGGACGCCTGGCGGCCGGTGGCCGAGCAGCGCGGGATCGGGCTGCGCTGGGACGGCCCGGCGCTGGCGATCGGGATGGCCGACCCGATCGGCTTCGGCTCGGCGCTGGACGCCGTGGTGGACAACGCGCTCAAGTTCAGCCCGGCCGGCAGCGAGGTGCGGCTGCGGGTGGCGGTGCGCCGGGACGAGGTCGCGGTGACCGTCACCGACGCCGGACCCGGCCTCACCGAGGACGAGCTGTCCCGGGCCGGGGACCGGTTCTGGCGCAGCACGCGGCACCAGAACGTGGACGGTTCGGGGCTCGGGCTGTCCATCGCCCGCACCCTGCTGGCGGCCGGCGGCGGCACGCTCGGCTTCGCGCCGGTCAGGCCGACCGGGCTAGCGGTGACGCTGGCGGTGCCCCGGCCGGAGAAGTAGCCGCCGGGGCAGGCCCTACGCCCTACGGCTTCACCGAGCGGTAGTAGCGGGCCGCGCCGGTGTGCAGCGGGAGCGGGTCGGTGTAGACGGCGGTGCGCAGGTCGACCAGCTGGGCCGCGTGCACCTGGGCGCCGATCTGGTCCCGGCTGTCGATCACCGCGCGGGTCATCCCCTCCACCAGGCGCGGGTCCGCGTCGTCCAGGGTGATCAGCAGGTTGGGCACGGCCACCGTGGCGACGGCCTCCTTGGGCTCGGCGTTCGGGTACGTCCCCTTGGGCATGGTGGCCGCCCGGTAGGCGTCGGTGCCGCCGCCCTCGGCCTTGTGCAGGGCCTCGGCGAGGTCGCTCAGCGGCACGACACGGATCGGGAAGTGGTCGGAGAGGTCGGTGAGCGCGCTGGTGGGCAGGCCACCGGACCAGAAGAAGGCGTCCAGCCTGCCCGCGCGCAGGTCGTCGGCGGCCTCGCCGATCCCCTTCGGCACCGGGACGATGTCGTGGTCCGGGTCCAGGCCGGCCGCGCCCAGCAGCCGCTTGGTCACCAGGTTCACCCCGGACTGCGGCAGGCCGACGCCGACCCGCAGGCCCTTGAGGTCGGCGGTGCGGCGCACCGGGGAGGAGGCCGGGACGATCAGCTGCAGGTAGTCGTCGTACAGCCGGGCGATGGCCCGCAGCTTCTCCTTGCCCTGGCCCTGGTAGTCGGCGACCGCGTCGGCGGTGGCTATCGCGAAGGCGTCCCGGCCTCTGATCACCCGGGTGAGGTTGTCGATCGAGCCCTCGGAGTTGTCCAGGGCCAGCCGCACCCCGGGCATGGCCCGGGAGACGTGGGCCTGGAGCAGCTGCCCGTACCGGTCGTAGACGCCGCGCTGCACCCCGGTGGCGAAGCGGACCTCGCCGCGCGGGTACCCGGGCGAGCGGCCCGCCGACAGCCACCAGCCGCCGAACCCGGCCACCAGCAGTACCACCACCAGCACCGTGCGCCACAGCGGGCTCCGGGCCGCGGTGCGGACGGCGGCGCCGAGACGGGACGCAGTGGTGGGGGTCATGCAGGGATACTGCCAGGCGCTCCGGCCGAACGGGAGTGGAACGGGTGGTGGAAGCTCAGGGAAAAGCCCTTCGCCGCTGCCCGTACCCTGGTCTGGTGAGCGGTGAGAGCGGATTGAAGAGCTACAAGGTCGTCACGCACGGCTGTCAGATGAACGTCCACGACTCCGAGCGGCTGTCCGGCCTGCTGGAGGACGCGGGGTACGTCAAGGCCGGGCCCGAGGGCGACCCGGACCTGGTGGTGTTCAACACCTGCGCGGTGCGCGAGAACGCCGACAACAAGCTGTACGGCAACCTCGGCCAGCTCGCGCCGGTCAAGACCCGTCACAAGGGCATGCAGATCGCCGTCGGCGGCTGCCTGGCCCAGAAGGACCGCGAGAGCATCGTCAAGCGCGCCCCCTGGGTCGACGTGGTCTTCGGCACCCACAACATCGGCCACCTGCCGGCGCTGCTGGAGCGGGCCGCGGTCGAGCGCAGGGCCCAGGTCGAGATCCTGGAGTCGCTGGAGACCTTCCCCTCCACCCTGCCGACCCGCCGCGAGTCCGCGTACGCCGCCTGGGTCGCCATCTCGGTCGGCTGCAACAACACCTGCACCTTCTGCATCGTCCCCGCGCTGCGCGGCAAGGAGGAGGACCGCCGCCCCGGCGACGTCCTCGCCGAGATCGAGGCGCTGGTGGACGAGGGCGTCATCGAGGTGACCCTGCTCGGCCAGAACGTCAACGCCTACGGCTCCGACCTGGGCGACCGCGAGGCCTTCTCCAAGCTGCTGCGCGCCGCCGGGCAGATCGAGGGCCTGGAGCGGATCCGCTTCACCTCGCCGCACCCCCGCGACTTCACCGACGACGTGATCGCCGCGATGGCCGAGACCCCGAGCGTGATGCACCAGCTGCACATGCCGCTGCAGTCCGGCTCGGACCGCGTCCTCAAGGCGATGCGCCGCTCGTACCGGCAGGACCGTTTCCTCGGGATCATCCGCAAGGTCCGCGAGGCGATGCCGGACGCGGCCATCTCCACCGACATCATCGTGGGCTTCCCCGGCGAGACGGAGGAGGACTTCGAGGAGACGATGCACACCGTCCGCGAGGCCCGCTTCACCAACGCCTTCACCTTCCAGTACTCGAAGCGCCCCGGCACCCCCGCCGCGGACATGGCGGACCAGGTGCCGAAGGAGGTCGTCCAGGCCCGCTACGACCGGCTGATCGCCCTCCAGGAGGAGATCTCCTGGGAGGAGAACAAGAAGCAGGTCGGCCGCACCCTGGACATCCTGGTCGCCGAGGGCGAGGGCAAGAAGGACGATCAGACCCGGCGGCTCTCCGGACGCGCCCCCGACAACCGGCTGGTGCACTTCACGAAGCCGGACGAGCCGGTGCGCCCGGGCGACGTGGTGACCGTCGAGATCACCTACGCCGCCCCGCACCACCTGCTCGCCGAGGGCCCGGCGCTCGCGGTGCGCCGCACCCGCGCCGGCGACGCCTGGGAGAAGCGCCGGGCCGCGCCCGCCGCCAAGCCGGCGGGAGTGATGCTCGGCCTGCCGAAGATCGGCGCCCCGGCCGAGCTGCCGCTGGCCGCGCCGGCGGGCGGGGCCTGCTGCGGCGACTGACTGACCCGCACGTGTTCCGGGCGGCCCGGCGGGAGCTTCGGCTCCGGCCGGGCCGCCCGGCTTCTTGGCTAGAGTGATCCACATGCTGGTAGCCGCCGCCGTGTGCCCCTGTCCGCCGCTGCTCGTCCCCGAGGTCGCCGCCGGGGCCGCGCCCGAGCTGGACGCCCTGCGCACGGCCTGCGACGAGGCGCTGGCGGCGCTGGTCGCGGCCGGGCCGCAGCTGGTCGTGGTGGTCGGCACCGGGCCGACGGCCGAGGTCTGGACCGAGGGCGGAGCCGGCTCCTTCCGCCGCTACGGGGTGCCGTTGGTCGCCAAGCTGCCCGGCGACCGGGTCGAGGGGCCGGAGCTGGCCCCCTCGCTGACCGTCGGCGCCTGGCTGCTGGAGCGCGCCGGGGTGACCCTGCCGACGCACGCCTGCGCGGTGCCCGCCGACGCCCCCGCCGACCGGATGCTCGGCCTCGGCCAGGGCCTGGCCGGCCTCGCCGAGCGGGTCGCCCTGCTGGTGCTCGGCGACGGCAGCGCCTGCCGCTCGGTCAAGGCGCCCGGCTACCTGGACGAGCGGGCCGAGGGCTTCGACACCGCCCTGGCCGCCGCCCTGGGCGCGGCCGACCTGCCCGCCCTGGCCGCGCTGGACCCGGGGCTGGCCGCCGAGCTCAAGGCCGACGGCCGGGCGCCCTGGCAGGTGCTGGCCGGTGCCGCGGAGGGCGCCGGCCTCACCGGGCGGCTGGGCCACCAGGAGGCGCCGTACGGGGTCGGGTACTTCGTGGCGTCCTGGTCCTAGCCGGCCGGGGCCGCCGGACCGGGACTCCCGGCCGTCGGGGCTCCCGGTCGGGGCCGCCGGACCGGCCAGGACCGGGACCGCGGGGTCAGGACCGCGGGGGCTGCCCCTCGTCGCCCGGCTTCGGCTTCTGGGCGAAGTCGCCGACCGCGTCCTTGGCCTTCTCGGCGCCGTGCTCGATCTTGTCGCTGTACTTGCCCTTGGTCGCCTTGTCGATGGCCCCGCCGGCCTTGTCCACGGCCTTCTCGATCTGGTCGCTGTGCTTGTTTGCGAACTCGCCGGCCTTGCCCTTGAGCTCCTCGGCCTTGCCCTTGAGGTTGTCCATCAGGCCCATGACGATCTCCTTCATCCGCTGTTCCCCGCACAACGAGCGGGCCGGGCAAAGCGTTCGCAAACCGGGTCCAACCGGGGAAACGGCCGGAAAATGTCCGGGAAACAGTCATATCGTCGCGCAGTCGCGGGCCGGTGGCAGCCCGGTCCCCGGTGGCCCGGCGGTTTTGGGAGACTGGAACGGTGAGCAGCTCCCGTACCCCGCATGTCGCCCCTCCCCGTGTGGTCTGCGTCGTCGGCGCGACCGCCGCCGGCAAGTCCGACCTGGCCGTCGCCATCGCCCGCAGCCTCGACGGCGAGGTGATCAACACCGACTCGATGCAGCTGTACCGGGGCATGGACATCGGCACCGCCAAGCTCACCACGGCCGAGCGCGGGGGAGTGCCGCACCACCTGCTGGACGTCTGGGACGTCACCGAGGCCGCCAGCGTCGCCGAGTACCAGCGGCTGGCCCGGGCCGAGATCGACCGGCTGCTCGCCGCCGGCCGCACGCCCGTCCTGGTCGGCGGCTCCGGGCTGTACGTCCGGGCGGCGATCGACGAGATGGAGTTCCCGGGCACCGACCCGGAGGTGCGGGCCCGGCTGGAGGCCGAGCTGGAGCTGGTCGGCCCGTACGCGCTGCACGGGCGGCTGGCCGAGCTGGACCCGGCGGCCGCCGAGGCGATCCTCGTCAGCAACGGCCGGCGGATCGTCCGCGCCCTGGAGGTCATCGAGATCACCGGGCAGCCGTTCACCGCCAACCTGCCGAGCAACACCGCCGTGTACGAGGCGGTGCAGATCGGCGTCGCCGTGCCGCGCCCGGAACTGGACGAGCGGATCGCGCTGCGGGTCGACCGGATGTGGGAGGACGGGCTGCTGGACGAGGTGCGGGAGCTGGAGAGGGCCGGGCTGCGCGAGGGCAGGACCGCCTCCCGGGCGCTCGGCTACCAGCAGGTGCTCGACCACTTCGCCGGGGAGTGCACCGAGGACGAGGCCCGGGCCGAGACCGTCCGGGCGACCAAGCGCTTCGCCCGGCGTCAGGAGTCCTGGTTCCGCCGCGACGACCGCATCGAATGGCTCTCCCGGCCGGCCGGAACCGACCCCGTCGAGCTGCTGGAACGATCCCTCGAACTGATCGGCCGTCAGGCGGTTCCGGCCGTACAGGACGGGTTTTTGGCCAATCCGGCGGTGCACCTGCGCGCGCAGGCGACCGTGCAGGACGAACCGGCGGTCACGGCCCGATCACGTGATGGCCACGGATCACCCGTCGACCCCGGTCAGGCCCGGAACGCCTCTCTGGACATGCCATCATCGATGCCGTAGGGGTCGGCCGAACGGGCCGACCGTGCCCGGCCGCGAGTCCGCTCGTGTCGAACTGTCAGGGGAGGCCGTGTGTCGACGGGTACCGGCCCCGAATCCGGCCAGGGCGGAAGTGTCACCGCGCCGGCCGAGGAGTTCGACGAGTCGACGATGGGTGACCTCCCCGTGCTGACCGGACTGGAGGCACCGACCTCCTACGCGGCCGCGGTGCCCGCCCTGGACACCCGCACGCCGCCCGACGCCGCGGTGCACGAACGGGAGATCCGTCCGCTGCGCCGGCTGCGCTGGTGGCAGACGCTGCCGATCGCCCTGCTGGGCACCCTCGGCTCGCTGATGTTCGCCTTCCCGCTCGCCTTCGGCTCGGCCGGGGCGCGCGCCACCATGGTCGGGATGCTCGGGCTGCTGTTCACCGCCGCCTCGATGGGCTGGGGCGCGATGGCCGCCCGGCACGCCGGCTACACGTGGCCGGGACTGCCGCGGCGGGGCTCCGGGCAGCGGGCCGGCTGGAAGGCGATCGTGGTCTACACCCTGATCGCGCTGGCCGCCTGCGCGCTCGCGGTCTGGCGGGTCGCCTACCTGCGCTGAGCGCCGCCCGCCCGGAGCACCTCCGCCCCGGGAGCCTCCCGCTCCGGGAGGCTCCCGCCCCGAGCGGGCGGGTCGCCGCTCAGTACCATCGGAGGGGTGAGCGCATCCTCTTCCCAGCAGGGCGGCATCCCCTTCTTCAAGGGGCACGGCACCCAGAACGACTTCGTCATCGTCCCGGACCCGGACGGTGCGCTGGAGATCGGTCCCGAGACCGTCGCCGCGCTGTGCGACCGGCGGGCCGGCCTCGGCGGGGACGGGCTGCTGCGCGTGGTGCGTGCCGCCGCCGACCCGGCGGCCGCGGCGATGGCCGACCGGGCCGAGTGGTTCATGGACTACCGCAACTCGGACGGCAGCGTCGCCGAGATGTGCGGCAACGGCCTGCGGGTCTTCGCCCGCTTCCTGGTCGAGGCCGGCCTGGCCGAGCCGGGCGAGCTGGCCGTCGCCACCCGCTCCGGGGTGCTCACCGCGAAGGTCGCCGAGGCCGCCGAGGACGGCACGCCCGGCGACGTCACCATCGACATGGGCCGGGCCCGGCTGCCCGGGCCGGACGGCATCGAGGTCGCGGTCGGCGAGCGGCGCTGGCCGGCCCTGAACGTCAACATGGGCAACCCGCACGCGGTGGCCTTCGTGGAGAGCCTGGACCACGCCGGCGACCTGTTCGCCGCGCCGCTCACCAGCCCCGCGAGCGCCTACCCGGAGGGCGTCAACGTCGAGTTCGTGGTGGACCGCGGGCCGCGGCACGTCGCGATGCGGGTGCACGAGCGCGGCTCGGGCGAGACCCGCTCGTGCGGCACCGGCGCCTGCGCGGTGGCGGTGGCGGCCATCCGCCGGGACGGCGCCGACCCGGCGGTCACCGGCGAGTCGGTCGCGTACACCGTGGACGTGCTGGGCGGGCGACTGGTCATCACCGAGCACCCGGACGGCCGGGTGGAGATGACCGGGCCGGCGGTGATCGTGGCCGAGGGGCGGCTGGACGGGCGTTGGTGGGAGTCGGTGCGCTGAGGCCTGCGGCCCGGTTTGCCCAATTCGTATGGTGACGAATCCCCCCGATCGGGTGATACCGGTCGCGGACGGGAATCAGGGCGTCGCGGAACGTGCTCTGCTCGGTAGCATGGACCACCGGGTCGATCACCCCATGGGGAGGGGTGTCGAGATCACCCCCTCGGACGGGGCGGCGCCCGGCGACCGTTGCCGGAGGTGCCGATGACCATCGAAGCCGGGCAGTCCCTGACGGGGCAGCCGACGACCGTACGGCAGGCCGGGGCCAGGCGGCCCCTCGGGGAGCTCGGCCGGGCCGCTCTCGGCCGGGCCGGGCGGGCCGCGTTACTGGCCACCGGCCGGCCGCCGGTGCCGGACGCCCTGGAGCCGCTCGTCCAGGTCCACCGCCGGCACCACCCGCAGGCCGACCTCGGCCTGCTCGCCCGGGCGTACCGGCTCGCCGAGGCCAGCCACCGCGGCCAGAAGCGCAAGAGCGGCGAGCCGTACATCACCCACCCGCTGGCCGTGACCATGATCCTGGCCCAACTCGGCGCCGGGACGACGACCCTGGTCGCCTCGCTGCTCCACGACACGGTCGAGGACACCGAGTTGACGCTGGACCAGGTGGGCGCCGGATTCGGGCCCGAAGTCGCCTACCTGGTCGACGGGGTGACGAAGCTGGAGAAGGTCGACTTCGGCGCCGCCGCCGAGGCCGAGACCTTCCGCAAGATGCTGGTCGCCACCGGGGACGACGTCCGGGTGATGGTGATCAAGCTGGCCGACCGGCTGCACAACATGCGCACCATCCGGCACATGAAGCCGGCCAGCCAGGTGCGGATCGCCAAGGTCACCCGGGACGTGCTGATCCCGCTGGCCGAGCGGCTCGGCATCCAGGTGCTCAAGGCGGAGCTGGAGGACATCGTCTTCGCCACCCTGCACCCCGAGGAACACGCCCGCACCCGCGCCCTGATGGCCGGTCACGAGGCCGAGCCGGACACCCTGCTGGAGCCCTTCGCCCGGCAGCTGGCCCGCCAACTGGCCGAGGCCGGGGTGACCGCCGAGGTGACCGTCCGCCCCCGGCACTGCGTCTCGCTGCACCGGGTGCTGCTCCGCCGGGCCGCCGTGCCCGGGCCGGACGGCCGGCCGCAGGGGCCGCGGCCGGCCGACTTCGGGCGGCTGCTGGTGGTGGTCGAGGAGAACGCCGACTGCTACGCCGTGCTCGGCGAGCTGCACACCTGCTGGACGCCGCTGCCCGGGGAGTTCAAGGACTTCGTGGCCGCGCCCAAGTTCAACCTCTACCAGTCGCTGCACACCGCCGTGGCGCTCAGCGGCGGCGCGGTGGTCGAGGTGCTGGTCCGCACCCGGCGGATGCACGAGGTGGCCGAGACCGGGGTGGTCGCGCTCGGGGACCCGTCCCCGGCCGGCGCCGTGCAGGACGCCGACGAGCTGGACCGCACCGACCCGGCCCGCCCGGGCTGGCTCAGCCGGCTGCTGGAGTGGCAGCAGGAGACGCCCGATCCGGACGCCTTCTGGTCCGCGCTCACCGCCGACCTGGCCGGCGACCGCGAGATCACCGTGGTGACGGAGAGCGGCGAAACGCTTCAGCTGAGGGCCGGCGCCACCTGCGTGGACGCGGCCTACCTGCTCGGCGAGGAGACCGGCCACCGATGTATCGGGGTGCGGGTCAACGGGCGGCTCACCGCCCTGTCCACCGTGCTGGAGGACGGCGACCAGATCGCGGTGCTCACCGAATCCCTCCCGGCCGGCGGAGGCCAGCCCTCCGGCCCCGCCCCCGAGTGGCTCGCGCACGCCCGCACCCCGGGCGCCCGGCTGGCCATCGAGCGCTGGCTGGCCGACCACCCGGCCCGGCAGCCGGTGGTCCGCACCGGCCCGACCGGAGGCCAGCCCGCCCCGCCCGGGCGCCCGACCGCCGAGCGGCGGGCCGCCCCGGTCGCGGTGGCCGGACGGCCAGGGGCGCCGGTCCGGCTGGCGCGCTGCTGCACCCCGGTGCCGCCGGACGAGGTGGCCGGCTACCCGATCCGCGGCGGCGCGGTCGCGGTGCACCGCACCGGCTGCCCGGCGGGGGAGCGGATGCGCGCGGACGGGCGGGCCGAGCTGGAGGTCCGCTGGCGGCCGGAGGACGCCCCGGCGACCGGGCACCGGGTCACCCTGCGGGCCGAGGCGCTGAACCGGCCCCGGCTGCTCGCCGACCTCACCGCCGCGATCTCCGGAGCCGGCGCCGGCGTCGGCATCGTCTCGGCCGAGGTCGAGCCGCCGCAGGAGTCCCGGGTCCGGCACACCTACACCGTCGAACTGCCCGAGCCGGCCGCCCTGCCGCGGCTGATGCGGGCGATGCTCAAGGTCTCCGGGGTGTACGACGTGAGCCGCCCGCAGGCCCCGGACGGCGGCCGGGAACCGGGGGAGCGGCCGCTCGGCCCGGCGGCCCGCGGGAAATGGGGATGACCGGCCCGCGCCGGGCGTGCGACCATCATGGGGAATTCACGGCCGGTCCACGGCGTTGTCCGGGCACAGGAGCCCGGGTCTCACCCGAGGACCCGAGGGGCAGCTCACCCCCGCCCGGACGGTAACCGGGGCGGCAGCTGGGCAGACTCCGTACGGGACCGCGGCAGCGGTCCCCGAAGGCCACCCGTACCAGCGAGCCAAAGGACAGAATGACCTCCACGTTCGACACCCGCGACCACGCCGACGCTCCGCGCCGCCTCGACGGTCTGCGGGCGGAAGCCCTCATGGACGAGGACCTCGCGGCCATCGACGAGGACCTCGGCCACCACTACGACGGCGACCAGTACGACCGCAGCGAGCGAGCCGCCCTGCGCCGTGTCGCCGGCCTCTCCACCGAACTCGAAGACGTCACCGAGGTCGAGTACCGCCAGCTCCGCCTGGAGCGCGTGGTGCTCGTCGGCGTCTGGACGGACGGCACGCTGGAGGAGGCGGAGAACTCGATGGCCGAGCTCGCCGCGCTCGCCGAGACGGCCGGCTCCCAGGTGCTGGACGGCGTCATCCAGCGCCGCGACAAGCCCGACGCGGCCACCTACATCGGCTCCGGCAAGGCGAAGGAACTGCGCGACATCGTCGCCGCCAGCGGCGCCGACACCGTCGTCTGCGACGGTGAGCTCACCCCCGGCCAGCTGATCCACCTGGAGGACGTGGTCAAGGTCAAGGTCGTCGACCGGACGGCCCTGATCCTGGACATCTTCGCCCAGCACGCCAAGTCCCGGGAGGGCAAGGCGCAGGTCTCGCTCGCGCAGATGCAGTACATGCTGCCGCGCCTGCGCGGCTGGGGCCAGTCGCTGTCCCGGCAGATGGGCGGCGGTGGCTCCGGCACCTCGGGCGGCGGCATGGCCACCCGTGGTCCCGGTGAGACCAAGATCGAGACCGACCGGCGCCGGATCCGCGAGAAGATGGCGAAGCTCCGCAAGGAGATCGCCGACATGAAGAAGGGCCGCGACACCAAGCGCCAGGAGCGCAAGCGCCACCAGGTGCCGTCCGTGGCCATCGCCGGGTACACCAACGCCGGCAAGTCCTCGCTGCTCAACCGGCTCACCGGTGCGGGCGTCCTGGTGGAGAACTCGCTGTTCGCCACCCTGGACCCGACCGTGCGCCGGGCCGAGACCCCCAGCGGGCGGCTCTACACCCTGGCGGACACCGTCGGCTTCGTCCGGCACCTGCCGCACCACCTGGTCGAGGCCTTCCGCTCGACCATGGAGGAGGTCGCCGACGCCGACCTCATCCTGCACGTGGTGGACGGCTCGCACCCCGAGCCGGAGACGCAGCTGGCCGCCGTCCGCGAGGTCATCGTCTCGGTCGACGCGCAGAACGTGCCGGAGATCGTGGTGATCAACAAGGCGGACGCCGCCGACCCGCACGTGCTCCAGCGCCTGCTGCGCCGCGAGCCGCACGCCATCGTGGTGTCGGCCCGCAGCGGCGCGGGGATCGAGGAGCTGCTGCAGCTCATCGACGACGAGCTGCCGCGTCCGGCGGTCGAGGTGCGGGCCCTGGTGCCCTACACCCAGGGCGCACTGGTCTCCCGGGTGCACGCCGAGGGGGAGCTGATCTCCGCCGAGCACACCGGCGAGGGCACCCTGCTGCACGCCAAGGTGCAGGCCGAGCTGGCCGCCGAGCTGGAGTACTTCGCGGTGGCCCTGCAGGGCTGAGGCCGGAGCCGACGGAGGGCCCCGGGACGGTTCGCCGTCCCGGGGCCCTTCCCGTTGCCCCCGCAGGGGCTACCGGATGTTCTTGGCGAAGTAGTCGAAGGCCTGCTTCGCCTGGTCGTGCAGGGAGGGTCCGGCCTGGTAGCCGGCCGGGTTGCGGTTGCCGACCGCGCCGACGCTGATCAGGTTGGGCTTGCCGTCCCTGATGACGAACCAGCCGCCGCCGGAGGCGCCGGCCGTCATGGAGCAGCCGATCACGTACATCGGTGGGCGGGTCCGGTCGAAGGAGAGCCTCCCGGGCGCGGCCGGGGAGTCGCAGTGTTCGAGCTCCAGGCCGTCGAACGGCCGCTCGGCCGGGTAGCCGTAGGCGGCGGCCGCGGTGATCTGCTCGCGCGGGGCGTTGAACCAGATCGGCACCGAGCCGCCGACCGTCTCCTCCAGGGACCTGCCGGAGCCGTCCTCGCCGCGCACCCGCAGCACGCCGTAGTCGTACTGGTTGCGGGCACCGACGCCGCTCTCCTGGCGCCAGGTCGGCGAGACCAGCGCGCGCACCGCCGTCCACCGGCCGTACGGGGCGGCCTGCTGGTCCGGGTTCGGCTTGCCGTGGACCATCCGGCCGTCCCGGTTGAAGGCGGGGACGAAGACCAGGTTCTTCAACCAGCCGCCGCCCTTGCCGTCGTGCAGGCAGTGCGCGGCGGTGTAGACGAGGTTGCTGCGGCCGGGGTTGACCGGGTCGGAGACCACGGTGGCGGAGCAGGCCGCGTCGCCCTGCGGCGTGGTCATGAAGAGCCGGCCGACCACCGCGCCGGCCTGGGCGTACGGGTGCGGCAGCGGCTGGGCCGGGACGGCGGCCGGCGGGGCGTCCTGTTCGACACCGGCCGCCGCGGGGGCGGTCAGGGAGTACTCCGGGGTGGGCCGGGGCTTGGCGGTGTCCATCCGGGCGGCCGTCCAGAAGCCGGGCGCCGCGTCGCCGGCGAAGGCGCTGTCGGCGACGTAGCGGTCCCAGTCCTCCACCTTCCAGCCGGTCAGGTCGCCCAGGCTGGTGGGCGCGGAGCGGGGCAGGGCGAGGGGCGCGGTGGCGGGCCGGGCCGGGCCGTCCGGGCCGCATCCGGCGGCGCCCAGCGCGAGCGCGGCGAGCAGCGCGGCGCCGGCCGTCGCGGCCCGGCGCCGCCGGCTGGTGGTTGTCGGCATGCTGGCTCGTCCCCCGTGCTGTGCTGGTGGTCCCGTACCGCCCCCCGCCGGCGGCTGCTTCCCTCGTACGGCTGCTACTTCTTGGAGATCCAGTCCAGTGCCTGCCGGGCGACCGCCTCCAGGTAGGGGCCGCTCAGCGAGGTGTGCTCCTGGGTGCCGATCGAGGTGTTGCTGACCAGGGCGGTCCTGCCGTCGGGCATGGTGGCGAACCAGCCGCCGCCACTGGCGCCCTGGGTCATGGTGCAGCCGATGGTCAGCATCGTCGGGCGCTTGGCGTCGAAGGAGAGCCGGGTCGGCTTGCCGCCGTCGCACTTGTACAGCTCCTGGCCGTCGAACGGCTTGACGAGCGGGTAGCCGACGGCCGAGACCTTGAGCTGGTCGCGCGGCGCGTCGAACCAGACCGGAACGGCCGAACCGACCGTCTCCTCCAGGGACTTGCCGGTGTCGTTCTGGTTGCGCACGCGCATCACCGCGAAGTCGTACTGGTTGGCGGCGTCGCCGCTGCCGCCGCCCTCGACCATCCACTGCGGCGAGGCGGTGACCTGGTCGGCCCACCAGGTGCCCAGCGGGGCCAGCTCGGACAGCGGGGCCCGCTTGCCGCCGCTGGAGGCGCCCGAGTTGTTGTAGGCGGGCACGAAGACCAGGTCCTTGAAGAAGTTCCCGCCCTTGCCCTCGTGCACGCAGTGGCCGGCCGTCCAGACCAGGTTGCTCTTTCCCGGGTGCTGCGGGTCGGTGATCACCGTCGCCGAGCAGTTGCCGCGGCCGCCCTGGGCGGAGAAGAACACCTTTCCGGAGGGCTGCTTCGTGTACGGGCGGGGCATCGCCAGGGCCTTGACCACCGGGGGCTCGGGGTCGGTCACGCCGTCGTCGGTGGACGGCGCGGGGGTGGCGGGGGCGGGCTTGGCGGCGGGCGGGGCCGGCTCGGCGGGCTTGGAGTCGCCCATCTTGTCCGGGTCCCAGAAGTCCTTCACCACCGGGTTGTTGAAGACGTGCTTGGACGCCCACTTGTCCCAGTCCTCGAACTTCCACTTCTTCAGGTCGTCCCAGCTCCTGGGCAGTCCCTCCAGCAGGCTGGTCGGCAGCCCGGACGGGAGGGTGATTCCGCCGATCGCCCCGCCCGCGCCCGCGGCCTGGGCCGCCGCGGAGGAGGGCGGCGGCGCGGGGCTGGTCCCGCCGCCCGCCGGGCCGTCGGGCCCGCAGGCGCTCACGGCGAGCAGGGTGCCCGCGGCCAGGGCGGCGGCCAGGGCTGACCGGTGGATCGTTGGCATCTGTGCGCTTCCCCCTGTGCTCGGGCGGTGGGTGCTGGGCGGTGCCGGGTCGCCGAGTGGTCCCGGCTCGCCGGACGGTGCCGCGGCGGGCGGCCGCACACCGGGGCGGTGGGTGCCCGGCCGGTTCGCGGTGCGGCGGTCCGCCGTTCTGGAGTCTTCCATCGCGCAGAAGGACGGCGGTGCCCGCCCCCCGGGTTGCGCTGCCGGCCGGAGGTCACCGATCCGTGATCCGGGCCCGGCCGGTGCACCGGCCCAGCAGGGCATCCGGCCCCGGATGTACACAATCGCCGATTCTCACCCGGACGAGTGAGCGCTCCTTGTGATCACCCGTCATGGATAGGTAACCCTTACCTGACGCGACGGTGCGAGTGCCCGCCGATCCCCTCCACCACAGTGCGCGTCCGCACCCCCACGCGCCCCAAGGAGCAGCCTTGAGCACCGCCCTCACCGGAGCCCCGCCCGTACCGCCGCCCACCGTGGCACGGGCCTTCGGACACGACCTGCTGCTGCACCCCGACCCGGCCGTCGCCGCCGAACAGGCCGGGCTGGAGGCCCTGCTGCGCTGCTGGACGCGGGAGACCGGAGCCCGGCCCGGCCCGGACGGCCGACTGCGGATCGCCGTCCTCGGCGGGGCCGCCCGGCTCACCGCCCCGGTCCGCTACTGGTCGCCCGGCGGCTGGCACCGCTTCGGCCCCGCCACCCTCGCGGCCGGCGAGGGCGGCGCCGAGGCCCCGGTGGACGCCGTCACCGCCGCCGCGCTGCTCGCCGCCGCGGCCGCCGAACGGCCCGACCCCGGGCAGGTCGCCGACCTCGCCGGCCGGGTCGCCGACTCGGTCGTGCGCACCGCCGAGATCCTCGCCCACCGCCGCACCGCCGCCGTGCCCGGCGGGCCGGAGCGCTCGCACTTCCTCGCCGCCGAACAGTCCCTGCTGCTCGGCCACCCGCTGCACCCCACCCCCAAGAGCCGCGACGGCCTCGGCCCCGCCCAGAGCGCCGCCTACTCGCCCGAACTGCACGGCTCCTTCCAACTGCACTGGTACGCGGTGGACCGCGAACTGCTCGCGGCCGGCTCCGCCGTCGCCGAGAGCGCCGAGCAGCTCACCGCCGGCCTGCTCGACGGCGGCCCGGCGCTGCCGCCCGGCACCGCCGCCGTCCCGCTGCACCCCTGGCAGGCCCGCGAGCTCGCCCACCGCCCGGCCGTCGCCGCACTGCTCGCCGACGGGCTGCTGCACGACCTCGGCCCGGCCGGCGAGCCCTGGTACCCCACCTCCTCGGTGCGCACCGTCTACCGGCCCGGCACCCCGTGGATGCTCAAGCTCTCGCTCGGCCTGCGGATCACCAACTCCCGCCGGGAGAACCTGCGCAAGGAACTGCACCGCGGCCTGGAGATGCACCGGCTGCTGGAGAGCGGGCTGGCCGCCGAGTGGCGGGCCGCCCACCCCGGCTTCGACATCGTCCGCGACCCGGCCTGGATCGGCGTCGACCACCCCGACCTCGGCGACCCCAACGGCCTGGACACCGTGCTGCGCGCCCAGCCCTTCGCACCCACCGACCGCGTGCTGTGCGTCGCCGGGCTGGTCGCCGAACAACCGCTCGGCGGCGGCGACACCGTGCCCTCCCGGCTCGGCGACCTCCTGCGGGCGCTGGCCCTGCGCTGCGCCCGCCCGCTGCGGACGGTGGCCGCCGAATGGTTCCTGCGCTACCTGGACGCGGTCGTGCTGCCCATCCTCTGGCTGGACGGCCGGGGCGGCATCGCCCTGGAGGCGCACCAGCAGAACAGCCTCGTGCTGCTGGACGCCGAGGGCTGGCCGTGCGGCGGCCGCTACCGCGACAACCAGGGCTACTACTACCGGGAGAGCGCCGCCGGCGCGCTCGCCGCCCGGCTGCCCGGGCTCGGTACGGACAGCGACACCTTCCTGCCGGACGAGGTGATCGACCATCACTTCGCCTACTACCTCGGCATCAACCACGTGCTCGGCCTGATCGGCGCCTTCGGCTCCCAGCGGCTCGCCGACGAAACGGTGCTGCTGGCGGCGCTGCGCCGGTTCCTGGCCGGTCCGCGGGCCGCCGCCACCGGCTCGGCGCTGCCCGCCCTGCTGCTGGACGCGCCCACGCTGCCCTGCAAGGCCAACCTGCTCACCCGGATCAACGGCATGGACGAGCTGGTCGGCCCGGTCGCCAGCCAGTCCGTGTACGTGGACATCCCCAACCCGGTGGCGGGCGCCTGATGCCGTACGAGCTGCCCGGGCGGGCACCGGTGCCCGCCCCGGCGGGCGAGTTCCGGCTCGGTCCGGTGCCCACCCCGGCGGGCGAGTTCCGGCTCGGCCCGGTGCTGCTGCCCGCCGACCTGGCGCTGCTCACCGGCTGGATGAACGACCCGGAGGTCGACGCCTTCTGGGAGCTCGCCGGGCCGCCGGAGGTCACCGAACGGCACGTCCGGGCCCAGCAGGACGGCGACGGCCGGAGCCTGCCCTGCCTCGGCCTGCTCGACGGCGAGCCGATGAGCTACTGGGAGGTCTACCGCGCCGACCTCGACCCGCTCGCCGCGCACTACCCCGCCCGGCCGTACGACACCGGCGTGCACCTGCTGCTCGGCCCCGCCGCCAGCCGCGGCCGAGGGCTGGGCGCCGTCCTCCTCGCCGCCTTCGCAGAATTGATTCTTCGTGGGAATCCGCGCTGCGAACGGGTGGTGGCCGAGCCGGACGTCCGCAACCGGCGGTCCGTCCGGGCCTTCGAACGGGCCGGATTCCGAGCCGCCGCCGAACTCGACCTGCCCGGCAAGCGCGCCGCCCTGATGGTCCGCGACCGGGCCGACGGGCCCGCCGCGCAGGCCCAACTCCCCGCCTAGGAAACCCCTGTGGACACCTCGACACCCCCCGCGTACGACCTGCTCGGCGTCGGCATCGGCCCGTTCAACCTCTCCCTCGCCGCGCTCGCCGAGCCCGTCCCCGGCCTGCGCACGCTCTTCTGCGACCAGCGCCCGGAGTTCCGCTGGCACCACGGGATGCTGGTGGACGGGGCCCGGATGCAGGTGCCGTTCCTCGCCGACCTGGTCTCCCTGGTCGACCCGACCAGCCCGTGGTCCTTCCTCAACTACCTGCGCGACCAGGACCGGCTCTTCCCGTTCTACTTCGCCGAGCGCTTCCAGCTCCCGCGCCGCGAGTACGACCACTACTGCCGCTGGGCCGCCGAACGGCTGGCCGGCTGCCGCTTCGGCACCGAGGTCACCGCCCTGCACTGGGACGCGCCCTGGTACCGCGCCGAGCTGACCGACACCGCGACCGGCCGGCGCTCCGAGGTCAGGGCCCGCAACCTCGCCCTCGGCGTCGGCACCCGGCCGGTCCTCCCCGAGGCCTTCGCCGCGCTGGCCGGACACCCGCGCGCCTTCCACTCCGCCGAGTACCTGGACCGCCGCGCCGACCTGGCCGGCGCCCGGGACATCACCGTGATCGGCAGCGGACAGTCCGGCGCCGAGGTCTTCCTCGACCTGCTCCGGCGCCACGAGGGCGACGGCGTCCGGCTGCGCTGGCTCACCCGCACCAGGGCGCTCGCCCCCATGGAGTACTCCAAGCTCGGCCTGGAGCACTTCACCCCCGACTACACCCGCTACTTCCACGGCCTGCCCGGCCCCGTCCGGGACGCGCTGGTCGCCGCCCAGTGGCAGCTCCACAAGGCCGCCAGCACCGAGACCCTCGCCGAGATCCACGACCACCTCTACGAGCGCACCATCGGCCGCCCGATCGACACCGCCCCGGTCGAGATCACCCCCGGCACCGCCGTCACCGCCGCCCGACCGGGCCCCTGCGGCGGCCTCGAACTGCACTGCCGGCACACCGACTCCGGCGCCGAGCACCTGCTGCGCACCGACGCCCTGGTGCTCGCCACCGGCTACCGGGCGGCCCGCCCGGCCGCCCTCGAACCGCTCGCCGAGCTGATCGACTGGGACGAGGCCGGGCGCTACCGGGTCGACCTGGACCACCGGGTCGCCACCCGCCCCGAACTCACCGGCGGGCTGTATGTCCAGAACGCCGAACTGCACACCCACGGCGTCGGCACCCCCGACCTCGGACTCGGCGCCCACCGGGCCGCCGTGATCCTCAACGCCGTCACCGGGCGCACCGTCCACCGGCTGCCCGACCGCACCGCCTGGACCGGCTTCGCACCGCCCGTACCCGCCCCCGACCCCGCGTCCCACCACCGGACCCCCGTCGTCCCCCGCCCCCAGGAGTTGACCCGTGCCGCAACCGTCGGCCGCTGAACCGCCGCTCCACCTGCCCCCGCACCTCACCGCCGGGCACTGGCAGCGGGCCGGCCGCGCCCTGCTGGCCAAGATGCTGGGCGAGTTCGCCTACGAGGACCTGCTCCGGCCCGTCCCCGGCGAGGCGCCCGGCGAGTACCGGCTGGAGCTGCCCGAGGCCGAGTACCGCTTCACCGCCCGGCGCGGCGCCTACGACAGCTGGCAGGTCGACCCCGAGTCCGTCCGCTGCACCCGCCCGGACGGCCTGGACCCGCTGCGCTTCCTCCCGTACGCCCGGCAGACCCTCGGCATGCGCGGCGAGACCACCGGCCACCTGATCCGCGAGCTCTGCGCCACCCTGACCGCCGACGCCCGCCAGCTCGCCACCGCGCTGACCGCCGCCGAACTCGCCGACCTCGACCACGCCGCCCTGGAGGGCCGGCAGACCGGCCACCCCTGGATCGTGCCCAACAAGGGCCGGATCGGCTTCTCCGGCACCGACGCCGCCCGCTGGGCCCCGGAGGCCCGCAGCCCCCGCCCGCTGCCCTGGATCGCCGTCCACCGCCGGCTCGCCGAGTACCGCGGGGTGCCCGGCCTGGAACGGCCCGAGCAGCTGTACGCCCGCGAGCTGGACGACGTCGACGCGCTGCGCGCCGCGCTCGGCCCGGACGCCGGGGACTACCTGCTGCTGCCCGTCCACCCCTGGCAGTGGGACGAGACGATCCTGCCGCTGTTCGCCCCCTGGATCGCCTCCGGCGAGATCGTCCCGCTGCCCTCGGACGGCGACCCACGGCTGCCCCAGCAGTCCATCCGCTCCTTCTTCAACACCGCCCACCCCGAGCGCTGCACCGTCAAGCTGCCGCTGTCCGTCCTGAACACCCTGGTCTGGCGCGGCCTGCCGGTCGAGCGCACGCTGGCCGCGCCCGCCGTCACCGCCTGGCTGCTCGGGCTGCGCGACGCCGACCCGTACCTGCGCGACGAGTGCCGGGTGATCCTGCTCGGCGAGATCGCCTCCGTCACCGTCGACCACCCGCTCTACCGCGAGCTGCCCGAGGCTCCGTACCAGTACAAGGAGCTGCTCGGCGCGATCTGGCGCCAGCCGCTCGGCCCCTTCCTGGACGGCGGCGAGCGGGCCCGCACCCTGGCCGCGCTGCTGCAGACCGGCTCCGACGGGCGGGCGCTCGCCGCCGAGCTGATCGACCGCTCCGGCCTGCTCCCCGGCGACTGGACCGCCCGGCTGTTCGCCGCGACGATGCCGCCGCTGCTGCACTTCCTCTACCGCTACGGGCTGGTCTTCTCCCCGCACGGCGAGAACGCGATCGTGGTCTTCGACCCGTCCGACGTGCCGGTCCGGCTCGCGGTCAAGGACTTCGTGGACGACGTCAACCTCAGCGCGCAGAGCCTGCCCGAACTGCACGCGCTGCCCGCCGAGGTCGCCGAGGTGCTGCTGCGGGAGAGCCCGCAGGGACTCTGCCAGTTCATCCACTCCGGGCTCTTCATCGGCGTCTTCCGCTACCTCGCCCCGCTGCTGGAGGCGCAGACCGGACTGCCCGAGACCGAGTTCTGGGCGCTGCTGCGTGCCGAGGTGCTGCGCTACCAGGACCGCTTCCCCGAGCTGGGCGAGCGCTTCGAGCTGTTCGACCTGTTCCGCCCCCGGATCGACCGGCTCTGCCTCAACCGCAACCGGCTGCTGCTGGACGGCTACCAGGACCGCCCGCACCGCCCGCACGCCGCCCGGCACGGGACCGTGCCGAACGCGCTGGTCGCGGTGGACGTGCGACTGCCCGGGCAACGGGACCGGATTGTCACCCCCGCCCCGTAGGGTGGGAGGGTCATGACGAACGACTCCGAATCCCAGCCCGCGACGGCCCTCGGCGACGAGGCCGAGGAAGCCGTCGCCGTCCCGCGCTCGCGGATCCCCGAACTGCTGCACGCCGCGGTGGCGGCCGTCGGCGGCGCGGAGCGCCCCGGTCAGGTCCGGATGGCCGAGGCCGTCGCCGACGCCGTCGACCACGGCGAGCACCTGCTCGTCCAGGCCGGCACCGGCACCGGGAAGTCCCTGGCCTATCTGGTGCCCGCACTCGCCCACGGCGACCGCGTGGTCGTCGCCACGGCCACCCTGGCGCTGCAACGCCAGCTGGTGGAACGGGACTTGCCGCGCACCGTCGAGGCGCTGCACCCCGTGCTGCGCCGCCGGCCGCTGTTCGCGATGCTCAAGGGCCGCTCCAACTACCTGTGCCTGCACCGGGCCAACGAGGGCACCCCGAGCGACGAGGGCGAGGGCCTCTTCGACCCGGTGGACGCGCTCGGCGGGCCCACCGGGAAGCTCGGCAAGGACGTGCTGCGGCTGCGCGACTGGGCCGACGAGACGGACACCGGGGACCGCGACGACCTCAGCCCCGGCGTCTCCGACAAGGCCTGGGCCCAGCTGTCGGTCACCTCCAAGGAGTGCCTGGGCGCCACCCGCTGCCCGTACGGGCAGGAGTGCTTCGCGGAGAAGGCGCGGGAGCGGGCCAAGCTGGCGGACGTCGTGGTCACCAACCACGCGATGCTCGCGATCGACGCGATCGAGGGCGCGCCGGTGCTGCCCGAGCACGGGCTGCTGATCGTGGACGAGGCGCACGAACTGGTCAACCGGGTCACCGGCGCGGCCACCGCCGAGCTGACCGTCGGGGCGGTCAACCGGGCGGTCAAGCGGGCCGCGCGGCTGGCCAACGAGAAGGCGGTCGACGCGCTCCAGGCCGCCGCCGAGAACTACCACGGCCTGATGGAGACCGCTCAGCCCGGCCGGGTCGAGGAACTGCCCGAGTACCTGGCGTACGCGGTCACCGCGATCCGGGACGCCTCCCGCCAGGTGATCAGCTCGCTCGGCGAGACCAGGGACAAGGGGCTCAGCGACGAGGACGCCGTCCGCAAGCAGGCGATGGCCTCGGCCGAGGCGCTGCACGAGACGGCCGAGCGGCTGCTGGAGGACTCCGAGTACGACGTGGTCTGGATCGAGCGCAGCGACCGCTACGGGCTGGGCACCGCCTCGCTGCGGGTCGCCCCGCTGAGCGTCTCCGGGCTGCTGCGCGAGGGGCTGTACAAGGAGCGCTCGGTCGTCCTCACCTCGGCCACGCTCAAGCTCGGCGGGGACTTCAACGGCGTCGCCGCCTCCGTCGGCCTGCCCTCCGAGACGCGGCTGCCGGACGTCCGCACCGCCGGGGACAACCCGGAGCCCGGCCCGGCCTTCGGCGAGGACGCGGTGCCGCACTGGCGCGGGATCGACGTCGGCTCGCCGTTCAAGTACCCGAAGCAGGGCATCCTGTACGTCGCCAAGCACCTCGCCGACCCCGGGCGCGATCCCGAACGGCCGGACATGCTGGACGAGTTGGCCGAGCTGATCGGTGCGGCCGGCGGGCGGACGCTGGGGCTGTTCTCCTCGATGCGGGGCGCCCAGACGGCCGCCGAGGCGATGCGCGAGCGGCTGGACCAGCGCGTCCTGCTGCAGGGCGAGGACACCCTGGGCGAGCTGATCCGGGAGTTCGCCTCGGACGCCACCACCTGCCTGTTCGGCACGCTCTCGCTCTGGCAGGGCGTGGACGTGCCCGGCTCGGCCTGCCAGCTGGTCGTGATGGACCGGATCCCGTTCCCCCGGCCGGACGACCCGCTGATGAGCGCCCGCCAGAAGGACGTCGAGCAGCGCGGCGGGAACGGCTTCATGGCCGTCGCGGCGACGCACGCGGCGCTGCTGATGGCGCAGGGCGCGGGCCGGCTGGTGCGCGCGGCCGACGACCGGGGCGTGGTCGCGGTGCTGGACCCGCGGGTGGAGACCAAGCGGTACGGGAGCTTCTTCCGGTCCTCGATGCCCGAGTTCTGGTACACCACGGACCGCAACCAGGTGCGCCGCTCGCTGGCGGCGATCGACGCCTCGGCGGCGCCGGTGCGGCCGGTGGTGAAGCGGGGCTGAGGGCCCCGGCCCTCGGGCCCCGGCGTTCCGGGCCCAGGGGGCCGTGGGTTGCCGGGCCCGGGGGCCGGGGGTTGCCGGGCCGCAATGCCGGAGGGGCTCCCCGCACGAGCGGTGGAGCCCCTTCCCGGTGCCGTCGGTCGCGGCACGGGAGCTCAGAGGCGGCGCAGGACCGCGACGACCTTGCCCAGGATGGTCGCGTTGTCGCCGTTGATCGGCTCGTACGCCGAGTTGTGCGGCATCAGCCAGATCCGGCCGTCCTCGCGCTTGAGCCGCTTGACGGTGGCCTCGCCGTCGATCATCGCGGCCACGATGTCGCCGTTCTCGGCGACCGGCTGGCGGCGCACGGTGACCCAGTCGCCGTCGCAGATGGCGGCCTCGATCATCGAGTCGCCGCGCACGGTGAGCGCGAACAGCTCGCCCTCGCCGACCAGCTGGCGGGGCAGCGGGAAGACGTCCTCGACCGTCTGCTCGGCCAGGATCGGCCCGCCGGCGGCGATCCGGCCGACCAGCGGGACGTAGGAGGTGGACGGGCGGCCGGCCGTCTCGGCGGTGTTCGGGCGGGCCACCTCGACGCCGCGGACCTCGTAGGCGCGCGGGCGGTGCGGGTCCCGGCGCAGGAAGCCCTTGCGTTCCAGGGCCATCAGCTGGTGGGCCACCGAGGAGGTGCTGGACAGGCCCACGGCCTGGCCGATCTCGCGCATGGACGGCGGGTAGCCGCGGCGCTGGACGGAATCCCGGATGACCTCGATCACCCGGCGCTGGCGCTCGGTGAGACCGGCCTCGTCGGTGCGGATCCCGGGGGGGCGGCCGGGCATCGCGCGGGCGGGGGCGGGATGGCCGTCGTCCAGGGTGGCGGAGTGTTCGATCGGCTGGTCCGGAACGCGGGCCGTTCCGGACAGGGCCGCGCCGGGGAGACGGTGGTCTTCGCTACGGTCCATGCTGATGTCCAGACCCTGTTGATTCGTGGTGCGCTGCCCCACCTTGAACTGGGAGTGTTCCTGCACCGGGATGGTGTTGCTTTCGATCGTGTTCACGGCGGCCCCTCTCGACGGCTGTCCTCTCCCCTTTTCCAGCCCAACGCGCCTCCTATCGAAAGGTTGCGCCAAACACACGTTCGAGTGAATTATTCGGGAGTTGACTGACTCGATCAAGGCTTTGTTGTACATCGAGTAAATGTTCGAGCAGAACTCGACTCCGGCAGTCTAATCGGCGCCGTCGCGGCATCGACACGCCATGGTGCTCACCTCCCCCGGACTCCTAGATGTAGTGGCTACAGTCATCATCCGTGCCCAGTACTAGTGGTCACCCCGCATGATCGGCTTGCCCAGGCCGGGGGCACATCGCATAGACTCAAGAGGTCCGAACGTTCTGCCAGGGAGGGATCCCGAGGTGCACTGCCCCTTCTGCCGGCACTCCGACAGCCGTGTTGTCGACAGCCGGACCACCGAGGACGGCAGCTGCATCCGCCGCCGTCGGCAGTGCCCGGACTGCGGCCGCCGCTTCACCACGGTGGAGACGGCCGCGCTGATGGTCATCAAGCGCAGCGGCGTCACCGAGCCGTTCTCCCGGCAGAAGGTCATCACCGGCGTCCGCAAGGCCTGCCAGGGCCGCCCGGTCACCGAGGACGCGCTGGCCCAGCTCGGGCAGCGGGTCGAGGAGTGCGTGCGCGCCAGCGGCAGCGCCGAGCTGACCACCCACGACGTGGGGCTGGCCATACTCGGCCCGCTCAAGGAGCTCGACGTGGTCGCCTACCTGCGCTTCGCCTCCGTGTACCAGGCGTACGACGGACTTGAGGACTTCGAGGCCGCCATCGCGGAACTCCGCGTCGAACGGCCCCGCGCCCCCGAGACGGACGACACCCCCGTGTCCGTCTCCGCCGCCGCGCCCTAGCGGGCGCCGGCACCGGGCCCCGGGCGGGCCCCGTCGCACCACCATGGCCCCGCGGGGCCCACGCGTGCCCGAAAACGGGGCACAGAACACTACAAACCGTGCGTAAGCAGGCAAGGTCTCCGCCTGCCCGCACACCGGAAGAACGAACCAGCAGTGCCCGGACTTTTCAGGGCACTTCGGGCGTTTGCCCAGGAGGAGGAGCGAGAAGTGACAGACACCACGAGCGGTTCGGCGCGCGGGTCGAAGTCCGAGAAGGCCGCGGTCAAGGGCGCCAAGGCCCCGAAGGGCGGCCTCCCGATGGAGCGCATCTACACCACTCCTGGCGTGCACCCGTACGACGAGGTCCGCTGGGAGCGGCGTGACGTCGTCATGACCAACTGGCGCGACGGCTCGATCAACTTCGAGCAGCGCGGCGTCGAGTTCCCCGACTTCTGGTCGGTCAACGCCGTCAACATCGTCACGTCCAAGTACTTCCGCGGCGCCGTCGGCACCCCGCAGCGCGAGTGGAGCCTGAAGCAGATCATCGACCGCGTGGTGCTCACCTACCGCGCCGCCGGTGAGAAGCACGGCTACTTCGCCACCAAGGACGACGCCGAGATCTTCGAGCACGAGCTGACGCACGCCCTCCTCCACCAGGTGTTCAGCTTCAACTCGCCGGTCTGGTTCAACGTCGGCACCAAGCAGCCCCAGCAGGTCAGCGCCTGCTTCATCCTGTCCGTCGACGACTCCATGGAGTCGATCCTCGACTGGTACAAGGAAGAGGGCATGATCTTCAAGGGCGGCTCCGGCGCCGGCCTCAACCTCTCCCGGATCCGCTCCTCCAAGGAACTGCTCTCCTCCGGCGGCAACGCCTCCGGCCCGGTCTCCTTCATGCGCGGCGCCGACGCCTCGGCCGGCACCATCAAGTCCGGCGGCGCCACCCGCCGCGCGGCCAAGATGGTCGTCCTCGACGTGGACCACCCGGACGTCGAGGCCTTCATCGAGACCAAGGTGAAGGAGGAGGAGAAGATCCGCGCCCTGCGCGACGCGGGCTTCGACATGGACCTCGGCGGGGACGACATCACCTCCGTCCAGTACCAGAACGCCAACAACTCGGTCCGCGTCAACGACGAATTCATGACCGCCGTCGAGAACGGCACCGAATTCGGCCTGCGCGCCCGGATGACCGGCGAGGTCATCGAGACCGTCGACGCGAAGAAGCTGTTCCGCAAGATGGCCGAGGCCGCCTGGGCCTGCGCCGACCCCGGAATCCAGTACGACACCACCATCAACCACTGGCACACCTGCCCGGAGTCCGGCCGCATCAACGCGTCCAACCCCTGCTCCGAGTACATGCACCTGGACAACTCCAGCTGCAACCTCGCCTCGCTGAACCTGATGAAGTTCCTGCGCGACGACGACTCGTTCGACGCGGCGGCCTTCGCCAAGGTCGTCGAGCTGGTCATCACCGCGATGGACATCTCCATCTGCTTCGCGGACTTCCCCACCGAGAAGATCGGCGAGACCACCCGCGCCTACCGCCAGCTCGGCATCGGCTACGCCAACCTCGGCGCCCTGCTGATGGCCACCGGCCACGCCTACGACAGCGAGGGCGGCCGCGCCCTGGCCGGCGCCATCACCTCGCTGATGACCGGCACCGCCTACCGCCGCGGCGCCGAACTCGCCGGTGTGGTCGGCCCGTACGACGGCTACGCCCGCAACGCGGCCCCGCACCAGCAGGTCATGAAGCAGCACGCCGACGCCTCGCTGGACGCCGTCTCCCACGACGACCTGGACGCCCCGGTCTGGCTGGCCGCCAACAAGACCTGGCAGGACGTGCTGCGCGTCGGTGCGCAGAACGGCTTCCGCAACGCCCAGGCCTCGGTGCTCGCCCCGACCGGCACCATCGGCCTGATGATGGACTGCGACACCACCGGCGTCGAGCCCGACCTGGCCCTGGTCAAGTTCAAGAAGCTGGTCGGCGGCGGCTCGATGCAGATCGTCAACGGCACCGTCCCGCGCGCCCTCAAGCGCCTCGGCTACCAGGACGAGCAGATCGAGGCGGTCGTCGCCCACATCGCCGAGCACGGCAACGTGGTGGACGCGCCCGGCCTGAAGGCCGAGCACTACGAGGTGTTCGACTGCGCGATGGGCGAGCGCTCCATCTCGCCGATGGGCCACGTGCGGATGATGGCCGCGATCCAGCCCTGGATTTCCGGCGCCATCTCCAAGACCGTGAACATGCCGGCCGCCGCGACCGTCGAGGACGTCGAGGAGATCTACTTCGAGGCGTGGAAGATGGGCGTCAAGGCGCTCGCCATCTACCGCGAAAACTCGAAGGTCGGCCAGCCGCTCTCGGCCAAGAAGAAGGACTCCGAGGAGAAGTCGGCGCAGGCCGAGGCTCCCGCGGTGGTCGAGAAGGTGGTCGAGTACCGCCCGGTCCGCAAGCGTCTGCCCAAGGGCCGCCCGGGCATCACCACCTCCTTCACGGTCGGTGGCGCCGAGGGCTACATGACCGCCAACTCCTACCCGGACGACGGTCTGGGCGAGGTCTTCCTGAAGATGTCCAAGCAGGGCTCGACCCTCGCGGGCATGATGGACGCCTTCTCCATCGCCGTCTCGGTCGGCCTCCAGTACGGCGTGCCGCTGGAGACCTACGTCTCCAAGTTCACCAACATGCGCTTCGAGCCGGCCGGCCTGACCGACGACCCGGACGTGCGGATGGCGCAGTCGATCGTCGACTACATCTTCCGCCGCCTGGCACTCGACTTCCTGCCGTTCGAGACCCGCTCGGCGCTCGGCATCCACTCCGTCGAGGAGCGCCAGCGCCACCTGGAGACGGGCTCGTACGAGCCGCTGGAGGCCGAGGAGCTCGACACCGAGTCGCTCGCCCAGTCCGCCCCGGTCGCCGCCAGGCCGGCCGTGGTCCCGGCCCCGGCCGTCGAGGCGCCCAGGACGGCCCCGAAGCAGGCCCACAACTCCACGGAGCTGATGGAGATCCAGCTCGGCCTCAACGCCGACGCCCCGCTCTGCTTCTCCTGCGGCACCAAGATGCGCCGCGCCGGCAGCTGCTACCTCTGCGAGGGCTGCGGCTCCACCAGCGGCTGCAGCTGATCACGCTCGAGCCCGGTTTCACCCGATGAGGTGAAAACCTGAGGCGGGGCGAGGACTTCACGGTCCTCGCCCCGCCTTTTTCGTGTTCCCGGGAATGCCGATGTCACGTTCGGGGGTGGTGTCCGGTCCACAGGGGGTGACGGGTTCTGCCGAGAAGGAGTGGTGCGGTGATGGGAACGGTGCTGGTGACCGGGGCGACGGGGACGCTCGGGCGGGAGGTGGTGCGGCTGCTGGTGGCGCGCGGGGCGGCGGTGCGGGGGCTGAGCCGGCGGGCGCGGGCCGGGGGCGACGGGGTCGAGTGGGCGGTCGGCGACCTGGTGAGCGGCGCCGGGATCGCCGAGGCGATGGCCGGGGTCGAGGTGGTGGTGGACTGCGCGACCACGCAGAAGAAGGAGGACCTGGCCGGGGTCCGGACGCTGGTGGCGCGGGCCCGGGAGGCCGGGGTGCGGCACCTGGTGTACGTGTCGATCGTCGGGATCGACCGGGTGCCGATCTCGTACTACAACACGAAGCTCGCCTGTGAGCGGGTGGTGCGGGAGTCGGGGCTGGGCTGGACGGTGCTGCGGGTGACGCAGTTCCACGACCTGGTACTCAGGTTCTTCGACGCCTCCGTGAAGCTGCCGGTCTTCCCGGTGCTGAGCGGGACGGCGTGCCAGCCGGTGGACGTGCGGGAGGTGGCGGCGGCGGTCGCGGACCTGGTGGGGGAGGAGCCGGCCGGCTTCGCGCCGGAGGTGGGCGGCCCGCAGGTGCGTTCGTACCGGGAGCTGGCCGAGGCCTACCTGCGGGCGGCGGGCAGGCGCCGACTGCTGCTGACGCTGCGCGTGCCGGGTGCGGCCGGCCGCGGGTTTCGGGCGGGCGGCAACCTGACGCCGGACCGGGCGGTGGGCCGGGGGACCTTCGAGGAGGCGCTGGAACGGCGGTTCGGCCGCCGCTGAGTTCGGCGGCGGCCGACAGGGGCTGTCCTTCGGGGTGTGAACCGTGGCACGCGGGTGGGCGTCGGCGGTGTCGCAGTGTGGTGTGGACGGTGTGAAAGCAGGAGATTGGCCGTCAACTGGCCACTTGAGGCCTATGTCTGAATCGATATGATCGGCCGAAAGCGTGAACCGATCAGACGCCCGGAGACGTTTCATAACGTCGCCGGGCGGTCCGGTATGCGCCCGACCCAGCTGTCGGCGGCCGCGACCGTCGCCGACCCGCCGCCCGCGCCGCCGCCCGCCGACGTTGCCGAGGACCGCACCGATGAGAGAAGCCACCAGCCCCGACGGCCGATCGCGCCGACGGCCCGCGCCGCGCACCGTCGCCCTGACCGCGGCCGCCGTGCTGCTGGCGCTGGTCGCCGCGCCGGTCGGCGTCGTCCGGGCGTTCGGCGCGCACCAGCCGCTCACCGCCCTCGCGGTGGTTGCCGTCACGGTGCTCTGGCTGATCGCCGTCGGCCTCGCCTCGACCGGTGCGGAGCGCGCCCGCGGGCTGACCGAGGAGCTGGCCGCTCAGCACGAGGAGACCCGGGCCGCGCTGGTCGCCGCGGGCACGGCCCGGCAGGCCGAGACGGCCGCCGCCGACCGCGCCGCCGCCGCGCTCGCCGAGCGGGACGCCGCCCGCGCCGAGCAGTCCCGCGCCGAGGCGGACGCCACCACCGCGCACACCGAACTGGCCCGGCTGCGGGCCGAACTCGACGCCGAGCGGGCCGGGGCGCAGACGGAGCGGACCCGGGCCGAGTCGGAACGCGCCGAACTGGCCCGGATCGTCGAGGGCGTGCTGCCCGAGGTGGTGGCGAAGCTGCGGGCCGGCGCCGCCGTGGACAGCGCGCTGGCCGTCCACCGCAAGCACCCCCAGTACGCGCTGCTGCGCGCCGTCGGCGAGGAGATCGGCCGCGGCGAGCGGCTGCGGGCAGCCGCCCTGGCCGTCTGCGCGACCGCCGCCGGGCGGGTCCAGGCGCTGGCCACGAGCATGCACGCCGAGCTGCGCGAGATGCAGCACCGGCACGACGAGGAGGTCCTCGGCGACCTGCTGAGCCTGGACCACTCGACCGCCCAGGCGGGCCGGATGGCCGACAGCATCGCGGTGCTCACCGGCGCCCGCTCGGGCCGCCGCTGGGCCAAGCCGATCGCGGTGGAGTCGGTGTTGCGCGGCGCGCTCGGCCGGATCGGCGCCTACCAGCGGGTGCGGCTGCACAACGCCAGCACCGCCGCGGTCGCCGGGTACGCGGCCGAGGGCGTGATGCACGCGCTGGCCGAACTGCTGGACAACGCCACCAACTTCTCCGCCCCACCGGCCGAGGTGCACGTCTACGTCGAGGAGGTGCCGGCCGGGCTGGTGGTCACCGTCGAGGACAGCGGGCTGGGGCTGAGCGACAGCTGGCTGCGCCGGGCCGAGCGGGCCGTCTGCGCCGAGCCGCTGGACCTCACCACGCTCTCCGCCGGTACCCGGCTGGGGCTCGCGGTGGTCGGCGTGCTGGCGCGCAAGCACGGGCTGCAGATCTCCTTCCGGCCGTCGGCGCGCGGCGGCACCGGCGTGGTGATGCTGATCCCGCCGCGGCTCGTCACGCACCCGGTGCCGACCGCCGCCCCGGCGCCCGTCCAGGCGTTCGTCCCGGCACAGACGCCGCCCGTGGAGACCGCGCGCCCCGCGCTCACCTCGGCGCGTCCCGCGCCCGCCTCCCTGCCTCCGGCGCCCGCCTCCCTGCCTCCGGCGCCCGCCTCCCCGCCTTCGGCGTCCGCCTCCCTGCCTCCGGCGTCCGCCTCCCTGCCTCCGGCGCCCGCCTCCCTGCCTCCGGCGCCCGCCTCCCCGCCTTCGGCGTCCGCCTCCCTGCCTCCGGCGCCCTCCGCGCAGCGGACCCCGGCCGGGACGCCGACCGCCACCGGGACGCAGACGTCCACCGCGCCCGCCCTGCCGGCCGCGCCCGCCCGGATGACCGACAGCGGCCTGCCGCAGCGCCGGCGCGGGCAGACGCTGGCGACCAGCGCCCCCGCGACGGCCCGGACCGCGAAGGCCATGAGCACCGACGCGGTCGGCGCGGCCGCCCGGTTCGGCGCGTTCCGCCGGGCCGCCGCCCGTCCCGCGGGGGCCGAGCAGCCCTCCGCCGGGGCGCCGACCACGGATCCCGACACCCTGCCCGACGCTTCCCCCGTCACCGAGAAGGACACCTGATGAGCAGTGCCACCGACCGCGACCTCGACTGGCTGTTGGAGAACCTGCTGGCGGCGACCCCCGGCACCCGGCACGCCCTGGTCCTCTCCGCCGACGGCCTCAAGCTCTGCCACACCGCTGGGCTGAGCACCGACCAGGCCGACCAGCTGGCCGCCATCGCCTCCGGCCTGCAGAGCCTGGCGCACGGCGCCTCCATCGAGTTCGGCGACGGCAGCGGCGGCGTGCGGCAGTCGATGACCGAGTTCCACGGCGGCATCCTGTGCATCGTGGCGGCCGGTGAGGGCGCGCACCTCGCGGTGGTCACGGACGACGACGCGGACGTCGGCGTGGTCGGCCACAACATGCACGGCCTGATCGAGCAGATCGGGGTCCACCTCAGCGCGCCCGCCCGGGAGGCGGAGGGCGAGGCCGCCGCGCAAGAGAGCGTCGGCATATGACTGCCGGGCCGGCGCTGCCGGGCCGTGACGACGACCCGGACCGCCTCTACACCATCACCCGGGGCCGCAGCCGGGCGCCGGAGAACGCCTTCGACCTGGTCACCCTGATCGTCGCCGAGCGGCAGCCGGCGCCCGGGATGCAGTCGGAGCACGTCCGGATCCTGCGGATGTGCGAGGCCCCGACCGCCGTCGTGGAGGTGGCGGCGGAGCTGGCGCTGCCCGTCTCGGTGGTGAAGATCCTGCTCGGCGACCTGCTGGAGTCCGGGGCGGTCACCGCCCGCCACCCCCGGTTCGCGCCGAACAAGGCCCGGCTGCCCGACCTCGACACGCTGAAGCAGGTGCTGCATGGCCTCCAACGGCTCTGATGCGTGGGACGCCGCTGCCGCTGCCGCTGCCGGCGTCCGGCCCGCCGGCGCGCGCACCCCGCTGCGGGCGACGGCCGACAACGCGCTGAAGATCGTCGTGGTCGGCGGCTTCGGGGTGGGCAAGACCACCCTGGTCGGCTCGGTCAGCGAGATCCGCCCGCTGAACACCGAAGAGGTGATGACCAGGGCGGGCGAGGGCATCGACCCGGCCGGCGCCTGGGGCAAGCGCTCCACCACGGTCGCCTTCGACTTCGGCCGGATCACCCTCTCCGAGCGCCAGGTGCTGTACCTGTTCGGCGCGCCCGGCCAGGAGCGCTTCTGGTTCCTCTGGGACCGGCTGTTCAGCGGCGCCCTGGGCGCGGTCGTCCTGGTGGACACCCGGCGGCTGGAGGACTCCTGGTACGCGATCGACCGGCTGGAGCACCACGGCACGCCGTTCATCGTGGCCCGCAACAACTTCGGCGAGCCCGGCCACACCCTGGAGCAGGTCCGCGAGGCGCTGGACCTGCCGGCCGGGGTACCGCTGGTGGACTGCGACGCGCGCGACCGCGAGTCCGGCAAGCAGGTGCTGATCGCCCTGGTCCACCACCTGGCCGTCCTGGCCGGGGCCGACGAGGGGGCCCTGACCGGCGGGGCCGCTCCGGCCGTTGCCGCCGGTGCCGTTGCCGCCGGGGCCGAGGAGCCCGCCCAGGCAGGGTCCCGCACCGTGATCTACGAGGAGAGCACCCCGTGACCGAGCCCGCCGCCACCCCGCCCCCGGGCTGCCCGGCGCACGCCGGCGCCACGCCGCTGTACGGGCCGCGCTTCCAGACCGACCCGTCCCAGCTCTACCGCGAGCTGCGCGCCACGCACGGCCCGGTCGCCCCGGTCGAGCTGGCCGGCGGCGTGCCCGCCTGGCTGGTCATCGGCTACCGCGAGCTCCAGCAGGTGACCGGCCGGCCGCAGCTGTTCGGCCGCGACTCCAGCCGCTGGCACGCCTGGGAGACGCTGCCCGCCGACTGGCCGCTGAAGCCGATGATGGCGCCCGTGCCGTCGATCCTCTACGCCGAGGGCGAGGAGCACGTCCGGCGTTCGCGCGCGGTCACCGACGCGCTGGCCGGGATCGACCCGTACGAGCTGCGCAAGCACGCCGAGGAGATCGCCGACCGGCTGATCGACGAGTTCGCCGGGCGCGGCGAGGCCGATCTGGTCGCCGAGTACGCGCACCGGATGCCGCTGCTGGTGCTGTGCCGGGTGCTCGGCCTGGACGAGGAGCAGGCGCCGCAGCTGATCGCGGCTCTGCTGGCGATGCTGGACGGCGGCCCGGACGCGCCGGCCGGCGCCCAGCGGCTGTTGGAGCTGATGTTCGCGCTGGTCGAGGAGAAGGCGGAGTACCCGGGCGCCGACGTCGCCTCGCGGATGCTGGCGCACCCGGCCGGGCTGACCCACGACGAGGTGATGCGCGACCTGCGGGTGCTGCTGATCGCCGGCCACCAGCCGAGCTCGTACTGGATCTCCAACGCGCTGCGGCTGATGCTCACCGACGAGCGGTTCGCCGCCTCGCTGGCCGGCGGCCGGCGCAGCATCAGCCAGGCGTTGAACGAGGCGCTGTGGGAGGACACCCCGACCCAGATCTTCGCCGGCCGCTGGGCGGTCCGTGACACCCAGCTGGGCGGCCAGCGGATCGCCGAGGGGGACATGGTCCTGCTGGGCTTCGCCGGGGCCAACGCCGATCCGGCGGTCCGGCAGGCGGACGGCCGCCCGGCGGAGGGGAACCGGGCGCACATGAGCTACTCGTACGGCGAGCACGGCTGCCCGTTCCCGGCGCAGGAGGCGGCCGAGGTGATCGCCGCCACCGCGATCGAGGTGCTGCTCGACCGGCTGCCGGACCTTCGGCTGGCGGTGGCCGAGCACGCGTTGGTGTGGCGGCCGTCGGCCTGGGTGCGGGGGCTGGTGGCGCTGCCGGTCTCGTTCACCCCGGGCCACCCGGCCTGATCATTCAACACCCGCCGTTCGAAAGAGAGTTGTCGATGACCGCTGCCCCGGCCCGAATCGTCCTCGACCCGCTGGCCCGTGACAACGCGGCCGAGGGCGCGCTGCTGCGGGCCGCCGGCCCGGCGGTGCCGGTCGAGCTGCCCGGTGGGGTCGCCGCCTGGGCGGTGACGCAGCACGCCGCCGCGCGCGACCTGCTGACCGACGCCCGGCTGGTGAAGGACGCCGCGCACTGGGCGGCGTACCAGCGCGGCGAGGTGCCGAAGACCTGGCCGCTGATCGGTCTGGCGGTGCCCGGCCCGAGCATGGTGACCACGGACGGCGCCGAGCACCGCCGGCTGCGGGCGCTGGTCGCGCAGGCCTTCACCCCGCGCCGGGTGGAGCTGATGCGTCCGCGCGTCGAGGAGATCACCCACGCGCTGCTGGACGCCCTGGCGGCAGGCGAGCCGGTGGTGGACCTGAAGACGGCCTTCGCCTTCCCGCTGCCGATGACGGTGATCTGCTCGCTGCTGGGCGTTCCCGAGTCGGACCACGGCCTGTTGCGCGACCTGTACGAGCGGTTCTTCGGCATCAAGCCGAACCCGGAGGGCATCCAGGCGACCGTCGCCGCGCTGAACGCCTTCGTCAACGGTCTGGTGGCGCAGCGCCGTTCGGCTCCCGGCGAGGACCTGGCGAGTGTGCTGCTGGCGGCCGACACCGAGGGCGGGGCGCTGACCGACGCGGAGGCTGCGGCCACCCTGCGGGTGATCATCGCGGCCGGCCACGAGACCACGGTGAACCTGATCGGCAACGCGGTGCGGGCGCTGCTGACCCACCCGGACCAGTTGGAGCTGGTGCGCTCGGGCCGGGTGTCCTGGGACGCGGTGGTGGAGGAGTCGCTCCGCTGGACGCCGCCGACCAGCAACTTCCTGTTCCGGTTCGCCGCGCAGGACATCCCGGTCGGCGAGGTGGAGATCCCGGCGGGTGAGCCGGTGCTGGTCTCGTACAACGCGATCGGCCGCGACCCGCTCCAGCACGGGGTGACGGCCGAGGTCTTCGACCTCACCCGGGACCCGGCCCGCCACCTGTCCTTCGGGCACGGCCCGCACGTCTGCCCGGGCTCCCCGCTGGCCCGGCTGGAGGCGGGGATCGCGCTGCCCGCGCTGTTCGAGCGCTTCCCGGGGCTGTCGCTCGCGGTGCCGGACGCCGAGCTGCGGCCGAGCCCCTCTCTGGTGGTGAACAGCCTGCGGGAGCTGCCGATCCGGTTGTTCTGACCTGACGTGTCGTCATGTCCTGGGCCTCGTCCGGATTTCCGGTCGGGGCCTTCGACTTCTGGTGGTGGCGGTCCGGGGACCGCCTGTCGCGGGTCACGGTCGGGACACCGGCTTGTGAAGGTCGAACGTGGACCTTGGCGAGGGGCGGCGGCTGCGTTAACGTCTTCGATCAGTCCGGACGCGGCTCGCCCGTGATCCCGTCCGTGATCCCGTCCGTGATCCCTTGCAGGCCCATCTCCGGTACAGCGCGATGTCGTTCAGCCCACCGTCGGCAGCACGCCCTGGCGAGGAGAACCGCATTGACCCTCAACCCGACCGCGCAGCACCCGGGTTACCGCCGTCGTCCGGTCGCCGCGGCCGCCCTGGTGGCGGCGCTGGCGCTGACCGCGGCCTGTTCCAACAGCTCCGGCGGTTCGGGCGGTGGCGGGGGCGGATCGGCCGCGTCGCTGTCCGGCGACTGCGCCGCGTACCAGCCGTACGCCGGACACGCGGGCACCACGGTGACGATGTTCGCCTCGATCCTGAGCCCGGAGTCGGACAACCTGGAGAAGTCCTGGGCCGAGTTCAGCAAGTGCACCGGAATCAAGATCAGTTACGAGGGCTCGAACGACTTCGAGTCGCAGCTGCCGGTCCGGGTCTCCGGGGGCAACGCCCCGGACTTCGCGATCATCCCGCAGCCGGGCCTGCTGGCGCAGATGGTGAAGAGCGGCAAGGTGGTGAAGCCGCCCGCCCAGACCGTCGCCAACCAGGACAAGTGGAGCCCGATCTGGAAGACCTACGGATCGGTCAACGGCACGTTCTACGCGGCCCCGATGAGCGCCAACATGAAGTCCCTGGTCTGGTACTCGCCGAAGGCCTTCAAGGCGGCCGGCTACGAGGCGCCCAAGACCTGGGCCGACCTGATGGCGCTCAGCGACCGGATCGCCAAGGCGGGCGGCGCCAGGCCGTGGTGCGGCGGCATCGCCTCCGGAACGGCCACCGGCTGGCCGGCCACCGACTGGCTGGAGGAGGTGGTGCTCGGCTCGTACGGCGGCGAGGTGTACGACCAGTGGGTCGGCCACCAGGTGAAGTTCTCCGACCCGAAGATCACCACCGCGATGAAGACGGTCGCCGACTGGATGCAGAACCCGGCCTGGGTCAACGCGGGCTTCGGTGACGTGAAGTCGATCGCCACCACCACCTTCCAGGACGCGGGCACCCCGATCCTGAGCGGCACGTGCATGCTGCTCCAGCAGGCCTCCTTCTACGAGGCGCAGTGGCCCAAGGGCACCAAGGTCGGCCCGGACGGGGACGTCTTCGCCTTCCACCTGCCCGCGGTGAACCCGTCGATCGCCAATCCGGTCGAGGGCGGCGGCGAGTTCCTGGCGGCCTTCTCCGGCCGGCCCGAGGCACAGGCGGTGCAGAACTACCTGTCCAGCTCCGCCTGGGCGAGCAGCCGGGTGAAGACCGCGAGCGGCTGGGTCTCGGCCAACCAGGGCGTGGACAAGGGCCTCTACACCGACCCGATCGACAAGCTGTCGGCCGAGGCGCTGACCGACCCGTCGGCGACCTTCCGCTTCGACGGCTCCGACCTGATGCCGGCCGCCGTGGGCGCCGGACAGGAGTGGAAGTCGCTGACCGCCTGGTTCGCCGAGGGGCAGTCGATCCAGAAGACCGCCGCCGACATCGACGCCGCCTGGCCGCAGTAGCCGACGCGCCGGTTCGCTGCCGGCGGGAGCAACCGACGCGTCGGCTTCGCTGCCGGCGGGAGCAACCGACGCGTCGGCTTCGCTGCCGGCGCGAGCAACCGAGGCGCCGGTCCGCTGCCGGCGCACTGGGACCACCTGCCGAGGGCGGTGCGGGGCCACCCACCCGCACCGCCCGCCCCCTTCCCACCACGCCCGAAGGGACGCACAGCCATGTCCGTACCCGGATTCCCGTCACCCGTCGCCGAGTTGGCCGCGGACCGGTTGGCCGCCGGCGGGCTGGTCGCCGAGAGACTGGCGGCCGGCACCTGGAACGACGCGGCCGTCAAGTTCGGCAACACCTTCGGCGCCGTCGCCGGCTTCCTCGGCATCCTGCTGGTGGTCTTCCTGGTCGCCGGCCGGGCCCGGGGCCGCCTGGCCCGTCCGCTGGCGGTCGCGGTGTTCCTCGGCCCGGCGGTGCTGCTGCTGGCCGTCGGCCTGGTCGTGCCGCTGGTCCGCACGGTCTACCTCAGCCTCCAGAACGACGACGGCACCCGGTTCGTCGGCGGTGAGAACTTCGGCTGGGCCCTCACCTCCGACTCGGTGCAGAAGGTGCTGGTCAACACGCTGCTCTGGCTGGTGGTCGCGCCGTTGGCGGCGACCGGGCTGGGGCTGGTACTGGCGCTGCTGGTGGACCGGATGCGCGGCCAGTCGGTGTACAAGTCGCTGATCTTCATGCCGATGGCGATCTCGCTGGTCGGCGCGTCGATCATCTTCAAGTTCGTCTACGAGTCGCGCGGTCCGGGCCAGCCGCAGATCGGTCTGCTCAGCCAGCTCGCCGTCGCGGTGGGCTGGGACGATCCGCCGAACTGGCTGCTCTCGCAGCCGCTGAACACCTTCCTGCTGATGGCGGTGATGGTCTGGGTGCAGACCGGCTTCGCGATGGTGGTGCTGTCGGCGGCGATCAAGGCGATCCCGGACGAGGTCGTGGAGGCGGCCCGGCTGGACGGCGCGAGCGGGGTGCGGCTGTTCTGGTACGTCACCGTGCCGATGATCCGCACCACGGTGATGGTCGTCCTGACCACGGTCATGATCATCACCCTGAAGGCCTTCGACATCGTCCGCACCATGACCGGCGGCAACTTCGGCACCCAGGTGCTGGCCAACGAGATGTACTCGCAGTCCTTCGTGCAGTTCAACTCCGGGCGGGGCAGTGCCCTCGCGGTGCTCCTCTTCCTCGCGGTGCTGCCGCTGGTGGCCTACAACATCCTGCAGCTGCGGAAGGAGCGTGAGGTCCGGTGACCGGGACGGACGGCCGGGAGGGGGCGGCGAAGGCGGTGCGGACGGAGGGGATGGTGCGGCCGGCCGGTGCGGTGCGGCCGGTGCGGAAGGCCTTCAGCAGTCCGCTGGCCTCGGTGTTCGTGATCGCGATGACGGTGCTCTGGACGGTCCCGACGCTGGGTCTGCTGGTGACCTCGCTGCGGCCCAAGCAGGACGTGACCGCCAGCGGCTGGTGGAACGCCTTCCTCCACCCCGACCTCGGCCTCGGCAACTACCACTCGGTGCTGTTCGAGGGCGGATCCGGGGCCTCCACCGGCCTGATGCCCTTCCTGGTCAACTCGCTGGCGATCAGCATCCCGGCGACGGTCTTCCCGCTGGCACTGGCGGCGATGGCGGCGTACGCGCTGGCCTGGGTGCGGTTCCGGGGGAGCGACGCGGTCTTCTTCACGGTGTTCGCGCTCCAGGTGGTGCCGCTCCAGATGGCGCTGATCCCGCTGCTGCGGCTGTTCGCCGGCGGCGCGCACCTGGGCGCGCTGACGCTGATTCCGGCGGTGGACCTGAAGGGCAGCTACGCGCCGGTCTGGCTGGCGCACACCATGTTCGCGCTGCCGCTGGCGGTGTTCCTGCTGCACAACTTCATCGCCCAGCTGCCGCGCGACCTGATGGAGGCCGCGGTGGTGGACGGCGCCTCGCACTTCAAGATCTTCCGCTCCATCGTGCTGCCGCTGTGCACCCCGGCGCTGGCCTCGTTCGCGATCTTCCAGTTCCTGTGGGTCTGGAACGACCTGCTGGTGGCGCTGACCTTCGCGGGCGGCACGCCGGAGGTGGCGCCGATGACGGTGCGGCTGGCGCAGCTGTCCGGCTCGCTCGGCGGGCGCTGGGAGCTGCTGACGGCCGGGGCGTTCCTGTCGATCGTCGTGCCGCTGATCGTCTTCTTCAGTCTCCAGCGGTACTTCGTTCGCGGGCTGCTGGCCGGGTCGGTGAAGGGGTAGCGAGGGAGTCCTTGGTGGTGAGGGCGTTCTGAACGCGTTCAGAGCTGACTTTTGAACCTGTTCAGAATGGTCTACAGTCGGCAGCGGCCGGGGCGCCGAGAGCGCCCGCCGGTGGACCGCCCGACGGGTGGCCTCCGCATGCCCGCCGACCACTGAGGGGGACTCATGTCAGGTCCGTCCGTTCCCGCCGCGTCTGATTCGCCCGGTTCGCCCGGTTCGCTCGGTTCACCTGGCTCGCCCGGCTCCACCGGTTCGACCCAGCCGCAGGGGGCGACCGAGGCACAGGGGGCGACCGAGGCGTCGGGGGCGACCGAGGCGTCGGGGGCGACCGGGGTTCCGGGCCTGTCCGGGGTTCCGGGCCTGTCCGGGGCGGCTGGCCCGACCGAGCCGCACAACCCCTATGACGCGTACGACCCGTACGGCCCGTACCGTGCGACGGGCCCCGGCCCGCAGGGACCGCAGGGACCGCAGGGGCCGCAGGGACCGCAGGTCCGGCAAGGGCGGCCGGGCCCGGGCCGGGTTCCCGGCGCGCCCGTGCCCTCGACCGGTGCGTGGCTGCGCCGGAGCGACCCCGAACGCCGGGCGGCGGCCACGCCCGGGGTCGCCCTGGCGGCCCTGCTCACCGGCCTGCTGACGGCCTGGCTGCTCTTCGACGGCCTGGGGCCCAACCTGCTGGTGCTCGGCGCCGCCGTCGCCGTCGGGGCAGGGGTCACCGCCCGGGCGGCCGGTCGCCGGATCCGGCCCTGGACGGCGGCGTGGAGCCTGCTCGCCCTCGCCCTGCTCGCCGTTCCGGCCTGCTGGGACGCCTCCTGGCCCGGGGCGCTGGCCACCGTCGGCGCGCTCGCGCTGGCCTCACTGGCCCTGCACGGCGGCCGCCGCTGGGCGGGTGTGCTGTTCCCGCTGCCCGGCATCCTGTGGCAGCTGGTGCCCTCGGTGGTCTGGGTCTGGGAGAGCGTGGACCGGCGGAACCTGCCCGGCCGCGGCCGGATCGTCCCGGTGCTCAAGGCGCTCGCGGTCGCCGCCGGCCTGCTGACCGTCTTCGGCCTGCTGTTCGCCAGCGCCGACGCCGCCATGGCGGACCTGCTGGGCAGCCTCAGCCCGGACCTCGACCTCGACCAACTCCCGGGGCGCGGCGTGTTGTTCGTGCTCGGGTCGGCGACCGCGCTGGGCTTCGCGCACATGGCCGCCGGCCCGCGCCGCTGGGACCGCACGGTGATCCGGCCGGGCCGGGAGCGGCGCCGGCTGGAGTGGGCGCTGCCGCTGGTCGCGCTCAACCTGATGTTCGGCGTCTTCGCCGTGATCCAGGCCGTGGTGGTGCTCGGCGGTGCGGACGCCGTGCTGAGCAACACCGGGATGAGCCGCTCCGCGTACGCCCGGCAGGGCTTCTGGCAGTTGAGCGTGATCACCGTGCTCACGCTGGTCGTGGTGGCGGTCGCCAAGCGGTGGGCGCCGCGCAGCACCGCGGCCGACCGCCGGATGGCGCGGATCCTGCTCGGGCTGCTCTGCCTGCTGGCGCTGGCCGTGGTCGCCTCGGCGCTCGGCCGGATGTGGTTCTACGTGGACGCCTCCGGGCTCACCCGGCTGCGGCTCTGGGTGCTGGTGGTCGAGGTCTGGCTGGGCGCCGTCTTCCTGCTGCTGATCGCGGCAGGGCTGACCCGCCGCACCGGCTGGCTGCCGCGCGTCGTCGTCCTCAGCGGGGCGCTCACCGTCGCGGTCTACGGCCTGATGGGCCCGGACGCGATCGTCGCCGAGCAGAACGTCACCCGGTACGAGCGGGCGCTGCGGACCGACCCGCACACCGCGGCGATCGACCTGCGCAACGTCCGCCGGCTCGCGGCGGATGCGGTGCCCGCCCTGGACCGGCTCCCCGAGCCGCAGCGGAGCTGTGCGCTGCAGCTGATCGGTCAGGGCGTGGGCGGAGCGTCGAAGCCCTGGTACGCGACCAACCTGGCGGCCGCCCGGGCCCGGGAGATCCTGGCGGAGCGGCCGCTGATGGACTCGACGGCGCCCGGCCGCACGGCCTGCGACTGGGCGAGGCTGGCGTACGAGGACAGGTAGGACGACCGGGGCGGGGCCCGTGGACGGCGGCAGGGCCGGTCGGGAGCGTGCTGCTCCCGGCCGGCCCTGCGTCGTGCGGCGGCTTGTTGCGGCTGGTTGTGGCTTGTCGCGCGGTGTTGCGGTGTTGCGGTGTCATGGTGTCGCGGCCGCGGGCCGCGGTGTCGCCGCATCGTGACGGCGTCGGACTGCCGTGACGGTGTCGGAGGGCCGTGACGGTGTCAGTGCATCGCGACGGCGGAGGAGCCGCTCGGCAGGTCGCTGGCCTTGGCCTTGATCGCGAAGACCGCGACGAGCAGGGCGACGGCCGCGAGCGCGGCGCCCACGATGAAGCCGTGCGAAATGCCCTGGGTGAGCACGGTGTTGGCGGCGTCCGTGCCCGGCGGGAACTCGTGGTGCTGCTGGAGGTAGGCCAACTGCTCCGGCGTCGCGCTCTCCATGAACTTCGGCAGCTGCGCGGTGGCCTCCGCCGTGGCGTAGTGCGCGAAGACCGTGGTCAGGATCGACAGGCCGAGCGAACCGCCGATCTGCTGCATCGAGTTGAGGAGGCCGGAGGCGGCGCCGGTCTCCTCGCCCGGAACACCGGCGACGGAGAGCAGCATCACCGGGACGAAGATCAGACCCATGCCGAAGCCGAACACCACCGTGGGGCCGAGCACCCCGTCCAGGTAGCCGCTGTCCTTGCTCATCTGGGTCAGCCAGCTGAGCCCGACGGTGACCAGCAGCGCGCCGCCCGCCATGAAGGGCTTCGGGCCGTACTTGGCCTGGAGGTTGGAGGCGATCTGCGCGGCGATGATGATCGCGACGCTGATCGGGAGGAAGGAGACGCCGGCCTTCAGCGGGCTGTAGCCGAGCGGACCCTGCACGAACAGCACGACGTAGAAGAAGATGCCGAACATGGCCGCGGCCAGGCAGAGCATCATCACCAGGCCGCCGGTGCGGTTCCGGTCGGCGAACAGGTGCATCGGGGTGATCGGCTGGTCGGTGCGGCTCTCCACCACGAGGAAGGCCGCGAGCAGGATCGCGCCGGCCGCGAAGGAGCCGAGCGTGATGCCGTCCGACCAGCCGTCCGAGGCGGCCCGGATGAATCCGTAGACCAGGCCGACCAGGCCGAGTGTCGAGGTGAGCGCGCCGGGCAGGTCGAAGCGGCCCGGGTGGCGCTCGGACTCGGCGATGTAGCGCGGCGCGGCTATCGCGATCAGGATCGCGATCGGCACGTTGACGAAGAACACCCAGCGCCAGTTCAGGTACTCGGTGAGCAGACCGCCGGCCAGCAGGCCGATCGCGGCGCCCGAACCGGCGACCGCCGAGAACACGCCGAACGCGCGGTTGCGTTCCGGCCCCTCGTCGAAGTTGGTCGCGATCAGGGCGAAGGCGGTCGGGGAACAGATCGCGCCACCGATGCCCTGGAGCGCGCGGGCGGCCAGCAGCAGAGTGCTGTCCTGCGCGAAACCACCGAGCAGCGAGGCCAGGCCGAACAGCAGAGTGCCGAAGATGAACACCCGGCGGCGGCCGAGGATGTCGCCCGCGCGACCGCCGAGCAGCAGCAGCCCGCCGAAGGTCAGGGTGTAGGCGTTGATGACCCACGACAGGTCGGTGGTGGAGAAGCCCAGGGCGTCCTTGATGTGCGGAAGCGCGATGTTCACGATGGTCGCGTCGAGGACCACCATGAGCTGGGTGGCCGCGATGACGGTCAGGGTGATGCCCTTGCCCCGCCCCTGGCTCGTCCGCGGTGGCGAGTTCTTGCTGAGCGTGTCGGAGATGGCCACGAATGTGCCCCCTGCTGGCTGTGTGCTCGGTGGTGCGGTTCGGCGGAGTCGCCGGTCCGGGTGCGGCCGCGCGCCCTTGCGCGGGCCGGGAAGGAACGGGATCGTTCACTAATCGGGACGATATCCTGGCCGTGATTGTGAACGCAAGCGTTCCTTAAGGATGGTGGCGATGGAGCGGTTGGTGCGGCGCCTGGTGGCGGACCGGTCCGGTCGGTCGCGGGGAGGTGCCCCGGGGGGTTCTCCGGGAGGGCCGGCGGACTCGGCCGGCCAGGCGGACCCGGCGTCGGGGGAGGCGACTCTTCGGCCTGCGGAGGCGGACGCCGGGGCGGCGGTCACGGGGCAGGGCGTCGGAGCCGGCGCGGAGCCGGGCGGCAGGCCGGGCGCGGACCCGGCCTTCTGTCCGGTGCGGGCCGCCCATCAGGCACTGAGGCGGCCGGCGCGGCGCCGGGGGAAGGAACTGGAGGCGGCGATCTTCGAGGCCGCGCTCGACCAGCTCACCTCCGGCGGATACGCGCGGCTGACCATGGAAGGGGTCGCCAGTGCGGCGCGGACCGGGAAGGCCGCGCTCTACCGGCGCTGGGCGTCCAAGGACGAACTCGTTCTCGACGCCCTGGACGCCACTCTCCCACGCCCTTACGACACCCCCGACCTCGGGTCCGCACGGGACGAACTCCACCGGCTCGTCGAGGGGTTCACGAAGGCGATGACCTCCCGGGTGGGCTCCGCGCTCAATGCCCTGATGGGCGAGATCGACCACGAGCGGGCCGAGGTCTTCAAGGCCTTCGTCACCGACCGGGTCATCGAGCCGACCGCGCGGACCATCCTGGAGATCCTGCGACGCGGCGCCGAGCGCGGCGACGTCCGGCCCGGCGCGGCCACCCCCCTGGTGGCGGACGTCATCCCGGCGGTACTGCTCTACCAGGTCAAGATCCGCGGGCTGGAGAACATGGGGCCGGGCTTCGCCGGCCGGCTGGTGGACGAGGTGCTGGAGCCGATGATCCGGGCCTGAGGCGGCCGGTGCCGGGCGCGCGGAGCGTGTGGCCCGGCGGCCGGGCGGCGCCCGAGGAGAGCCGGGGTGGGGGTGGGGGCAGGCCGGGCGGGCCCGGAGCCCGGTGGCTCCGGCGGCGGGCCCCGCCCGCCCGTCCGTTGACGGCCCCGCCCGTCCGTCCTTCGACGGCCCCGCCCGCCCGTCCTTCGACGGCCCCGCCCGCCCGTCCTTCGACGGCCCCGCCCGCCCGGGAGGGCGGACTCGGCGGTCGGGGACCGGGCTTAGGCTGGAGGCTGCCCCCGCTGAACGGAAGACGCCATGCCCATCGTCCCCCCGACGCACTCCGTCGAACGCTCGCTCCGCCGGGCCGGCGCCAAGATCGTCGTCGGTCTCGACGAGGTCGGGCGCGGCGCCTGGGCCGGGCCGGTCACGGTGGGCGCGGCCGTCACCGGCCTGCGCAAGGCGCCGGAGGGGCTGACCGACTCCAAGCTGCTCACCGAGCTGCGCCGCCGCGCGCTCGCCCCCGTGCTCGCCGACTGGGTCACCGCGTACGCGCTCGGGCAGGCCTCCCCGCAGGAGTGCGACGAGCTCGGTATGACGGCGGCGCTGCGGCTGGCCGCCGTCCGCGCGCTGGAGGCGCTGCCGGTCGAACCCGACGCGGTGATCCTGGACGGCAAGCACGACTACCTCGGCGGCCCCTGGCGGGTGCGCACGGTGATCAAGGGCGACCAGTCCTGCATCTGCGTGTCCGCCGCCTCGGTGCTCGCCAAGGTCCACCGCGACGGCCTGATGGCCGAACTGGGCGAGGGGTGCCCGGAGTACGGCTTCGCCGACAACGCCGGTTACCCGTCCCCGGTGCACCGAGCCGCACTGGAGGAGTTCGGCCCCACCGGGCACCACCGGCTCTCCTGGGCGTACATGGACGCACTGCCGAAGTGGCGCCATCTCAAGCGCGTCCGGGAGGGTGCGGGCGACGGCCGTGGGTCCGCCGACGAACAGTTGACGCTCGGTTTCTGACGATCCGTCTGGAATTGCCCCGGGAGGGGGCGGCAGGAGAGCGGTGCCCAATGGGTGGGGCGCCCGTGCGCGTCCGACCGGCATTTGATAGATATCCGGGTATGCCTGTCTTCCCCGAGGAGCCGGAGATTCACGAGAGCATCCCGGGCCCCGGCGTTCCCTTCCCCCGCGAGTCGGACGCACAAGCCCCCGCCACCGCACCCACCACCACCGTCGCCGCCCCGGCCCCGGTGCCCGGCCCCCGTCCGGCGCCTCCGCGCCCGGCCCCGCCGCGCGCCGCCCGTCCGGGCCCGCCGCGACTGATCCCCAAGCCCGGGCCGGCACCACGCCGCCCGGCCCCCGCCGCACCGCAGGTGGAGGTCCAACGGATCGCCGCCACCCCGGCGCGGGCCGTGGAGCACGCCGACGAAGCGGTCGACCTGCTGTTGGAGTCCGGCCGCGATCCGGGCGACATCCTGGTGCTGACGGTCGGCGAGGCCCACCCGTGGCAGCAGCACGAGCTCTCCTTCGGTGAGGAGCGCTACTGGGCGCAGCTCGCCGAGGGCGGTGACGTGTTCTACGCGGACGCCGCGCTGACCCGTCCGGTCACCCGCGAGGTGGTCGTCCTGGTGGTCAACGGCGGACCGTCCGCCCGGGCCGCCGAGGCGTACACCAAGGCGCTCGGCCACGCGGCCGCGCTGCTGGTGGTCTGCGGCGACGCCGGCCCGGCTGCCGTGGGCGCGGCCGGAGCCGCGCCGAGCCGTCCGGTCAAGGCCTGACCACAGTCGTCCACCCCGGGCCCGGTGCCGTCGTACGGTGCCGGGCCCGCGGTCCGTCCCACGGCGCTCGGGGCCGGTGCCGACGGCCGGCGGCCGTCGGTCGGCGGTCGACGCCCCGGTGGGGCCGGTGGCCCGTGCGGACTCAGCCCGTGCCGGTGCGGCGCGTCGGTTCGGCCGCTGCGACCCGCGCCGCTGCCCACGGGGGCTCGGACTTCGGGGAGCGTGCCGCGTCCTCGCCGCGCTCGGCCTGGTCGGCGGTCTGTTGGCGGGTGCGGTGGTTGCGCGGGGCGTCCAGCGCCGAGCGCGGCGGCAGTTCCGTCACGGTGTGCACCGGCCCGTCGGCCCACGAGCCCGCGTGCGGGTTGCGTCCGCCCCGTCCGTCCCCGAGGACCTGCCAACCCGCCGGGGTGAGCCCGATGTACGCGCCGCAGCGCAGTCCGTGGAGCGCGGACGCGTCTCTCAGTGCCCACATCCAGGCGCCGTCCTGCTCCGTCCAGCCGGGTGCGCCGTCGCGGCAGCGCAGCAGTACGGCCGTCCGGGCCGGCTCGGACCGTCGCAGGTCGTGCGGAATGATCCGGCGCAGGTGCGTCAGCAGCGCGTTGCGGTGCTGCCAGCCGTCGGTGTCGTGCGGCCAGGGGGTGAACGAGGCCGAGGCGGCGAGGCGGTGGAGCGCGTCCACGACGGCGACCACGACGGTGCCCGGCTGCGGCAGGTGATGCTGGTGCAGTTCCAGGACGAACTCGCGGGGGTCGCGCAGCAACGGGATCCCCGAGGCGGTCCAGGTCTCCAGGTCCAGCACCCGTCTGGGTTCCGGACTCCCGGAGAAGGGATTCTGACCTCGGTCGATACCGTTGATCACGATCCTCCTTCCTGGCCCGTGGGCAGGCGGGTGCCTGGGTACGCCGAAGGGCGGGGCCAGCGGACCGGGTTTCGGGTACCTCCCAATTCTCAGGGCATCGGGGGCGGAGCGGCAATGATGAAAAGATGAACGCCACCCGATAGCCCATGGTCTGCCGGATATGTTCCACAGCGGACCGAGTACCGAGCAGGCGCCTCCGGGCCTTGATCCACAGCGCCCTGAGGGCAGGGCGAACCGTCGTCGGCATGGTGAGCACTCCTTTCCCGGATCGTTCGGCCGGTGTGATCGAAATCGCTTCGCCTGATCCTTTCTGTTAGGCCATTCGGGTGAGTGGGTGGGCTTCGTCGACGGCCTTCCGCCGTCGCGTCACCCCTGCACGGCCAGTACCAGCGGCAGCACCGCGCTCGCCCCCGCCCGGCGCAGCAGCCGGGCGGCCACGGTGACCGTCCAGCCCGAGTCGACGAGGTCGTCCACCAGGAGCACCGGTCCACCGGCGGCCGCCACCGCCTGCTCCACCTCCGGGGGCAGGACCAGCGCGCCGGCCAGCGAGTGCAGCCGCTGGGCGCTGTTGCTGCGGGCACCGTGCGGGGGCAGCCCGCCGGCGTAGTCGATCCCGCCGAGCAGCGGCAGCCGCCCGACCTCGGCGATCCGGGCGCCCAGGCTGCCGACCAGTCGCGGCCTGGTCGAGGAAGCCATCGTCACCACGCCGACCGGCCGCTCCAGCCGGGCGCCCTCCGTCGTCGCGGGCCCGGCCCAGCCGCCCGGACCCCGGGCCCAGTCGGCGAGCACCGCCACCAGCGCGTCCACCGCCTCGCCGGGCACCGGCACGTCCGGCGCCTGCTCGGCGAGCAGGGTGCGCAGCCGGGTGCCCCAGCCGATGTCGGACAGCCGGCCCAGCGCCCGGCCGGTCTCCGCCTGTTCGCCCGCGGGGATCCGGCCCTTGAGCGGCACTCCCAGCGAGTCCATCCCGGTCGGCCACAGCCGGCGCGGCTCGAAGCTCACGCCGGGGCGGCCGAGCGCGGCCCGGGCGGCCGCCAGCGTCTCCGCGGAGACGTCCGGGGTGTGCAGCGGCCCCGCGCAGTTGTCGCACCGCCCGCACGGCACGGCCTGCTCGTCGTCCAGCTGGCGGCGCAGGAACTCCATCCGGCAGCCGGTGCCCGCCGCATAGTCGCGCATCGCCCGCTGCTCCGCCTCCCGGGAGGCGGCGACCTTGGCGTAGCGGGCGCCGTCGTACGCCCAGCTCTGCCCGGTGGCCGTCCAGCCGCCCTTGACCCGGCGGACGGCGCCGTCCACGTCGAGCACCTTGAGCATGGTCTCCAGCCGGGCCCGGCGCAGATCCACCCGGGGCTCCAGGGCGGCGGTGGAGAGCGGCCGGCCGGCCTCGGCGAGGGCGTCGATGGTGCGGCGCACCTGCTCCTCCGGCGGGAAGGCCAGCGAGGCGAAGTAGCGCCAGATCGCCTCGTCCTCGCGCCCGGGCAGCAGCAGCACCTCGGCCCGGTCCACCCCGCGCCCGGCGCGGCCGACCTGCTGGTAGTAGGCGATCGGCGAGCTGGGCGAGCCGAGGTGCACCACGAAGCCGAGGTCGGGCTTGTCGAAGCCCATGCCGAGTGCGGAGGTGGCGACCAGCGCCTTGACCCGGTTGGCCAGCAGGTCGGCCTCGGCGGTGCGGCGCTCGGCGTCCTCGGTACGGCCGGAGTAGGAGGCCACCGGGAAGCCGCGCTCGCGCAGGAAGGCCGTCACCTCCTCGGCGGCGGCCACCGTCAGGGTGTAGACGATGCCCGAGCCGGGGAGCCGTTCGAGGTGGTCGGCCAGCCAGGCGAGGCGGTGGGCCGGGTCGGGCAGGGAGAGCACGCCCAGGGTGAGGCTCTCCCGGTCGAGCGGCCCGCGCAGCACCAGGGCGTGCTCGTCGGTGGCGCCGGTGCCGAGCTGTTCGGCGACGTCCGCGGTGACCCGGGCGTTGGCGGTGGCGGTGGTGGCCAGCACCGGGACGCCGGCCGGCAGGTCGGCGAGCATGGTGCGCAGCCGGCGGTAGTCGGGGCGGAAGTCGTGCCCCCAGTCCGAGATGCAGTGGGCCTCGTCGACCACCAGCAGGCCGGTGGAGGCGGCGAGCTCGGGCAGCACCTGGTCACGGAAGTCCGGGTTGTTCAGCCGCTCGGGGCTGACCAGCAGGATGTCGACCTTCCCCGCGGCGACCTCCTCCTGGATCGCGGCCCACTCGTCGCTGTTGGCCGAGTTGATGGTGCGGGCGTGGATGCCGGCCCGGCCGGCCGACTCGACCTGGTTGCGCATCAGGGCGAGCAGCGGCGAGACGATCACCGTCGGCCCGGAGCCGCGGGCCCGGAGCAGGGCGGTGGCGATGAAGTAGACCGCGGACTTCCCCCAGCCGGTGCGCTGGACGACCAGGGCACGGCGGCGGTCGACCACGAGGGCCTCGATGGCCGTCCACTGGTCCTCGCGCAGGGTGGCTCCGGGGCCGGCGAGCTCGCGCAGGACGGCCTCGGCCCGCGCCCGGACCTCGGCGCGGTCGGCGGTGGCGGTGGTGTGGGTGTCGGGCTGCTGCATGGCGTCCATGTAACCCCGTACCGCTGACAAGCGACGAATGCGGGGGAGGGGAAGCGGGGGAAGGCGGGGTGTATTTCATCCGCTGATCCGCTGAACGGCAGACAAAATCCACCCGTGGGAGTGAGTCTTGCCTACTCCGAATGAGCGAAGGAAAATTCGGGGGCGGGGTTATCCACAGGAAAAAACTCGGTTCCGGTGTCGTCCGAGGATTGCGTCCACTCTTGCGGCCATGAACGCGATGAACAACGAACACGTCATTCTGTCCCTCGGTCCGGCCTCCGACCACCGGTCGGTCGTCATGCGCGGCCCGGCCGACATGGCCGAGCTGCTTCCGTACTTCCTGGGCTTCTACCCGGACGACAGCATCGTCGCGGTCGGGCTCCACGGCCCCGGCCTCCACCAGGGCGGGGTGATCCGGGCGGACCTGCCGCGGTCGCCCGCGCAGTGGCCGGCCGCGGCGGAGGAGACGGCCGCCCTGCTGGTCGCCCTCTCCGAGCGGCACGGCGCCCGGCCGCTCCAGGTGCTCCTCTACCTCTGCCAGGATCCCGGCACGGCCCACGTCCCTCCGGTGGTGGACGGGCTGCGGCCACTGGCGCAGGCCCTCCGGGCGGCCTTCGGGCGCCGGGGCGTGGCCGTCAAGGAGTCGCTGTGCGTCTCGGACGGCCGCTGGTGGTCCTTCCTCTGCCGCGGCGACGGCTGCTGCGACGCGGCGGGCAATCCGGTGCGGCGCAGCCCCGACCCCGGTCCGGCGGCCGCCGCCGCGACGGTCGCCGGCCTGGTGCCGCGCGGCAGCCGGAAGGCGATCATCGGCGGGCTGGAGCCCGTCGGTCCGCCGGATGCCGTCGCCCAGCGCGACGCGCTCGCCCGGGCGGAGGCCGTGGACGCCCTCGCCAGGGAGCAGCGCATCGCCCTGCTCGACCAGGCCGTCGCCGAGTTCCGGGCCGGGGCCGGGGAACTCGATCCGGACCGGACGGCCCAACTGCTGCTCGCCCTGCGGGACCGCCTGGTACGGGACCGCGGCGTCGAGTACGCCCGGCCCGACGAGCTGGCCCCGGCCGAGCGGCTCTGGCGTTTCCTCGCCCGGCGGGCGGTGCCGCCCTACGAGGGCTGCGCGGTGGCCCCGCTCACCCTGCTGGCCTGGACGTCCTGGGTTGCGGGGGACACGGCGACGGCCCGGGTCGTGCTCGGCCACGTCCTGCGGCTCGCCCCGGGCTACCTGCTGGCCGAACTGCTCTACGAGTCGCTCAACGACGGCATGACGCCCCAGGGCCTGTTGGCCGCCGTCGAGGCCCAGCGGCGGCGGCGCGAGGAGCCCGAGGCCACGGCGGCCCCGGTCGACGAACCGCGGCCCCCGGCCGGCGGAGCGCCGAGCGCCGAGGGGTCACCGCCCGCTCAGGAGGTGCCGTCCGGTGGCGCGGCGGCTCCCGGGCCCGCCGCCCCGGGGGCGGGTGCGGCTCCCGGTGAACGGCCCGGGCGGTCCGCCGGTGGCCGACGGCATCGGCGGGGCGGTCGCCGGAAGGGCTCGTCCACGGCACCGGCACCGGCCGATCCGGGGCCGGGCGCGCCCGACGGCCCCGACAGCACGGAGCCGGGCGGTGGCGCCGCCGGGGCGGTCGCCCTGCTCCCGGCGCCCGGACGGGTCGATCAGCCCGGGCACACCCGGGCGGCCGGCGAGCGGTCCGCCCGGGGCCTGCGGCTCGGCCGGGCCGCGGCGTGCGCGCCCGCCGCGGTCCGGACCGGCCTCCACCGCTGCCGGGGCGTCCGGCGGGCGGGGAGGGGGAGCCATCGTGCGTACTGAGCCGCGCGGCACGGCGGCGCCGGCCCGCAGGCGGCTACGCCTCGCCGCGCGCCATCCTGATCAGGTGGTCCAGCACCTTGCCGCCGCTCAGCCGAAGGCCGTCGTGCTCCCACTCGTTGGTGATCCAGGCCCGCAGGCCGCGCACCGCGCGCGCGGTCTCCAGCGAGTCGGCGGTGTCCACGTACATGTCGTCGTGGTACACCGCCGCCACGACCGGCACGGTGTTGGCGGCCAGCCGCGCCCGGTCGTACAGGTCGGGCCAGTCGGTGCGGGCGGCGAGCAGGTCCGCGGTCTCCTTCAGCGGGCGCAGCGCCGGGTCGGTGTCGAACATCCAGGGGTAGATCATCTCCCCGGTGAACAGCACCGGCGCGTCGGACTCCAGCGCGGCCCGGGCGTCGAACTGCGGGAACTCCTTGCGGACCCGCTCGGCCGCCCAGGCGGTGCCGCCCTGGTCCACCGACCGCTGGCCGTAGATCGACTCGTGCAGCACCGCGTACAGCGGACCGCCCGCGAAGGAGAGCTGGGCCTGGGCGCCGGCCAGGAAGGTGTCGGAGAGCTCGGGCCCGGCCGCGCCCTCCACCCAGGCCTCCTCCAGCAGGTAGTGGAGCGTGCCGGACCCGTTGCCACCACCGAGCAGCAGGCCGAGCAGCTGGAACGCCTCGACGGTGAGCAGCCCGCCGTCCGGCAGGGTCGCGGGGGAGTCGGCGAGGTGGGCCGCGATCCGGCGCACCGCCTGGACGTCCTGCGGGAACCGGGCGTAGTGGTCCTCGTTCTTACGGACCACCCGCGGGTAGGCGGCGCGGTAGACGTCGTCGGCCGAACTGCCGAGGCCGGCGAGGCCACCGGTGATGAAGGCCTCGGTCAGGCCCTCGGGGGCGATGGAGAGGTAGGTGAGGGTGCAGAAGCCGCCGAAGCTCTGGCCGAGCACGCTCCAGCGCCGGTCGGCGCCGAGCAGCCGCTCGCGGATCAGCTCGGCGTCCCTGACGATCGAGTCCGCCCGGAAGTGGGCCAGGTAGTCCGCCTGCTCCTGCGGGCCGCCGCGCCGGGCGAGGGTCTGCCGGGTCGCGGGGGTGGACCGCCCGGTGCCGCGCTGGTCGAGCAGCAGCACCCGGTAGTCGTCCAGAGCGCGCTCCAGCCAGGAGTCCCGGCCGAGCGGGCGGGCGGCCTTGCCGCCGGGACCGCCCTGGAGGAAGACCAGCCAGGGCAGGTCGTCCCGCTCGCGGCCTGTGGCCACCACCTCGCGGGCGTACACCTCGATCTGCTCGCCCTGCGGGGCGGCGTGGTCGAGCGGCAGCTGGAACACGTGGTCGGTCGTGACAATCCCGGGCAGCCGGCTGATGGTGGACATGCAACTCCTCGGTCTCTGCTGGTCACAGCGATGGCGTCGCGGTTCACGGGATCACCGGGTGCGGGGGCCGCGACCCCCGCACCGTATCCTGGCGGCGGTCGAGCACCGGTTCGACCGCCCCGCCCGTCCGATCGGACGGCCGAGCCCGACCGGCGGACGGCCCGAGCCGGCCCCGGCAGCGGCCCGGACGGTGGGTGCCGGCCCCGGAGGGTGGACGGTGACGTGCCCGCAGCGAGGCCCCGGTGACGATCCGACGGAAGTGGTACGACCGCCGAGCCGAGCCGCCCTGACCAGCGGTGCAGCGGCGGGGCGTGACCTGGCGGCGGTGCGCGGCGTTCACCCCCGGGGGCCTGCACCCGGTTCGGGCGGGCCGATCGGGCCGATCGCCGGGCGATGCGGACCCGGCCGCCCGGGCACCGGCAGCGCTGGGTGACCGCGTGCGGCGCCACGACCGGCCGCCGCCACGGGACCGCACGGCCCGGAGGGCGCGGGCCGCGGGGGAAGGGTGTCACCGGCAGGCCGGGGCGCCGGACCTGACGGCGTGCCGGGCACGGCGGCGAGCCCCGGAACGAAGGCGCGGCGCGCCGGTACCCACCCGGTACCGAGCACCGCATGGCACGACCCACCACCGGGTACGGCCAGACACGGCACATCCGCCGACGGGACGGCCCCGCCGGCCCGGCACCACCAGCACGCGATCGAGCACGCTCGCGGCCCACCGGCCTGACCCGGCCACCGGACCGCCGAGGGGAGGAGAGTCCGGTGACCGCCATGAGGCCACCACAGGCCATGCCGGCCGAGAGCGTGGTCGGCGCGCCGCCCAGGCCGATGGGCCGCCCCGACCAGGCCCCGGTGGCCGGGCCCGCGGGCGCACCGGTCGGCCCGGGCCGACCCGCGGCCCCGCCGCGCCCGCAGCCGCCCGCCGTCCACCACGCGGTGATCTGCGTCAACGCTCCGGCGATGGCCGCCTCCGGCCCCGACGGCCAGCTGCGCGGCCACGGCCTGCACGGCTTCTACCGCAACGGCGTCCGGGTGCTCGCCCGGATGGAGCTGCGGCTGGGCGGCATGGAGCCGCTGCCGCTCCAGGGCACCCTGACCAGCACCGCCCAGGCCCGCTTCCTCGGTGCGGTCCGCGTCCCCGGCGACCTGGACCCGGACCCGGCGCTCACCGTCGAGCGGCTGCGGCACGCCGACGGCGTGGAGACCGTGGTCGTGCGCAACACCGGTCCGCGGCCCGCCCGGCTGCCCCTGGAGATAGCCCTCGGCACCGATCTCGGCCCGGTCGCCGAGATCGCCGCCGGGCACCGCCAGCCCGACCTGCCGGGCCAGGTGCAGTCCGCCGGGCTGCGCTGGACGGGGTCGGTGCACAGCGCCGTGGTCAGCGCCCAGCCCTCCCCGCACGCCGTCCTGGCCGGCGCCGGCGTGCTGCGTTGGGACCTGGAGGTCCAGCCGGGCGCCCGCTGGTCGGTCGAGCTGCACACCGAGCTGGAGAGCGCCGTCGGCGGCCCGCGCCCGCCGGGCGGCCGCGGCACCGGAGCCCCGCTGCCCTGGTCCGAGCCGGAGGTCCGCAGCGACGACGGCCGGGCGGCTCCGCTGGTCTCCCGCTCGCTGGACGCCCTCGGCGGGCTGCTGTTCGCCGACCCGGACCGCCCGACCGACCTCTACCCGGCCTCCGGCGCGCCCTGGCGCTTCGGCCTCGCCCCGGCCGACGCGCTCTGGGCCGCCCGGCTGACCCTGCCGCTCGGCACCCGGCTGGCGGCCGGCACCCTCCGTGCGCTGGCCCGCCGTCAGCAGCTCGTCCCCGCCCCGGGCCGCACCGAGGGCCTGCTGCCCGGCGCCCTGCGCCACGGCGGTCCCGAGCTGCCGCCCACCTGCACCGCCACCGAGGCCACCCTGCTGTTCGTCACCGTGCTGACCGAGGCCTGGCGCTGGGGCCTGCCCCCGGCGGAGGTCGCCGAGCTGCTCCCGGCCGCCGAGCGGGCCCTGGCCGCCCTGCGCGAAGGCCTGGTCGACGGCTTCGTCACCGACCTGAGCCGCCCGCGGGAGGAGCGCTCCGCCCACCCGGTCGCCGCCCGCGCCGAGGTCCAGGCGCAGGCCCACCGCGCCGCCCTGCACGGGGCCGAGCTGCTGGAGGCCTTCGGCAGGCCGGGCGCCGAGGACTGGCGCGGCTGGGCCGCCGCGCTGCGCGGGCGCTTCCGCGAGCGGTTCTGGATCGACGACCTGTCCGGCGGCCGTCCCGCGGCCGGGCTGGCCCCGGGCGGCCAGCCGCTGCCCGCCGTCGCCTCCTCCCTGGTGCACCTGCTGGACACCGGGCTCGCCGTCGACGGCGGCCGGTACGAGAGCCTGCTGGACCGCGAGCAGACCCGGCTGCTCGCCCAGCGCCTGGTCGCGCCGGAGCTGGACAGCGGCTGGGGCCTGCGCACGCTGAGCGCCAAGTCCCCCCGGTTCAACCCGCTGGGCCACCGCGGCGGTGCGGTGCGGGTCCACGAGACGGCCCTGGCGATCGCCGGACTGGCCGAGGCCGGTCACGAGAACGAGGCCGGCACCCTGCTGGAGGGCCTGCTCGCCGCGAGCGCCCACTTCGAGGGGCGGCTGCCGGAGATGTACGCGGGGGAGCAGCGCACCCCGGGCTGCCCGCCGGTGCCGCACCCGGCCGCCTGTCGCCCGGCAGCGGTCTCCGCGGCCGCCGCCGCGCACGCGGTGTTCGCCCTCGCCGGGGTCCGGCCCGACGTCCCGGGCGGCCGGGTGCTGGTCCGCCCGGCCAGCACCGCACCGCTCGGCGAGCTGGAGCTGACCGGCCTGCGGGTGGCGGGCGAGCCGTTCTCCGTCCGGGTGAGCCGGATCGGCGTGGCGATGGTGGAGGAGGCGTCCACGGACCTGCAACTCGTCGCCCGCTGAGCCGCCGCGGGGGCTCGTGCCCCCGCGGCGGTGACACCGGGTCACCGGCGCCGCGCCTGCCCGTTCCCGGTCCCGCGCTGGACGGGTGCGAACCGCACGGGGCCCGTGCGGGGCCCCGGCCCTGCGCGGTCCCCGCGCGGGCCTGTGCTTATCGTCAGAGAGACGACTATGATCGTCGCCATGTCGCGCTACGATCCGTCGGCCTTTCCCCCGTTCGCTGTCACGGTTGACCTCGTGGTGCTGACGGTGCGCGACCACTCGCTCTGCGCCCTGCTGGTCAGACGAGGAGAGCCGCCGTTCCAGGGGTACTGGGCGCTGCCCGGTGGCTTCGTCCGCCCGGACGAGGGCCTGGCCGAGGCCGCCTCCCGCGAGCTGGCCGAGGAGACCGGCCTGCGCGCACACACCGCCCCCGGCCACGACGCGGTCGGTCCCGGCGCGGCCGGTGCCCACCTGGAGCAGCTCGCCACCTACGGCCACCCGCAGCGCGACCCCCGGATGCGCGTGGTCAGCGTCGCCTACCTGGTGCTGGCCCCCGATCTGCCCACGCCCCGGGCCGGCGGCGACGCCAGCAGCGCCCGCTGGGCCCCGGTCGGCGAACTCCTCGGCGAGAACCCGGCCGACGGCGTCCCGCTCGCCTTCGACCACGGCCTGATCCTCGCCGACGGTGTGGAACGCGCCCGCTCCAAGATCGAATACTCCTCCCTCGCCACCGCCTTCTGCCCGACCGAGTTCACCGTCGGCGAGCTGCGCCGGGTCTACGAGGCGGTCTGGGGCGTGGTGCTGGACCCGCGGAACTTCCACCGCAAGGTCACCGGCACCCCCGGCTTCCTGCTGCCCTCGGGCGGCACGACGACGCGTCAGGGCGGCCGTCCGGCCCAGCTGTTCACCGCCGGCGGGGCGACCGTCCTCAACCCGCCCATGCTCCGCCCGGAGTCCTGAGCGCCGCCGGACCCGTGCCCGGCCCGCCCTGTCCCGATCCCACCCGGCCCGCTCCGTCGCGGTGCGCGGCCCCGAAGCAGCCGAATGGCCTGGCCTGGCTGCGAACGCGGGGCCGGCGGCGCAGAGTGTCGGTGGACGCTCCGGCCGCCGGGTCGGAGGCCTTCCGGCCCAGGGAGCCCCGCGATGGCCATCGAGGACTGCGCCAACCAGCGAACCCTCATCGAGGGGCTGGCGGCGGACTACCGGAGCCTCGACGAGACCACCACCGCCACGGAGAAGGAACTGGCCGCACTGCAGGCCGAGCAGGCGGCGCCCGAGGCGATCGCCGCCGTGCAGGAACGGCTGGCCGCCGAGCGGGAGCGACTGGGCGAGATCACGGTGGAGGGCCAGGCCGCCGTCGACGAGTTCCACGCGGTGTGCGGCGGCGAGCAGCTCCCGCCCCCGCCCTGGCCTCCCCGCTAGCGGCTGCGCCCCGTCCTCGGGCACGGCGCTGAGCCCGGCCTGAGCTCCCGGGGCCACCGATGCCGGTGAAGCTCCCGAAGCCCCGGAGCCATCAGCGCTCCCGGAGCCGGCCGGAGCAGCCCGGGTCCGGAGCGGCCCGGGCCCGGAACGGACCGGTCCCCCGTGAATCGCAGGATCGGATTTTCCCCTGATCGGGTGAGGCGGGCAGCCGGTGGGCCCGTGCCGTTCCCGCAATGCCCGGAATAGCCGTCGTCGCCCCCTAATGTGCTGGCGCGGAGCCGCGCGGGTGCATGCCCGCCCCTCAGGGGCGCTCCGCGTCGAGCAGGTCGGCCGAGGGCATGGGAGCAGCCAGCGATGATCCAGATCACCGGACTGACCAAGGTCTATCGCAAGGGCGCTCCGCCCGCGGTACTCGATCTGACCTTCGACGCCCGGCCCGGCACGGTGACCGCGCTGCTCGGCGCCGAGGGGGCGGGCAAGTCCACCGCGCTGCGGCTGATGCTCGAACTCGAACGGGGCCAGGGCGTCACGTTCTTCGGCGACCGCCCGTACCGCCGACTGCGCCACCCCGAGCGCGTGGTCGGGGTGATGATGCCCGGCGCCGGGGAGTCCGCAGTGGCCGGTCACCCGGGCCGCAAGGCGCGCAGCCACCTGCGGATGCTCGCCGCGGCCGTCGGCGTCCCGGCCCGCCGGGCCGACGAACTGCTGGAGCAGACCAGGCTGGCCGCGGTCGCCGGGCAGCGGCTGCGCACCTTCTCGCCCGGCATGCACCGCCGCCTGGCGCTGGCCGCCGCCCTGCTCGGCGACCCCGGCACGCTGCTGCTGGACGGGCCCGCCGACGGCCTGTCACCGCGCAACGTCGAGTGGTTCCACTCCTTCCTGCGCTCCTTCGGCGCCGCCGGCGGAACGGTCCTGGTGACCACCCGCAGCCCGCAGGAGGCCTCGCAGCTCGCGGACCGGGTGGTCACCCTGGACCGCGGCCGGCTGGTGGCCGACCAGCCCGTCGCGGAGTTCCGGCAGACCAGGCTCAGTCCCGAAGTGGCCGTCCGGGGGCCGCAGATGGCGCGACTGGCCGATCTGCTGGTCAGCCAGGGCGCGGACGTCCGCCGGGACGGCAGCGTCGGTCTCGCGGTGGCCGGGATCGACCGCACCGAGATCGGCGAACTCGCCTACCGCCACGGGATCCTGCTGCACGAGCTGGCCGACCGGGTGGTCGAGCAGCCGGCGCCGCGGGTCGTCCTTCCGGTCGGCTCGGGCCGCTCCGGCGACCTCCGCGTCCACCCGGAACCCGAGGCCGGTCCGAGCCAGGAGCCTGGCCGGCGGCCGAACCGGGAGCCGAACCGGGAGCCAGGCCCGAAGCCGCCCGCCCGGCGGGTCCCCGAACCGGCCGCCGAGCCCGTTCCGGGCGAGGCCGTGACGTCCCCGGCCGAGCCCACGACGGCACCGCCCCCGACCCCGGCCCCGGCCGAACCGGCCACCGCCGCCGCGCCGGGAGGCGCCGCCGTCCCGAAGCGCGGCGCTCCCCGCCGCCCCCGGCAGGACGGTTCCCTGCCCGCCCGCGCCCTGCCCGCCGTGGCCGTCGCCGCCGCCCTCCCGGCCGCCGCGCTCCCCGTCCTCGGCTCGGCCGGCCGCCGACCCGAGCCGCCGGGCCGTCGCCCCGGGCCGTCCATGCGGACGGGGGCCGACGCCATGGACGAACCCGCGCCCACGGTGGCCGTCGACCGGCTCTTCCGCGACGACCCGGCCCCGCCGCTGGAGCCCGCCCGGGTCCGGCCCCTCGGCCGCCGGGCCAGTGCCGACGACCTGCTCACCGACGACACCGTGCGTCTCCGGCGCCCCGCCTCGGGCGCGACCGCCGTCCGAGCCTCCGCCGTCCGGGGCGCCGTCGCCCAGAGCCCCGTCAGGCGAGCCGCCCCGGCCACCCCGGCCACCCCGGGCACCTCTGCAGCCCCCGCCATCCCCGACGACCACCGGAGCGAGTGAACCGTGCGTGTCCTGGCCTACGAGCTGCGCCGCCTGCGCGGCCTGCGTTCCACCTGGCTGCTGCTCGCCGCCGTACTGCTCGGCGACGCCGGCGTGGCCGCCGTCCTGGCGAGCCAGGCCCCGGACGGCCCGCTGACGGCCCCGGCGGGGGTGCGGCTGCTGACCGCCGCCGTCCCACTGATCCCGCTGCCCTTCGCGGCGCTCGGCGCCGGGGTACTGGGCGCGCTCTCGTACGGGCACGAGGTGCGCCACCCGGGGCTGGTGGCCTCGCAGGTGTCGTACCCGCGCCGGGTGCGGCTGCTGCTGGCCAAGCTGGTGGTGATCGGCCCGGTCGCGGCGCTGCTGGCGCTGGCCACCCTGCTGTTCGACATGGTGGCCGTGCACCTCGCGCTGCCGGACGGCGTCACGGTGGCGGCCTGGGCGGACCCGTCCGCACTGTCGGACCGGGTCTTCGAGGCGCTGACGGGTGCGGGGGTGTCCGGGCTGTCCGACCTGCCGGGCGTGGGCGCCCCGCTGGGGCTGGTGGCCGGCCACGGGGTGCCCGCCGCACTGCTGGCCTTCGTCCTGCTCACCGTGGTGGCGGGCTGGACCGGGGTGCTGGCCGCCTCGCTGACCCGCAGTGCCGCGGCCGGGGTGCTGCTGCTGTGCGCGCTGCCGCCGCTGCTGGAGTCCGGCGTCGCCCTGCTGCTGCGCCGCACCGGCAGGCCGTGGCCGACCCGGGCGACCGAACTGCTGCCGTTCCAGTCCGGGATCGAGTGGGCCTACGGCTGGGTGTACGGCGGTGCGCACGAGGCGGTGGCCGGGAGCGCGGCGTTGACCGATCCGGCGCTGCTCGCCGCGGTCGCGACCCCTGCGGCGCTCCTACTGCTGGCCGCCCTGCTGGCCCAGGCCCGCCGCCGCGCCCTGTAGCGCCGCGTCGCACGGAACCGCCCGCGTCGCGTGGAACCGCCCGCGCAGCGCTGGGCCCCGATGAACCGCGCTGAGCCGCTTGTGCGGGGCCGCCCGCCCGGGCCCGAGGCCGTGTCACGGGTGCGGTCCCGCCCCGGACTTCCAAGATCGACCAGCAGTGACCGGAATGCGCGGTTCTTCCTGATAAGAAGTCAATTATCCAGTCACGGTCGATCACCCTTTCGTGTGCTTTTCACGAGAATTCTCAAGCCACGCCTGCCGATCGCCGACAAAGGAGGCGTGAGTACCCTTGCGCACCCCACCATGACCCCCGCCCGTTCCGCCGAAGGGCCCATCCACGGTCCCGGCGACCTGGACCGCTTCTCGTACGCCGACCGGCCGACCCCGCCGGTGCCCCGCTGGGAGGGCGCCGAGTCGGACATCGCCCGGGTCGGCCGCAAGACCACCAGCAGCCGGGGCCGTGGTCTGCACGGCCAGCTGGTCCAGCAGCTCGGTCAGATGATCGTCTCCGGCGACCTCGGTGCCGACCGCCCGCTGGTGCCCGAGGAGATCGGCCAGCGGTTCGAGGTCTCCCGCACCGTCGTCCGCGAGTCGCTGCGCGTGCTGGAGGCCAAGGGCCTGGTCAGCGCCCGGCCGAACGTCGGCACCCGGGTCCGTCCGGTCGGCGACTGGAACCTGCTGGACCCGGACATCATCGAGTGGCGCGCCTTCGGGCCGCAGCGGGACGAGCAGCGCCGGGAGCTGTTCGAGCTCCGCTGGGCGATCGAGCCGCTGGCCGCCCGGCTCGCCTCCGGCCACGGCCGGGAGGACGTCCAGCAGCGCCTGGCCGAGCTGGTCGAGATCATGAGCCACGCCGCCTCCCAGGCCGACCTCTCGACCTACACCCGGGCCGACGCCGAGCTGCACGGCCTGGTCCTCCAGATGGCCGGCAACCGGATGCTGGAGCACCTGTCCGGGATCGTCGCCTGCGCGCTGCAGGTCTCGGGCGGTCCGGCGATCTCCTGCGAGCGCCCCACGGAGTCCTCGGTCAGCCTGCACGCCCGGCTGGTGGAGGCGCTGGGCGCCGGCGACGGCGCCGCGGGCGAGGTCGCGATGCGGGCGCTGCTCACCGTCCATCCCGAGATCGAGCCCTCCGTTCCCGCGCCCAGGGAGCACTGAACGGGCTGTTTTCCACGAGCGGAGGCGCCGGACGGCGGCGGCCCGCTCCGCCCGGGCCCTCCGGCCGCACCGCGCGGCGCAGCCGGGGGGCTTCCGCATGCCGCCGTCCCACCGGGCAGAGCCGGCGGAGGCCGCGTGGCCCGAGGGGCGGAGTCCCCAGGGGGGCGAACCGCCGGGAGCGGCCCGGCGAATGCGGGTGGCGAAAGCGGGTGGCGAAAGCGGGCCCACGTCGGACTTGTCCATGACAATAGATTCACCGGTGAGTGCGCGATGATGGAACCGGCTCCGGGTTGCGGGCGCCGGATGGTGTGACCCGCGACACGAAGGCCATGCGTAACACTTGACGAGTAGCAGCGATGTGTCCTGAGCGGAAGCAGCTCCGGAATACTCCAACATGTCAGAATGCTGTGTTGGTCCGCGGCGCTGCTGCCGTCCTGCAAACCCAGTCCTCAAGCCCGAGTCGGTCGGAATCGACACCGCGCGTCCGACGCGCGATCTCCTTCCCCGCCCGCTCGGGCGGCCGGTACGGGTTCGAGATCCACTCATCGTCCGAGAGGTTGTTCGTGTCGGCCAGCACATCCCGTTCGCTTCCCCCCGAGATCGCCGAGTCCGCGGCTCTGCTGGCTCTCATCGAGCGGGGCAAGGCCCAGGGGCAGATCGCCGGTGACGACGTGCGCCAGGCGTTCGAGGCGGACCAGATCCCGGTCACCAAGTGGAAGAACGTCATGCGCAGCCTCAATCAGGTGCTGATTGAGGAGGGCGTGGACCTCATGGTCAGCGCGGCCGAACCGGCCGGCGCCAAGCGCAAGAGCGTTGCTGCCAAGAGCCCCACCAAGCGCACCGCCACCAAGGCTGTCACCACCCGGACCCCGTCGGCCCCGACCAAGCCGCCCGTGCGGATCGCCCCCGGCGCTCCCGTCGCGGCTCCGGCCGTCGTCGCCGCCGCGGCCACGGCTCCCACCGTCTCCGCCGAGATCACCGTCGAGGAGACGACCGGCGTCGTCGCCGGGGTGAAGGCGGCTCCCGCCAAGAAGGCCGCGCCGGCCAAGAAGGCCGCCGCCAAGAAGACCGCCGCGCCGGCCAAGAAGACCGCCGCCAAGAAGACCGCCGCCGGCAAGACCGCCAAGGGCGACGAGGAGCTGCTCGGCGAGGAGGAGCTGCTCGAGGACGTCGCGCTGCCCGGTGACAAGACCGAGGCCGAGGGCACCGGTCCGGAGGAGGAGTCGGAGGGCTTCGTCCTCTCCGACGACGACGAGGACGACGCGCCGGCCCAGCAGGTCGCCGTCGCCGGCGCCACCGCCGACCCGGTCAAGGACTACCTGAAGCAGATCGGCAAGGTCCCGCTGCTCAACGCCGAGCAGGAGGTCGAGCTCGCCAAGCGCATCGAGGCCGGTCTGTTCGCCGAGGACAAGCTCTCGGCCGCCGACAAGCTCGCCCCGAAGCTCAAGCGCGAGCTGGAGATCATCGCCGAGGACGGCCGCCGGGCCAAGAACCACCTGCTGGAGGCCAACCTCCGTCTGGTGGTCTCGCTGGCCAAGCGCTACACCGGTCGCGGCATGCTCTTCCTGGACCTGATCCAGGAGGGCAACCTCGGTCTGATCCGTGCGGTCGAGAAGTTCGACTACACCAAGGGCTACAAGTTCTCGACCTACGCCACCTGGTGGATCCGCCAGGCGATCACCCGCGCCATGGCCGACCAGGCCCGCACCATCCGCATCCCGGTGCACATGGTCGAGGTCATCAACAAGCTGGCCCGCGTCCAGCGCCAGATGCTCCAGGACCTGGGCCGCGAGCCCACCCCGGAGGAGCTGGCCAAGGAACTCGACATGACCCCCGAGAAGGTCATCGAGGTCCAGAAGTACGGCCGTGAGCCGATCTCGCTGCACACCCCGCTGGGCGAGGACGGCGACAGCGAGTTCGGTGACCTGATCGAGGACTCCGAGGCGGTCGTCCCGGCCGACGCGGTCTCCTTCACCCTGCTCCAGGAGCAGCTGCACTCGGTGCTGGACACCCTGTCCGAGCGCGAGGCGGGCGTGGTCTCGATGCGCTTCGGTCTGACCGACGGCCAGCCGAAGACGCTGGACGAGATCGGCAAGGTGTACGGGGTCACCCGTGAGCGCATCCGCCAGATCGAGTCGAAGACCATGTCGAAGCTGCGCCACCCGTCGCGCTCCCAGGTGCTGCGCGACTACCTGGACTGATCGACGGCAGTCGTTCCATGCGAAGGCCCGGAGCCGCACGGCTCCGGGCCTTCGCGGCTGTCCGGGCCCGGGCGTGTCAGCGTCCGGGTGCTGGTTGTCGCTCGTCCGGGTGGCGGCGCGGCGGGAAGTGGTCGCACGGTGTAGCCGGTCACCTACGCTGTGCCGGTTGCCTGCTTCCGAGCCTCCTGGAGTCACGGTGCCGACCGAGCCGGACCGCACTGACCTGCCGACGCCCATCCTGTTTCCGGCAGACCTCGCCGATCCGGCCGATCCGGCCGTCGGCCGGGCGGGCCGCCGCCGCAGGGCCGCCGTGCTGGCGCTGCTGGCCGCCGTGCCCGTCCCGCTGGTCGCCCTCGGCGGCGCGGCGCCGGCCGAGGCCCAGCGCCGGGTGGTCGGCGGCACGGCGGCGAGCACCGAGGACCACCCGTGGATCGTGGCGCTGTCCAGCCGCCAGCAGTTCGGCAGCGGCCGTTCCGGCCAGTTCTGCGGGGGCGCGCTGGTCACCCCGACCAAGGTGGTCACGGCCGCGCACTGCTTCTACGACGAGGGCAAGGGCCGGGTGGAGCGGCCGGGCCTCAAGGTGATCGTCGGCCGGGACGACATGCGCGGCACGGCCGGCCGCGAGGTGGCGGTGCGGTCGGTCTGGATCCACCCCGACTACTCCTTCGACGCGAACATGAACGACGTCGCGGTGATCACCCTGGCCGAGTCCCAGGGCGCCCGGCCGGTGGTCGAGCTGGTCGGCCAGGGCGAGACGGCGCCGTACCTGGCCGGGACCACGACGCAGGTGTACGGCTGGGGCGACACCACCGGGCGGGGCGACTACTCGCCCACGCTGCGCGGGGTGTCCGTGCCGATCGTGCCGGACGGGGCCTGTGCGCAGGCGTACCCGGGCGGGCGGGACGGAAAGTTCGACGCCCGGGGCATGGTCTGCGCGGGCGAGGAGCGGGGCGGCAAGGACGCCTGCCAGGGCGACAGCGGCGGCCCGATGATCGTCGAGGGCCGGCTGGTGGGCCTGGTGTCCTGGGGGACGGGCTGCGCCGAGGCGGCCCACCCGGGTGTCTACACCAGGGTGTCCTCGGTCGCCGACGCGGTGCGCTCGGTCCTGTGAACGCCCGCGGACGCGGTGTGCCCGGTGCCGCGGACGTCGCGGTGGGTGTGCGCCCAGTCACGTGCTGACGCCGGGTTCTGACGCGGCGTCGGCAGTCGTGGCCGGGCTGTCACCGGACCCGGGAGGGTGCCCGGGGGTACAGCAGAGCCGGGCGGCCGGCCCCCGAGGGGGTCAGCCGCCCGGCCCACCGGTCGCGCGCGGTGCACGACCGGACACAGCTCGACGCCGGCTGCTGGTTTTGGCGCCCGGGATCAGCGCTCGTCTTCGGTCGCCGTGGCGGTGGTCGTGGTGAGACGGCCGCTCTCGTCCTGTATCTCCACGGCGATCTTCTTGAGCTCGGGCTCGAACTTCCGGCCGTGGTGGGCGCAGAAGAGCAGCTCTCCGCCGCTGGCGAGTACGACGCGCAGGTAGGCCTGGGCGCCGCAGCGGTCGCAGCGGTCAGCCGCGGTCAGCGGGCTCGCAGGGGTCAGAACAGTAGTCACGTCGCCTCTTCTCTAGCTCGACGAGCTGTCGTACCAGGGTCAACATCCAACCAGGCCGAAAACGTTCCCGCTCGTGGCTTTTCTTCTCTGAGGATTCTGCTGTGTTGATGAGGACGTGCCCCGGGCGTCGGTGGTTCATGCGTGCCGATTCCCGGGATCCGCCCGTCGCTCGAACGCCCGATCGGGATCGGGTACGAGGTCCGCGTAGCATAATCCTCTGCCGGGTTGGAGCATAAGCCCCGCCCCGGGCCCCGGTAGCCTGCATAACGGCAGTTCCGGAGCCTGTGCCGGGTCCCACGATCCGCCAGGACCGGTGGTACCGGGAGGAGATGGCGCCCCCGGGGTCCGTACCCGGGTCCGGTGCTTGTTCGCGCAGCGCGTACAAGCTGCGCGGGGCCGGCCCGACGTGCTGTGCACCCGGCGCAGGGGCTCGGGCACGCAGGGCGACGGGTGTCGGTGCGGCGTGCTGCACTGGCGTTTGGTCCGGATGCGTCCGGATGTGACCGATGAGACAGAACTTCACCGAGGAGAGTGCCGCGTGAGTGCCGAAACGACCGTGCCGTCCGCGCTGCTGGCCGGCGACGACGGTTCCAACTACACCGCGCGGCACCTGCTCGTCCTGGAGGGCCTGGAGGCGGTCCGCAAGCGCCCCGGCATGTACATCGGCTCGACCGACAGCCGCGGTCTGATGCACTGCCTCTGGGAGATCATCGACAACTCCGTCGACGAGGCGCTCGGCGGCTACTGCGACCGCATCGACGTCGTGCTGCACCCCGACTCCTCGGTCGAGGTCCGGGACAACGGGCGCGGCATCCCGGTCGACGTCGAACCCAAGACCGGGCTGTCCGGCGTCGAGGTCGTGATGACCAAGCTGCACGCCGGCGGCAAGTTCGGCGGCGGCTCCTACGCGGCCTCCGGCGGCCTGCACGGCGTCGGCGCCTCGGTCGTCAACGCGCTCTCCGCCCGCCTCGACGTCGAGGTCGACCGCGGCGGGCACACCCACGCGATCAGCTTCCGCCGCGGCACCCCCGGCCTCTTCACCGAGACCAGCCCGGACGCGCCCTTCGAGCCCGGCAACGGCCTGACCAGGGCCCGCAAGGTGCCGAAGACCCGCACCGGCACCCGGATCCGCTACTGGGCCGACCGGCAGATCTTCCTCAAGGACGCCAAGCTCTCCCTGGAGACGCTGCACAGCCGCGCCCGGCAGACCGCCTTCCTGGTCCCCGGCCTCACCATCGTGGTGCGTGACGAGCGGCTCACCGAGAGCGAGAAGGTCGAGGAGAGCACCTTCCGCTTCGACGGCGGCATCGCCGAGTTCTGCGAGTTCCTGGCCCCCGACAAGCCGGTCTGCGACGTGGTGCGGCTGCACGGCGAGGGCACCTTCAAGGAGACCGTGCCGGTCCTGGACGACCTCGGGCACATGACCCCCACCGAGGTCACCCGTCACCTCGGTGTGGACATCGCGCTGCGCTGGGGGACCGGCTACGACACCACGCTGCGCTCCTTCGTCAACATCATCGCCACCCCCAAGGGCGGCACCCACGTCACCGGTTTCGAGCGCTCGCTGGCCAAGACGGTCAACGAGGCGCTGCGCGCGGGCAAGCTGCTGCGCGTCGCCGAGGACGACATCACCAAGGACGACGCCACCGAGGGCCTCACCGCGGTGGTCACCGTCCGGCTCGCCGAGCCGCAGTTCGAGGGCCAGACCAAGGAGGTGCTCGGCACCTCGGCGGCCAACCGGATCGTCGCGGCCGTCGTCGCCAAGGAGCTCAAGGCCTTCCTGACCTCGGCCAAGAAGGACCAGAAGCTCCAGGCCCGGGCCGTGCTCGACAAGGTCGTCGCGGCCGCCCGCACCCGGGTCGCCGCCCGGCAGCACAAGGAGGCCCAGCGCCGCAAGACCGCGCTGGAGACCAGCTCGCTGCCCGCCAAGCTGGCCGACTGCCGCAGCGACGACGTCGACCGCAGCGAACTGTTCATCGTCGAGGGGGACTCCGCGCTCGGCACCGCCAAGCTCGCCCGCAACTCCGAGTTCCAGGCGCTGCTGCCGATCCGCGGCAAGATCCTCAACGTGCAGAAGGCCTCGGTGAGCGACATGCTCAAGAACGCCGAGTGCGCCGCGATCATCCAGGTGATAGGGGCCGGCTCGGGCCGCACCTTCGACATCGACCAGGCCCGCTACGGCCGGGTCATCTTCATGGCCGACGCCGACGTCGACGGTTCGCACATCCGCACCCTGCTGCTCACCCTCTTCCACCGCTACATGCGGCCGATGGTCGAGCAGGGCCGGGTCTTCGCCGCCGTGCCGCCGCTGCACCGGATCGAGCTCACCAGCCCCAAGCGCGGCCAGGAGAAGTACCACTACACCTACTCCGACGCCGAACTGCGCTCCACGCTGCTGGAGTTCCAGCGCAAGAACCAGCGCTGGAAGGAGCCGGTGCAGCGTTACAAGGGCCTGGGCGAGATGGACGCCGACCAGCTGGCCGAGACCACCATGGACCCGCGCCACCGCACGCTGCGCCGGATCAACCTGGGCGACCTGGAGCAGGCCGAGAGGATCTTCGACCTGCTGATGGGCAACGACGTCGCCCCCCGCAAGGAGTTCATCGTGGACTCGGCGGCCACCCTGGACCGCTCCCGCATCGACGCCTGATCCCGGCCGTGCGCGAGGGCCCTCCACCCGTGGGTGGAGGGCCCTCGCGCTGCCGGTTCCACCCGTGCTCCACCCCGGCTCCGATCAGCGGGAAGCGCCGGATCCGTAGCGTCGGAGAGGTCAGCAACAAGCCTCTCCCCGGGACGGAGAATTCGATGGGTTCCATCGCCAACATCCTCGTAGGCCTCGCGGTGGTGGTCCTGGTGGTCCAGCGCCAGATGCGCGTCCAGCGCCTGGACACCGAGCGCCGTTTCTGGCTGCTGCCGCTGATCCTGGGCGCGCTCGCGCTGCGCGACCCGCAGCTCGTCGACCACCGGCACACCGCGCTCTCCGCCGGGCTGCTGGCCGCCGGACTGGTCGCCGTGCTCGCGATGGGCACGGTCTGGGGCTGGACCGTCCGGATCTGGCGGGCCTCCGACGGCAGCGTCCTGGTCAAGGGCACCAGGGCCACCGTGGCCGCCTGGTGCGGGATGATCGCCGTCCGGATCGGCCTGTACGCGGTCGGTGCGGCCCTGCACGTCCACCAGGCGGGCAGTTCGCTGATGCTGGGCATGGCGGTCCTGCTGCTGGTCCGCTCCTTCGTGGTGAACTGGAGGGCCCGGACGCTGGAGCCCTCGCGGCCCGCCGCCGCACTGCACTGACCCGCCGCCGTGAGCATCGAGGAGGCCCCGTGGCCGGGTGGTACTGGACCCGCTGGCCGTCCCGGGAAGGGATCGGCCACGAGGACGAGAGCCGGCCGCGGCGGGTCCTGTCCGTGTTCGGCCGGAGCGTCCTGCTGGTCGTCGTCGGCTGGGGGACCTTCTCCGGCGGCAGGTACACCGGCTGGACGGTGGCGGCCGCGGCGGCCGGGCTGGTCGCGGCCGTCGCCCTCTGCACGGCGTACCTGCGGGTCACCCGGGAGCAGCGCCCGGCGGTCTCGTACCTGCTGGCCGCCGGCCTGGTCGGCGGCGGCTGGCTCGCCGACCGGGGGCTGGCCCACACGCTGGCCTACTTCCTGTGGATCGGGTTGACCGTGACGGCTCTGATCCGGCTGCCGCCCGCGCCCGCGCTGGTCGTCGCGGCGGCGGCGCTGGGTTCGTACACGGCGGCCTCCCCGGCGGGCTGGCTCGGCAACGCCGCCACCGTCGGGGGCTCCGTCCTGGTCGGCTGCCTGCTGCGGCTGGACATCGAGGCGCGCGGCACCGCCCGCCGGCTGCTCGCCCAGGAGCGGGCCGCCCAGGCCGCCCAGGCGGAGAGCGCGGCGCTCGCCGAACGGGCCAGGATCGCGCGGGAGATCCACGACGTGCTCGCCCACAGCCTCTCCGCGCAGCTCGTCCACCTGGAGGCGGCCCGGCTGATGCTGGACGCCGGGACGGACCGCGAGCAGATCCGTGAACGGGTCGTCGCCGCCCGGCGGATGGCGCAGGACGGGCTGGTCGAGACCCGCCAGGCACTGTCCGCGCTGCGCGGGGAGCTCACCCCGGTCGGGGAGTTCCTGGTCGAGCTGACCGGTCGGGAGCGGGCCGCCCTCACCGTCACCGGCACGCCCCGTCCGCTCGCCGCCGAGGCCGCCCTCGCGGTGCGGCGCACCGCGCAGGAGGCGATGACCAACGTCCGCAAGCACGCGTCCGGGGCCCGCGGCTCCGTCGAACTGCGCTACCTGGACGGCGCGGTGGAGCTGGAGGTGTGCAACACCCGGCCGCCGCGCGGCCAATCCGCCGGTGAGTCCCCGTCGGAGGAGCTGGCCGCCAGTGGCAGCGGGTACGGTCTGCTGGGAATGCGCGAACGCGCGGAACTGCTCGGGGGCACGCTGCTGGCGGGCCCGCAGGACGGAGGGTGGCGCGTGCTGCTGCGGGTGCCGGCATGAGTGAGCACATGGGCGGTGCGGGGGCGATCAGGGTGGTGGTCGCGGACGACCAGACGGTGGTGCGCGAGGGCATCGTGATGCTGCTGGGGCTGTTGCCCGGCATCGAGGTGGTCGGTGCGGCCGGGGACGGGGAGGAGGCCGTCGCCCTGGTGGAGCGTCATCACCCGGACGTGGTGCTGATGGATCTGCGGATGCCGCGCTGCGACGGGGTCGAGGCGACGAGGCGGATCCGCGCGGCGCACCCGGAGACCGAGGTCGTGGTGCTCACCACCTACGCCGACGACGACTCGCTGTTCCCGGCGCTCCGGGCCGGGGCGCGCGGCTACCTCACCAAGGACGCCGGCGCCGAGGAGATCGCCCGGGCCGTCGCGGACGTCCGCTCGGGTGCCGCCGGGCTCTCCCCGCAGGTCCAACTCCGGCTGCTGGAAAGGCTTTCGGAGCAGCACGGCGACGCCGGGCCGGCTGCCGGGAGGCCCGGAACCCGGTCGGGGGAGCTGCCCGACGGGCTGACCGTCCGGGAGGCCGAGGTGCTGGCGCTGATCGCCGAGGGGCTGTCCAACGCCGAGATCGCCCAGCGGCTGTTCGTCAGCCAGGCGACCGTGAAGACCCACATCAACAATCTGTTCGCCAAGACCGCGGTGCGGGACCGGGCTCAGGCGGTCGCGTACGCGTTCCGACACGGAATCACTGGGACGCAGCAGTAGTCCGATGAGTGTCTGTCGGATGATCGATCACCTCATCGAGTGAACGTATCTGCGATGGTCAGGGGCGCTCTCCTAGGGCCGCCATCATGGTTCGGGTCAGAACATCCGGCCGTCCAGGAGCAGCAGTGCCACAGCAGCAGACGAGCAGTCCCGGCCCGGGACAGCAATTCGACTGGTGGGCCGCTGCGGCCGCCGGTACCCCCGTTGAGTCCGCCGAGCCATCGGCTGCGCACCGCCGGACGGCGGTACCGGCGCAGTCGGGCCCCGCCCCCACGGACCACGTTCCTACGGCCCGGTCGGCAGAGGCCGCCGTCGGGTCAGTGGCCGTCGGCGCACCGGTCCACGGGGCCGCCGTCGAGCCGTTCGCCCAGAGCATCCCAGCCGATCCGGCGGCCCCGGCCGCACCGCACGCACCACTCGACGAGGAACCGGTCGCCGACCGCACCGAGGTCTACCGGACGGTTCAGGCCAGCGAGACGTTCCTGCAGATCCGCCGCAGCTACCGGACCTTCGTCTTCCCGATCACCGGGGCCTTCCTCGCCTGGTACCTGCTGTACGTCGCCGCCCAGGCGGGTGCCCCCGACCTGATGCGCAGGACGGTGGCCGGCCCGCTCAACGTGGCCTGGCTGCTGGGGCTGCTGCAGTTCGCCTCGACCTTCCTGCTCACCTGGCTCTACGCCCGCAACTCCCGGACCAAGCGCGACCGCGCCGCCCTGGGCCTGCGCTGGGACACCCAGGACCAGCTGCGATGACGCCCCTGCTGGCCACCGTGCCCACCGATGCGGCCAAGGCCGCGGTGCAGACCGCCGTCCGGACCGTGGTGTCGACCGCCACCCCGCCGCCGGTCGCCCCCACCGGCGACCACCACTCGCTCGCCATCGCGCTGTTCGCCGTCGTCGTCCTGGTCACCCTGGGGGTCACCCTCTGGGTCGGCCGCCAGGGCAACGCCGCCGAGGACTTCTTCGCCGGCGGCCGCGACTTCACCCCGCTGCAGAACGGCTTCGCGCTCTCCGGGGACTACCTCTCCGCCGCGTCCTTCCTGGGCGTCGCCGGGCTGATCGCGCTGTACGGCTACGACGGCGTGCTCTACAGCATCGGCTTCCTGGTCGCCTGGCTGGTCGTGCTGATGCTGGTCGCCGAACTCGTCCGCAACGCGGGCCGGTACACCCTCGCCGACGTCCTCGCGCTGCGGCTGCGCCGTCGCAAGGTGCGCGCCGCGGCCGGTGGTGCCAGCGTCGTGGTCACCCTGCTCTACCTGGTGGCCCAGATGGTCGGCGCCGGTTCGCTGGTCGCCCTCCTGCTCGGCACCGGCAGCCCGCACGCCCGCACCTGGACCATCATCGCGGTCGGCGCCCTGATGATCGTCTACGTCACCATCGGCGGGATGCGGGCCACCACCTGGATCCAGATCATCAAGGCCTTCCTGCTGACCGGCGGTTCGGTGCTGCTCACGGTGCTGCTGGTGGTCCGCTTCCACGGGGACCTCGGCGAGCTGATGCGCGAGGCCGCCCAGCACAGCGGCGCCGGGCAGCGCTACCTGGAGCCCGGGCTCAAGTACGGCGGCAGCATCACCAGCCGGCTGGACTTCGTCAGCCTCGGGCTCGGCCTGGTGCTCGGCACCGCGGGCCTGCCGCACATCCTGTCCCGCTTCTACACGGTGCCCACCGCGCGGGCCGCCCGCCGCTCCACGATGTGGGCGATCGGCCTGGTCGGCAGCTTCTACCTGATGGCCATCGTGCTCGGCCTCGGCGCCACCGCGCTGATCGGCTCGGCCGAGGTGCGGCACGCCAACTCGGCCGGGAACACCGCCGTTCCGCTGCTCGCCCTGGTGCTCGGCGGCGGCAACGGCAGTACCGGCGGGGTGCTCCTGTTCGCCCTGATCTCGGCGATCGCCTTCGCCACCATCCTCGCGGTGGTCGCCGGGCTGACCCTGGCCTCCTCGGCGGCCTTCGCCCACGACATCTGGGCCGGCGCCTGGCGCGCCCGGCCGAGCCGCGAACAGCTGAAGAGCCGCGAACAGTTGAAGAACGGCCGCGGGCGGCGCCGCCGGGGCGAGACCGTCCCGGCCTCCCGGGCGGCGGAGGAACCGGTCTCCGAGCTCAGTGAGCAGCAGGAGGTGGTGGTCGCCCGGTTCGCCGCCGCCGGGATCGGTGCGACGGCGATCGTGATCAGCCTCTTCGCCCAGCAGCTGAACGTCGCCTTCCTGGTGGGCCTGGCCTTCGCCGTCGCCGCGTCCTCCAACCTGCCGGTGCTGCTGTACAGCCTGTTCTGGTCGCGGTTCACCGCTCGCGGCGCGGTCTGGGCGGTGTACGGCGGGCTGGTTCCGGCGATCGTGCTGGTGTTCTTCTCGCCGGTGGTGTCCGGTTCCCCCGAGGCGCTCTTCCCGGGCCTCGACTTCCACTGGTTCCCGCTGGAGAACCCGGGCATCGTCTCCATCCCGCTGGGCTTCCTGGCCGGCTGGGTCGGGACGGTCACCTCGTCCGAGCCCGCCGATCCGGACCGGTTCGCCGAGCTGGAGGTACGTGCACTCACCGGTGCGGGCGCGGCCTGAGCCGTCGCGCCCGGGGAACCCCGGCGGGCCTGGGGCCGCCGGGGTTCCCCCCTGTCCGGCCCCAGGCCCGAGACCACGTCCGGCCCGGCCCCTGTCCGGCCCCTGTCCGGAGACCACGCCCTAGTGAGCTGGTCTTGAGATCTGCGGTCGCCACGTGAGGCGCTTCGCGTCACAGTTTCGGTGTTCTCCGCGCTCCGGGTGGTGACATGGCGTC